>CANRGG010000001.1 GCA_947630115.1 uncultured Clostridia bacterium
CTCAAATCCCGCACGAGCTACGGACAGAACGTCTACCGCCATTCGATCGAAGTCGCCCAGCTTGCGGGGCTCATGGCGCAGGAGCTGGGGCTCGACGTCAACTTTGCAAAGCGCGCGGGGCTTCTGCACGATATCGGCAAGGCGGTCGATCACGAGCAGGAGGGCACGCACATCCAGATCGGCGCCGATCTTGCCAAAAAGTATAAGGAAAACGCGATGATCGTCAATGCGATCATGGCGCACCACGGGGACGTGGAACCCAAGACCATCGAGGCGATCCTCGTGCAGGCGGCGGACGGGATCTCGGGCGCACGGCCGGGCGCACGGCGGGAGACGGGCAGCAATTATGTGAAGCGGCTCGAAAAACTCGAGAGCATTGCGGCGAGTTTCAACGGCGTCGAAAAGAGCTATGCGATCCAGGCGGGCAGAGAGGTTCGCGTCATCGTAAAGCCAGAAGTCATTGACGACGCAAAGGCGATGTTCCTTGCAAAAGATATCGCCAAGAAGATCGAGAGCGAGCTCGAATATCCCGGTCAGATCAAAGTCAACGTGATCCGCGAGTTCCGTAGCGTGGAATTTGCAAAATAAACCCAAAACAGCCGAAAAAAGCCGCCCGTCCGAGAGGTTCGGACGGGCGGCGCTTGTAATTTTCCCGCCCGGACGGGGATAAAATCGTATCCGCGGCAGAATGATCGTTCCAACGGTTGACAGAAGCTCGAAAAATATGTATAATGTTTTGAGCTGAAACCGCGGAAGGGGAACTATGGAGAGGAAAATGTCCAGACAAGCGAAGAAAATGCTGTTCAACGTGCTTTTTCTCTTGCTTCTCGTCGCGGTCACGCTCGTCGTTCTCATTTTGAGCAACCGCGAGCTCAACTTTCAGAATATCGGGGAATTTTTGAGGGGCTGCAATCCCTGGTGGCTGCTTGCGGCGGTGGGTGCGATGATCCTTTCCGTCGTGTTCGAGGCGGTCAGCCTGCACTTTATCCTGCGCGGGCTGGGGGAACGGCCTAAACTTGCGGGCTCGCTCGTGTACGCCTCCGCCGATCTTTACTATTCCGCGATCACGCCGTCCGCTTCGGGCGGACAGCCCGCCGCCGCCTTTTATATGGTGAAGGACGGGATCGGCGCGGGCAAGGCGTCGTTTGCGCTGGTGTTCAATCTGATCGCCTATACGTTTGCGATCATTCTGATCGGCGCCGCGGTCTTTGCCGTCCGTCCGGGGTATTTCGGGCTGATCGAGAATTGGTTCGTCAAGCTGCTCATCATTCTCGGGTTTGTCGTGCAGAGCTTTCTGCTTCTCTTTTTCATCGGCTGCATGTTCTGGGGGAAGGGGGTGCAGAAGTGCGGCAACGGGCTCATTTCGCTGTTTGTCAAGCTGCACCTTGTGAAGAAGCCCGAAAAATGGCGGGAAAAGCTGCGCGTCGAGGTGGAAAAGTACAGCGAGTGCCTGCATGCGCTCAAAGAACATCCCGGCATGTCGTTCGCGAATTTTTTCTGCAATTTAGGCCAGCGCGTCTCGCATGTCGCGATCGCGGCGTTCGTCTGTCTCGCCGCCGATCCCAAGCTCAACTTTGTCGATCTGTTCGCGCTCGAAGCGCTTGTGCTCGTGGGGTATAATTCCATTCCGCTCCCGGGCGGGGTGGGCGCGTTCGAATATCTGTATCTCGAGATCTATGCGATCTCCTTCGGCGGGGCGTTCATCCTCTCTGCGATGATGGTCTCGCGCGTGCTGTCGTACTATCTGCGGATGCTGCTCTGCGGCATCTATACCATGATCTATCATGTGCACAGAATGCGGCGCACGCCAGGGAAAAACGAAACGGGAGAAAACGAAAATGGAGGAGAAGAAGAAAACCAAACGTAAATCGCCGTTTGTGGGTTTTTGGAGCTACGGCGTCATCCTGACCTATCTCTCGGTCGCAGCGGGGGTCGCGGGGATCCTCGTGTCCTCTTTATACGGCGCCTTCTGGGGGGTCGTCTGTCTGTTTATTTCGGGATTTTGCGACGCGTTCGACGGCGTCGTCGCCGGCACGAGGAAGAACCGCACCGAACTCGACAAACGTTTCGGCGCCCATATCGACTCGCTCAGCGACCTTGTCGCCTTCGGGATCGCGCCCATTGCGATCGGGTTCAACATGGGCATGCGCGCGTGGTATTTCATTCCCGTGTTCGTGATCTTCGCCCTCTGCGCGCTCATCCGGCTCGCCTATTTCGACGTGACCGAGGAGATCCGGATCGCCGAGGGCGGGAAAAAACGCACCTATTTTGAGGGACTTCCCGTCACGAACGTCGCGGTGGGGCTTCCCGTCTTTTACTTTATCGCGACGATGTTCTCCTCGCCGCTTGTCATGTATCTCATCATGGCGTTCTGCTATCTGCTGCTGTCGTTTCTGTTCGTGTTCCGCTTCCGCATGCCCAAGGCGGGGCCGCGCGGGCTCTGTATCACCGTCGCCGTGCTGTTCGTGATCGTGACGGTACTCTGCCTCATCCGCTGGTACGTCTGCGGCGTTCCGCTCGCGGCAAATTTCAACGCGCAGTGCTTCTCCCCGTTCGGGAAGAGAGCGGCTTTCGTATGAGGCAAACGCTGCAGCCCCTGCCGCCCGACGGCGGGGTGAAATTTCTCTACGAAAATCCGTTCGGCAGAATTTTTTTGCGGCTGTTTTCCTCTCGCTTTTTATCGAAGATCGCGGGAAAATTTCTGGACAGCCGTCTTTCCAAACCGCTTATCAAAAAATTTATCAAAAAGCACGGGATCGACATGGGGGAGTACCTGCCCGAAACCTATAAGAGCTTCAATGCCTTTTTTACCCGCAGGATCCGTCCCGAGCTCCGTCCGTTCGACCCTTCGCCCGAGGCATTTTGCTCGCCCTGCGACGGTGCCGTCACCGTCTTTCCCATCACAAAAGAGGGAACTTTCCGCGTCAAAGGCTTCGATTATACCGCCGGGAGCCTTCTGGGAGACGAAAAGGCCGCGGAAAAATTTTTCGGAGGCACGGCGATCGTCCTGCGCCTGACCGTCCGCGACTATCACCGCTTCTGCTATCCCGACGGCGGAACCGCCGGAAAAAGCACCTTCCTCAAGGGCAGGCTGCATACGGTGCGCCCCGCCGCCCTCGAAAAGAGGAGGGTCTTTGCGGAGAATTGCCGGGAAGTCACCCTGCTCGACACCGAAAATTTCGGCTGCGTCGCTCAAACGGAGGTCGGCGCGATGTTTGTCGGCAGGATCATCAACGAAAACAAAGCCGCCTTTTCGCGCGGCGAAGAAAAGGGCAGGTTTGAATTCGGCGGCTCGACGATCGTGCTCTTCCTCGAGGCGGGGAAGGTCTTACTCGACGGGGAATTTTTCGAAAATACCGCGGCGGGGCTGGAAACTTTGGTCCGCTGCGGCGAAAAAATCGGAAAAAAAGTATAAAAAAGTTGCATTTCGGGAAAAAAAGATCAAAAATCCCGCGCAAAATGCGTTGACAAACCGCTTGACATTATGGTAAAATTATCAAGCTGTGTCATTATGGCGTATAGGGTTGAGACGGGAAGTTACTGAAAAATCGAGGCACGAAAGCCCCTCGGCAGATAATTTCCGTTGACAAATGCGGGGGCAAGACTCCTGCGACGAACCGAGGCTTTTGCGTAAAACACCGCAAAACACGCGTGTTTTTTTGATGAAAAGACCTCGATACGCCCGGCAGCGTTGACACAAAAAAACAGTTCGTATAAAAAGGAAGGAGCAAAGAAAAATGGCAAGCCAGAAAATCAGGATCAAGTTGTCCTCTTACGACCATGAACTCGTGGATCAAGCCGCGAGCCGGATCGTGGAGACCATGCAGAAGGGCGGAGCGAAGATCTCCGGTCCCATTCCGCTTCCCACCGAGCGCGAGATCGTCACGATCCTCCGCTGCCCGCACAAGGATAAGGACTCGCGCGAGCAGTTCGAGATGCGCACCCACAAGCGGATCATCGACATCTATTCCCCCAACGCGAAGCTGCTCGACTCCATCCATCTGCCCGCGGGCGTGGATATCAAAGTCAAGCTCGGCTGATCGAAAACGAATTTGAAAAACTGCCTCAAAGGCGGTTTTCGCAAATAAAAAAATTTACAGGAGTGAACTTTATCCATGAATAAAGCAATCATCGGGCGCAAAGCAGGCATGACGCAGATCTTTGCGCAAGACGGGAAGATGATCCCCGTCACCGTCGTGGAAGCGGGTCCCTGCCCGGTCGTTCAGATCAAGACGCAGGAAGCGGACGGCTACACGGCATTGAAGCTGGGCTTCGACGAAACGAGCGAGAGATCGCTCAACAAGCCCGAACTCGGGCAATTCAAGAAGGCGGGGGTCAAGCCCTGCAAGGTCCTCAAAGAAGTGCGCCTCGATAAAGTGGACAGCTACAAAGTCGGCGACTTCGTGAAGGCGGACGTGTTCGCGGCGGGCGACAAGGTGGACGTTTCGGGCGTCACCAAGGGCCACGGCTACACGGGCGTCATCAAGAGATGGAACCAGCACCGCCTGAAAGAGACGCACGGCGTCGGCCCCGTCCATCGCGAGCCGGGCTCCATGGGCGCGAACAGCTCGCCTTCGCGGGTGTTCAAGCAGAAGCACCTCGCAGGGCAGTACGGCGTCGAGAACGTCACGATCCAGAACCTCGAGATCGTGCGCGTGGACGCAGCCCGCAATGCGATCCTCATCAAGGGAGCGATCCCGGGACCGAGAGGGAGCGTCGTCACGATTTTCAACAGCGTAAAGCAAAAGGAGAACTGAGATGGCAAACGTGAAAGTTTATAATATGAAAGGCGCGGAGGTCGGAGAGATCGAACTTTCCGACGAGATCTTCGGCGTCGAATACAACGAGCCGCTCATTCATCAGGCGGTCGTCACCTATCTCGCCAACCAGAGACAGGGGACGAAGAGCACGCTCACCCGCACCGAAGTGCGCGGCGGCGGCGTGAAGCCGTGGAGACAGAAGGACACGGGCAGGGCGCGCCAGGGATCCATCCGTGCGCCGCAGTGGACGAAGGGCGGCGTCGTGTTCGCACCGAAGTCCCGTGATTTTTCCAAGAAGATGAACAAGGAAGCGAAGCGGGGCGCGCTTTTGTCCGCTCTTTCCAAGAAGGTCGCGGACGGGGAGCTGCTCGTCGTAGACGAGATCAAACTCTCCGCGCCCAAGACGAAGGAGATGGAGGCGTTCCGGAAGGCGCTGCGCCTTGAAAAGCGCACCGTCGTCGTGATGGACGAGAACGATCAGAACGTCATTCTCGCGAGCCGCAATCTTCCCACCCTTTCCACCCTCTCCGTGGGCGAGATCAACACCTATGAAGTGGTCGCAAACGCCGTCGTGGTCCTCACGAAGGGTTCGGTGAAAAAACTTGAGGAGGCTTACGCATTATGATGCCGGAAGATATCATTATCAGACCCGTTCTGACCGAGAAAGGCTATGACGGGATCGCGGAAAAGCGCTATACCTTTCAGGTCCTGAAGAGCGCGAACAAATCGCAAATCAAGATCGCCGTGGAAAAGATGTTCGGCGTGGAAGTGAAGAGCGTGAACACCGTGACGCAGCGCGGGAAGTTGAAGAGACAGGGCAGAACGCAGGGCTACACCCCGACGACGAAGAAAGCGATCGTCTCTTTGAAGGAAAGCAGCAAGCCGATCGAACATTTCAGTTCGTTGTCGTAAATTTCGGAGGATAACAGCAATGGCAGTCAAGAGATATAAACCCACGTCCGCCGCGCGCCGTTTCATGACGGTTCCCGACTATTCGGAACTGTCCAAGGAGAAGGCGGAGCGCTCCCTGCTCGAGGATCAGCGTCATTCGGGCGGCAGAAACAACGCGGGGCGCATCACCGTCCGTCACATCGGCGGCGGCAACAAGCGCAAATACCGCATTATCGATTTCAAACGGGATAAAGACGGAATCCCGGCAACAGTCAAGAATATCCAGTACGATCCCAACCGCAGCGCAAACATCGCGCTTTTGGTCTATGCGGACGGCGAAAAGAGATATATCCTCGCGCCCGTCGGGCTCAATCCCGGCGACGTGGTGACGAGCGGCACCGGTTCCGACATCAAAGTCGGCAACTGCCTCCCGCTCAAGGATATCCCCGTCGGCACGATGGTGCACAACATCGAAATGAAGCCGGGAAGGGGCGGACAGGTCGCAAGAAGCGCGGGGATCGCCGCGCAGATCATGGCGCTCGAAGGAAATTATGCGACGATCAAAATGCCCTCGGGCGAAATGCGGCTCATTCCCGCGGTCTGCCGGGCGACGATCGGCATGGTCGGCAACGAGGAGCATGAGATCATCAAAGTCGGCAAGGCGGGCAAGACGCGCCATCTCGGCGTTCGTCCGACCGTCCGTGGCTCGGTCATGAACCCGAACGATCACCCGCACGGCGGCGGCGAAGGAAAGTCGCCCGTCGGACATGCGGGACCGGAAACGCCTTGGGGCAAGCCTGCGCTCGGATACAAGACGAGAAAGAAGAAGAATCCTACGAGCAGGTTCATCCTGAAGAGGATCAATTAAGGAGGGATAGAAAATGTCGAGAAGTATCAAGAAAGGGCCTTACGTCGAAGCGAAACTTTTGAAGCGGATCGAGGCGATGAACGAGGCGAACGAAAAGAAGGTTCTCAAAACATGGTCGAGAGCGTCGACGATCTTCCCTCAGATGGTTGGACATACGATCGCCGTTTACGACGGCAGGAAGCACGTTCCCGTGTATATCACGGAGGATATGGTCGGCTGCAAGCTCGGGGAGTTCGCGCCGACGCGGACCTTCAAGGGACACACGGCAAAGACGACGGCGCCCGGGAAGTAAGGAGGAGCGGTATGGCAGGTAATATGAAGAAAAAGACCGAAAGAGTCGAAGAAAAAAGAGAGAAGCGTCCCTATGCGGTCGCAAAGTATATCAGGGTCTCTCCCTACAAGGTGAGAACGGTGCTCGATCTCATCCGCGGCAAGAGCGTCGCGCAGGCGAAGGCGATCCTCGAAAATCTTCCGAACGGCGGTGCCGCGCCCACGCTGAAAGTGCTGATGAGCGCAGTCGCCAACGCGGAGCACAACAACGGGATGGACAGAGGAGATCTTTACGTCGCGGAGTGTTTCGCAAACGGAGGAACGATGCTGAAACGCATGCAGCCCGTCTCGAAGGGCAGAGGGCATGCGATCTTGAAAAGAACGAGCCACATCACGGTCATCCTCGATGTGAAGAGTGCGGAGGGAAATATTTAACATGGGACAGAAAGTGAATCCTCACGGATTGAGAGTCGGCGTCATCAAGGGCTGGGATACGCAGTGGTATGCCGATAAAAAGGAGTTCGGCGCTTATCTCAAAGAAGACTATGTGATCCGCACCTTCCTCAAAAAGAAGTACTATGCGGCGGCAGTCTCGCGCATTCTCATCGAACGGGCGGCGGGCAAGATCGTCGTCACCATTCAGACGGGCAGACCCGGCGTTCTCATCGGCAAGGCAGGCGCGGGGATCGAGGTCATCAAGAAGGATCTTTCCAAGCTCACGGGCGGGAAGCAGATCATCATCAACGTGACCGAAGTGAGAAAGCCCGACGCGGACGCGCAGCTCGTCGCGGAGAGTGTGGCGGCGCAGCTTGAAAAGCGTATCGCGTTCAGAAGAGCGATCAAGCAGGCGATCGGCAGGACCATGCGGGCGGGCGTCAAGGGCGTCAAAATGCAGGTCAGCGGGCGTCTGGACGGCCGCGAGATCGCAGGCAGCGAGCATTACCACGACGGGAGCATTCCGCTCCAGACGCTGCGTGCGGACATCGACTACGGCTTTGCGGAAGCGCATACGACGTTCGGCATGATCGGCGTCAAGTGCTGGATCTACAAGGGCGAAGTCCTGAAAGCCGCAAAGAAAGCGGAAGGAGGCAACAAATAATGTTAATCCCGAAGAGAGTCAAGAGAAGAAAGCAGCACCGGGGGAGCTTGAAAGGGGCTGCGCATAAGGGAAACATCGTCGCATACGGCGAATATGGCCTCGTCGCGGAAGAGGCGGGCTGGATCAAATCCAACCAGATCGAGGCGGCGCGTATCGCGATGACGAGATTTATCAAGCGCGGCGGCCAGGTCTGGATCGACATCTTCCCCCACAAGCCCATCACCCGTCACCCGGCGGAAGCCAGAATGGGTTCGGGCAAAGGCGCGGTCGAGTTTTGGGTCGCGGTTGTGAAGCCCGGAAGAGTCATGTTCGAAATGGCGGGCGTTCCCGAGGAAGTCGCGCGCGAGGCAATGCGTCTTGCGGGGCACAAACTTCCCATCAAATGTAAATTCGTCAAAAAAGAGGACCTCGAAGAAAAGGCGGAAGGCGGTGAAGCATAATGAAAAAGATCGATATCCACAAAATGACCGACGCCGAGCTCGCAGGGAAACTCAAGGAGCTCAAGAGCGAACTCTTCAATCTCCGGTTCCGCCATGCGTCCGGGCAGCTTGAAAATCCGCTGTCCATCCGGAACTGCAAGCGCGACATCGCGAGAGTCAACACGGAGATCCGTGCGCGGGAATTAAAGGCGTGAGGTGACGAAAATGGAAGAAAGAAATCTCAGGAAGGAAAGAGTCGGGCTGGTGGTGTCCGACAAAATGGATAAGACGGTCGTCGTGGCGGTAACGGACAAGAGCAAGCACCCCGTTTACAAGAAGACGATCACCCGCACGAAGCGCTTCAAGGCGCACGACGAGAATAACGAGTGCGGCGTCGGCGACAAGGTCAGGATCGTGGAAACGCGCAAACTGAGCAAGGACAAGAATTGGAGAGTCGCCGAAATCGTCGAGAAGGCGAAGTAAGGCAAAGGAGACGCAGGTATGATACAACCTCAAACAAGGCTGAAAGCAGCGGACAACTCGGGCGCGAAGGAGCTTTTCTGCATTCGCGTTTTGGGCGGCTCTTTCCGCAGAACCGGCAACATCGGCGACGTGATCGTCGCAAGCGTCAAGACGGCAACGCCCGGCGGCGCCGTCAAGAAGGGCGACGTCGTGAAGGCGGTCATCGTGAGAAGTTCGAAGGGGATCCGCCGTCCGGACGGCACCTATATCCGTTTCGACGACAACGCGGCAGTCATCATCGACGCGCAGAAGCAGCCCCGCGGCACCCGTATTTTTGGACCGATCGCGAGAGAGCTCAGAGACAAAGATTACATGAGGATCATTTCCCTCGCTCCGGAGGTGCTGTAAGCTATGGAAATCAAGATAAACGACAATGTCCTCGTTCTGACGGGGAAATATAAGGGGAAGCAGGGCAAGGTTCTTGCGACCTCTCCCAAGAACAACACGGTCATCGTGGAAGGGGTCGCGCTGGTGCAGAAGCACAGAAAGGCGAGAAAGACCAACGAGACGAGCCGGATCGTGACGGAGGAGAGCCCCATCGACGTGTCCAATGTGGAGATCGTCTGCGACAAGTGCGGCAAGGCGACGAGGATCGGACACACGGAAGTGGAAGGCAAGAAGGTGCGCGTCTGCAAGAAGTGCGGCGCGGTGCTGGACAAGGCGTATGTGAAGAAGTCCAAAAATGCCTCCGCCGAAGCAAAGGCGGAAGCGCCCAAGAAGCGGACGAGAAAACGCAGCCAGAAGAGCGAAGAAAAGGAGAATCCCGCCGAGTAAACGCCCGCTGTTACGGACGAAATAAAGGACCGGCGGTCAAGGAGTAAATATCATGGCAGAGAAAAAGACCGAAGCGGAGAAATCCGCAAAGGGGAAAGCTCCCGCGGAAAAGGGCGCAAAGAAGGCGCCCGAAGCAAAGAGCGGGCAGACGGCAAGAGAACCCAGCAGAGTTCTCACCCAATACCGCACGGAAGTAGTTCCCTATCTCATGCAGAAGTTCGGCTACAAGACGGTGATGCAGGTCCCGCGGCTCGAGAAGATCGTCATCAACACCGGGCTCGGCGACATCAAGGACAACCAGAAATCCATGCAGATCATCGAAAAGGAGCTCATGCTCATTTCCGGGCAGAAGCCCATCTACTGCAAGGCAACGAAGTCGGTCGCAAACTTCAAGGTGAGAGAGGGCATGAACATCGGGCTCAAAGTCACCCTGCGCGGCAACCGGATGTACGACTTTTACGATAAGTTCGTCTCCATTGCGCTTCCGCGTGTGCGCGATTTCCGCGGCGTTTCCGCCACGGCGTTCGACGGCAGAGGGAACTATGCGGTGGGACTCAAAGAACAGCTCATTTTCCCCGAGATCACGTACGACCAGGTGGAAAAGATCAGAGGCATGGACGTTTGCATCGTCACGACGGCGCAGACGGACGAGGAAGCGAGAGAGCTTTTGAGAGCGCTCGGAATGCCCTTCAAGAAGTGAGGAAGATAACATGGCAAAGAAGTCAATGATCAATAAACAACAGCAAAAACCCAAGTTTTCCACGCGGGGCTACACCCGTTGCTCCATCTGCGGGAGACCTCATGCGGTTTTGAGGAAGTACGGCGTCTGCCGTATCTGCTTCCGGAACCTCGCCTATAAGGGACAGATCCCCGGCGTGAAGAAATCGAGCTGGTAAGGAGGCAAGAGATGACAGATCCTATCGCAGATATGCTCACAAGAATCAGGAACGCGCTCACGGTGAGAAAGGAGACGGTCGAGATCCCCTCTTCCAAGATGAAGAGCGAGATCGCGCGCATTCTTCTCGAAGAGGGCTACGTTTCGAATGTGGAGAAGGTCGAGGACGGGTTCAACGGAAAGCTCGTCATCACGCTGAAATACGCAAACGGGCGTTCGGTTATCGGGGGGCTCCAGAGGGTCTCCAAGCCGGGACTGAGAACGTACAGCGGCGCCGAGAACATGCCCAAGGTCATGGGCGGTTTCGGCATTGCCATCGTGTCCACGAACCAGGGAATCATGACGGATAAGCAGGCGAAGCGCAAGAATGTCGGCGGCGAAGTGCTCTGCTACGTCTGGTAAGGAGGGGAAATATGTCGAGAATCGGTAAAATGAGTATCGCGGTCCCCGCAGGCGTCAGCCTCACTTGCGAGGACAACGTCGTCACGGTCAAGGGCGCCAAGGGTGAACTGAAAAGAAAGATCGGCGGCGGCGTCGAAGTCAAAGTCGAGGACGGGCAAATCACGCTCACCACGAACAGCACGGAAAAGGATGCGGGGGCATATCACGGGCTTTACCGGGCGCTCATCGCAGGCATGGTAAAGGGCGTTTCGGAAGGATTTTCCAAGGCGCTCGAAGTCAAGGGCGTCGGCTGGAAGGCGACGAAGCAGGGCAACAAGCTCATTCTGAACGTGGGCTTTTCGCACCCCGTCGAATTTCCGGAACCCGAGGGGATCAAGATCGACGTCCCTTCGCCGACCGACATCACGGTCAGCGGGATCGACAAAGAACTTGTGGGGCAGGTTGCGGCGAATCTCCGTTCGATCCGCGAGCCGGAACCCTACCACGGCTACGGCATTCGTTATAAGAACGAACATGTCGAGCATAAGGAAGGCAAGACTTCGGGCAAGGGCAAGAAGTAAAGGAGCGTAAATCATGATAACGAAAGTTGATAAAAATTCGGTCAGACAGCGCCGTCACGCCCGCGTCAGGAAGCACGTTTCGGGCACGGCGGAAATTCCCCGTCTGAACGTTTACAGAAGTCTGAATCACATCTATGTCCAGATCATCGACGACGTGAAGGGAGTGACGCTTGCGTCCGCGTCCACGCTTGAAAAGGCGGTGCGCGAACAGATCGAAGGCAAGACCAAGACGGAAGCAGCCAAGATCGTCGGACAGACGGCGGGTGCGCGCGCCAAGGACAAGGGGATCGAGTCGGTCGTGTTCGACCGTGGCGGATACCTCTACACGGGGCGCGTGAAAGCGGTCGCGGACGGCGCACGCGAAGCCGGACTGAAATTCTGATTAGGAGAGAAATCATGGCAAGAGAAAACAGACCTCAAAGAAAACAGGAACAGGACGACGGCTTCATCAAAAAGCTGATCGGGGTCAACCGCGTCAGCAAGACGGTCAAGGGCGGCAGAAACATGCGCTTTGCGGCGCTTGTCGTCGTCGGCGACGGGAACGGCAAAGTCGGATACGGACAGGGCAAGGCGAAGGAAGTGCCCGAGGCGATCGAGAAGGCGACGCAGGCGGCGAAGAAGAATCTCGTGCGCGTGGCGATCGTGGATACGACGATCCCGCACGAAGTGCTCGGCAGGTTCGGGCGCGGCGCGGTGCTCATGATGCCGGCTACCGAAGGTACGGGCGTCATTGCGGGCGGTCCCGTGCGTGCGGTCATGGAAGCTGCGGGGATCAAGAACATCAGAACGAAGTCCCACGGCACGCAGAATCCCATCAACTGCGTCAAGGCGACGGTGGAAGGACTCGCTTCCCTGAAAACGGCGGAAGAGGTCGCGCTGCTGCGCGGCAAGACCGTGGAAGAGATCGTAGGCTGAGGAGGGAGTTATGGTAAAAGTAACGCTTGTGAAAAGTACGATCGGGGAAGTGAAATCGGTCAAGGCGACGGTACAGTCGCTGGGACTTACCAAGATCCGTTCCGAGAGGACCTTCGAGGACAGCCCCGCGCTTCAGGGAAAGCTGAAGAAAGTGGCGCACCTTATCAAGGTCGAGAACGTATAAGGAGACAGCAATGAGAATTGATACTTTATCTCCCGCAGAGGGAGCAAGAACAACGGGAAAGCGTCTGGGGCGCGGGATCGGCTCCGGGCTCGGCAAGACGTCGGGCAAGGGCCATAAAGGTCAATGGGCGCGTTCGGGCGGCGGCGTCCGTCCCGGTTTCGAAGGCGGTCAGATGACGCTCGCAAGACGTCTCCCCAAGCGCGGTTTCAACAACAAGTGGAGAAAGGAGTACGTGATCGTCAATCTCTCCCAGCTGAACGAACTTCCGGAGGGCACGGTCGTCGATCTTGCCTACATCATGGAGAACCGGCTCGCCAAAGACGTGAAAAACAACGTCGGCTTGAAGGTGCTCGGGAAGGGGGAGCTGAACAAAGCGCTGACCGTAAAGGCTGCGAAGTTTTCCGAGAGCGCAAAGGCTGCGATCGAGAAAGCCGGCGGCAAGGCGGAGACTGCCGAATAACCAACCAAGGAAACTCTGCCGCGCGCATGGCGGCTACCCACCCACAAAAAGGAGTTAAAAATGTTAGAAACGTTGAAAAATGCCTTCCGGAACAAGGATATCCGGAAGAAGATCATCATCACGTTGCTGCTCCTTCTCGTGTTCCGCGTCGGGTGCTATATTCCCGTTCCGGGCATTACGAGTACGGCGTTTGCAAGCTCCGTTACCAGCAACGACTTTTTGGCTTTGATGAGCAGCGTTACGGGCGGTGCGCTCGAAAGCGGAACGCTCTTTGCACTCGGGATCGGACCGTATATCAACGCGTCCATTATCGTGCAGCTTCTGACTGTCGGCATTCCCTATCTTGAAAGATTGTCGAAAGAGGGCGAAGAGGGCAGAAAGAAGATCACCAATATCACAAGATTTGTCACGATCGTACTTGCCGTCGTGCAGTCGATCGGGATCATCGTCAATCTCGCGGGCGGATTCAGTTCCGACTTTTCCTCCAGCGAGACGATCCGGGCATCCCTCTTCTATAACCAGCGGTGGCTCGCGATCATCTATATGACGGTCATCTACACGGGCGGCGCCATGCTCGTGATGTGGCTGGGCGAGCGGATTACCGACTACGGCGTCGGGAACGGCATTTCGCTCATCATCTTCATCGGTATCATCTCGACGGCGGGCATGTCCATCATCTCCAACCTGACGGAAGTCACCGCGAACAATCTCGGACCGCTCTTCGAAGTGCTCGGGTTCCTCGCGCTTGCGGTCATCGTGTTCTTCTGCATCGTCTATGTTGACCTTGCGGAGAGAAAGATCCACGTCCAATACGCGAAGCAGGTGCGCGGCACAAAGATGTACGGCGGACAGAGCTCGGTCATTCCCATGAAGATCACGGGAAGCGGCGTCATGCCCCTCATCTTCGCGTTTGCGATCATCTCGTTCCCGTCCATGATCATGAGCCTCGTTCCCGCATGGGAGGGCGCGCTCAGATGGTGGAGCGAACACTTCGCAAGCGGCACTTGGGCATATGTCTTGGTGCTTACGGTGCTCATCTTCGTCTTTGCGTTCTTCTATGCACAGATCGAATTCAATCCCGAGGACGTGAGCAAGACCATCCAGCAGAACGGCGGGTTCATCCAGGGCATTCGTCCCGGAAAGCCCACGGCGCAGTATCTCAAGCGGATCCACAACAGGATCACCCTGTTCGGAGCGATTTTCCTCGCGCTCGTCGCGTTCATTCCTTCGCTCATTTTCAGCATTGCGACGGATAATTTGAACCTGCTCAATGCGTTCTCCACGACCGGTATCCTGATCGTTGTGTCGGTCGCGCTCGAGTTCGACCAGCAGCTGCAATCGCAGATCATGATGAAGAATTACAAAGGATTCCTGAAATAATCGCCGATCGTCATCCCGCGCCCCGTCCCAACGGGGCGCCGGTGAAAAATAATCCATGAAAGGAGGCAATTCATGAATCTCGTGTTACTCGGCGCGCCCGGCGCAGGCAAGGGCACGCAAGCGGAAAAAATCAGCGAGCGTTACGGTCTTGTCCATATCTCGACGGGGGATATCTTCCGCGAGAACATCAAAAAGGAGACGGAGATCGGGTTGCTTGCGAAATCGTACATCGACCGGGGCGAGCTCGTTCCCGACGAGGTGACTTGCGCCATCGTCAAGGACCGGCTGCGTTGGAAGGACTGCAAGAACGGCTTTATTCTCGACGGCTTCCCCCGCAACTTGTTCCAGGCGGAAAGACTGAACGTTTTCGGACACATCGACGGCGTGATCAACATCGAGATCGACCCGAAACTTCTGATGGACCGTCTCTTGGGGCGGCGGGTGTGCGAAAAGTGCGGCGCGAATTACCACATCTCTCTGCTCGGCGGAAAGACGGTGTGCGAAAAGTGCGGCGGCACGCTGATCCAAAGAAAAGACGACAATCCCGAAACGGTGGCGGCGCGCCTCAAAGTGTATGAAGCGCAGACGGCGCCCCTCACCGAATACTACGGCAACAAGAAGGGCATTCTGATGACCTTCCAAAGCACGGAGGAACCGCCCGAAGCACTCTTCCGGGAGATCGCGGCGGCCCTCGACGGGAAGTTCAAAAAATGATCTTTGTCAAGACAGAAGAGGAGATCGACCTCATGCGCGAGCCCTGCCGGATCGTGCGCGACTGCCTGAATTTCGTCGGGGAGCGCATTGCCGCGGGCATGACGACGGAGGAGGTCGATAAACTCGTCTATGATTTCATCAAAGCGAGCGGCGCGGAGCCGAGCTGCCTCGGCTATTGCGGGTATCCGGCTTCCGCCTGCGTTTCGGTGAACGAGGTCGTCGTCCACGGGATCCCCGACGGCAGAACCTTGCAGGAAGGGGACATCGTCAGCGTCGATCTTTGCGCCTATAAGAACGGGTTCCACGGCGACGGCGCCAGAACGTTTTGCGTCGGCAAGGTGGACGCGGAGAGCGAAAAACTCGTGCGCGTGACGGAGGAGTGCTTTTTCAAGGCGATCGAATCGCTGCATGAGGGCACGCCGCTCGGCGATATTGGCTATCGGGTGCAGCAGCATGCGGAGGCGAACGGCTTCTCGGTGATCCGCTCCTATACGGGGCACGGGATCGGCCGGGAAATGCACGAGGATCCGACCGTCGCCAATTACGGAAAGCGCGGAACGGGCGTGCGGCTCAAGGCGGGGACGGTCCTCTGTATCGAGCCGATGATCGCAGCCGGCGGCTGGAAAGTCAAAATTTTGGACGACGGCTGGACGGCGGTGACGCAAGATAAAAAGCGCGCGGCGCACTATGAAAATACGCTTGTGATCCGCGAAAGCGGCGTCGAAATTCTGACGCTTTGAGCGAAAAGGAGAAAATCGGAGGAATTATGTCGAAAGACGACGTCATAGAGGCAGAGGGCAGAGTGATAGAGGCGCTCCCGAACGCAACGTTCAAGGTCAAACTCTCCAACGGGTATGTGATCACGGCGTATATCTCGGGAAAGCTGCGCATGAATTATATCCGCATCATCGAGGGAGACGCGGTCAAACTCGAGATGAGCCCTTACGATCTTACCAAAGGGCGTATCACCTGGCGTTCGAAAAACTGACGCAGGAGGACGAATAAGTCCTGCCGTGAAAAACCAAAAATACAGAAATTTAAGGAGTTGAATCGAGATGAAAGTTCGTCCTTCCGTAAAGCCCATGTGCGATAAGTGCAAGGTCATCAAAAGAAACGGAAAAGTCATGGTCATTTGCTCGAAAAATAAGAGCCACAAGCAAAGACAGGGTTAAAAACGCTTGACATCCCCTGTCGGAAGTGTTAAAATGAATGTTACTGTGTCATGCGACACGGCGCAAAATTGCACAAGACAGCTGATTTCCGCACGAATCGTGCGGGAAATCGGCTTGCTTTGCGCTTAAAATTGCGAAAATAAGGGGAGCGCGGAAGGAAATATTTTCCACTGTTTCCGGCTGCGGTCCGTTCAGATAGATCAATAAAATTTTACCCAAAAAAATCGGAGGTTCAAAATGGCACGTATTGCCGGTGTCGATCTGCCCAGGGAAAAACGGGTTGAGATCGGACTCACCTATATTTACGGGATCGGGCTTTCCACGTCCAAGAAGATCCTCGCGGAGACGGGGATCGACCCCAATGTCCGCGTGAAGGATCTCGACGAGAACGACGTTTCCAAGTTGAGAGAATACATCGACCACCACTATGTCGTGGAGGGCGAGCTGAGGGGGCAGGTAAGCCTGAACATCAAGCGCCTGATGGAAATCGGGTGCTATCGCGGCGTGCGCCACAGAAAGGGGCTGCCCGTCCGCGGACAGAGCACAAAGCGCAACGCTAGGACGCGGAAAGGTCCGCGCCGTACGGTCGCGAATAAGAAGAAGTAAGGAGGACCGAAATGGCAGCGGAAAAGAGAAAGACGGTCTCGCGCGGCAAGCGCAAGGAGATCAAAAAGGTCGACAAAGGACAAGTTCATATCCAGTCCACTTTCAACAATACGCTTGTGACGTTCACGGACATGAGCGGGAACGCGATCTCTTGGTCGAGCGCAGGTTCGCTCGGGTTCAAGGGATCGAGGAAGGGCACGCCGTTTGCGGCGCAGATGGCGACGGAGACGGCGGCAAAGGCCGCAAAGGAACACGGGCTGCGCGCCGTCGAGGTCTATGTGAAGGGCCCTGGCGCCGGCAGAGAATCGGCGATCCGCGCCCTTTCGAACTGCGAGCTTCAGGTCACCCTGATCTCGGACGTTTCGCCCGTTCCGCACAACGGCTGCAGACCGCCCAAGCGCAGAAGAGTTTAATAGGAGGAAAATATGGCAGTTTACAGAGACGCAAAATGCAAACTTTGCAGAAGAGAAGGCGGCAAACTCTTTTTGAAGGGTGAAAAATGCTATATGGAGAAGTGCCCCGTAAGTAAACGCCCCACCCCTCCCGGACAGCACGGCGCCGGCAGGAAGAAGGTGTCCGAATACGGCTTGCAGCTTCGTGAAAAGCAAAAGACCAAACGGATCTACGGCGTGCAGGAAGGGCAGTTCCGCCACTACTATGAAATGGCGGATCGCATGAAGGGCGTCACGGGCGAGAACATGCTCTCCCTTCTCGAAAGAAGGCTCGATAACGTGGTGTTCCGCATGGGCGTCGGCGCGTCGAGAACGCAGGCAAGACAGCTTGTCAACCATTCCCACTTTATGGTCAACGGAAGAACGGTCAACGTTCCTTCTTACAGCGTAAAGGCGGGAGACGTGATCGCGGTCAAGGAGAACCGTAAAAACAACAAATTTTTCGAACAGATCAAGACGATGAAGGTTGCGAATATGCCCAAGTGGCTGGAATTCGATCCCGAGAAACTGGAAGGCAGAGTATTGGCGCTGCCGACGCGTGAGGACGTTGACATCCAGATTGCTGAGCATATGATTGTCGAATTGTACTCCAAGTAATCAGAAATTTCAAGGAGGTAACATTATGATCGAAATGGATATGCCCAAGATCGAGGTAACGGAAAACGAGGAGAAATCGTATGCGAAGATCGTCGTGGAACCGCTCGAGAAGGGTTTCGGTCTTACGATAGGCAACTGTCTGAGAAGAATTTTGCTGTCGGCGCTGCCCGGCGCCGCGGCGCAGGGGATCAGATTCATGGACGGCACCGTCAAACATGAATTTTCGGCGATCCCGGGCGTGAAGGAAGACGTCACGGAGATCATCCTGAATTTGAAACTGCTTGCGATCAAGACAAAGATCACCGATAAAGATTATACCAAGACGCTGCGTCTTTACAAGGAAGGGCCGGCCGTCATCACGGCGAAGGACATTGCGCAGGACGCAGAGGTGGAGATCGTCAATTCCGACCAGTATATCTGCACGGTAGACGCGGGCGGAAAGATCGACATGGAGATCACCATCGGACGGGGCAGAGGGTATCATCCCGCAAAGGACAACAAGCAGCCGATCATCGACTTTATTCCGATCGACTCGATCTATACGCCCGTACAGAAAGTCAATTATAACGTGGAGCCCGCGCGCGTCGGCCAGAACATCGACTATGACAGGCTCACGATCGAGGTCTGGACGGACGGGACCTTTTCCGGAAAGGAGATCGTCTCCCTTGCGGCGAAGATCATGCAGGACCACATCAATTTGTTTGTCAATTTGTCCGACACGATCAAGGATATGGACATTCTCGTCAAGACCGACGACGACAAACAGCAGCAAATTCTCTCCATGAAGATTGAGGACATGGATTTTTCCGTGCGTTCCTACAACTGCTTGAAGAGAGCGAATATTCACACAGTGGAAGACCTGATCAGCAGGACGGAGGACGAGATGTTGAAGGTGCGCAACCTCGGCAAGAAATCGCTCGACGAAGTCATTCAAAAGCTGGAAGCATTCGGGCTTTCCCTTGAAAAAAAGGAGGATTAAAATATGCCGGGTAAATTGGGCAAGACAACCAAACAAAGAATGGCGCTGTTGAGAGGCCAGGCTTCTCAGCTGCTTTGGTACGGAAAGATCGAGACGACGGAGGCACGCGCGAAGGAATTGAAGTCCTATGTCGAGAAGATCATCACAAAGGCGGTGAACAGCTACGACGACGTCGTGGAGTTTGACGTGATCATCAAGGACAAGAAGGGCAAGGACGTCAAAACGACGTCGGTCAAAGACGGTCCGAAGAAGCTGGCTGCCCGCCGCGCGATCATGGCAAAGACGTACGATCTCCAGGAGATCAAAGAGTTCTCCGAGAGCAAGAAGGACTACAAGAAGCGCACGGCGAAGATCCGTCATCCCCTCGTTGAAAAGCTGTTCAACGAGATCGCTCCCAAATACGCGCAGCGGAAAGAGGAGCTCGGCCAGGGCGGCGGATACACGAGGATCTATCTTTTGGGCGAACGCCGCGGCGACGCAGCGGAACGGGCGATCATCGAGCTCGTATAACGCCGCGATCCCGCGATCGCAGGGGAAGGATCGCATTTTGAGAGGGCCTCTTTCCCGCAGGCCTTTGCGCGTTCTTCTCGCGCAAGAAAAGCGTGGGCGGAAAGGTTTCCGCCGCGCAAAAAAATCAAGCAACTGGGGCGCGCCCGACGTTTTTGTCGGGCGCGCCTTCTTTTTTCGGGTGGTAGTTCCATTGGGATTTCCGGGAAAGAGAAATTTTTTCGAGATGAGGCGAAAAAGTTGCAAATTTGTTTGGGCGGTGATATAATATGGGTATAATAAAAGAAAAAAGCAGGAGGAATCTATGTCGGAAGCAAAGAAGACCGAGGGACAGAAATTGCAGGAGAGTCTCTCCTATCAGAGAAAGAATTATTTCGAGACCGCAAGCAAGGAAGAACGCAAGGAAATGTTCGACTATGCCGAGGGCTATATGAAGTTCCTCGACGGCGGCAAGACCGAGCGCGAGGCTTGCGAATACGCCGTCAAAGAGGCGAAAGAAAAGGGCTTCACCGAATATCATTTCGGCGATCATCTCAAAAAGGGAGACAAGAAGTATTTCGTCAACCGCGGAAAGAGCGTCGTCGTGTTCCGGATCGGCAGCAAGAACCTCGAAGAGGATGGTTTCAGGATCATCGCCTCCCACATCGACGCGCCCCGGATCGACATCAAGCAGGTCCCTGTCTATGAGGACAGCGGCATGTGTTTCTTAAAGACGCACTATTACGGCGGCATTAAAAAATATCAGTGGACGGCGATCCCGCTCGCTCTGCACGGCGCGGTCATTCTGAAGGACGGCAAAAAGATCGAGATCGAGATCGGCGAGTGCGATTGCGATCCCGTGTTCTACATCAACGACCTGCTGCCCCATCTCGGCGCCGAGCAGATGGGCGGTCCCGCGTCCAAGATCATCGACGGCGAGCAGCTCAACGTGCTCATCGGCGGGCTTCCCTATGAGGACAAAGAGGTCAAGGAGAAGATCAAGCTCACCGTCTTGAACATTCTTCACGAGAAATACGGCATGGAAGAGGAGGATTTCCTCTCGGCGGAACTTTCCGCAGTGCCTGCTTTCAAGGCGCGCGACGTCGGCCTTGACCGCGCGTTCATCGGCGCTTACGGCCATGACGACAGAGTTTGCGCTTATCCCGCCTATACGGCTGTTCTGAACAACGAGAGCGAACACACTGTGCTTGCCATGCTCGTCGACAAGGAAGAGATCGGCAGCGAAGGCACGACGGGCATGCAGTGCAAGGTCTATGAGGACCTCATGGAGGAGATCGCGATCGCTCTGGGCGCGAACTTCCGCAAGGTGAGAGCTGCGAGCAAGTGCCTCTCGTCCGACGTCACCGCGGCATACGATCCCAACTTCGCGAACGCGTTCGAAAAGCTCAACTCCTCGTTCATTTCCTGCGGCACGGCGCTGTGCAAATACACGGGCTCGCGCGGCAAGAGCGGCAGCAGCGACGCTTCGGCGGAGTTTGTCGGCGAAGTGCGGAAGGCGTTTGCGGAATGCGGCGTCATCTGGCAGACGGCGGAGCTCGGCAAAGTGGATTTCGGCGGCGGCGGAACGGTCGCGAAGTTCCTTGCGAACCTGAACATCGATACGGTGGACCTGGGCGTTCCCGTCATTTCGATGCACTCGCCCTTCGAGCTCATCTCGAAAGCCGACCTTTACAGCAACTACAAAGCGTTCCTCGCTTTCATGAAGTAAAACACCGAATGACAATTCAAAAAAGAGGCGTAAGCCTCTTTTTTTGACGTCGCGTCTTTGAAAAAGTGGCGGCAACGGGCTTTGGATCTTTTTCATTCCGATAAAATGAAGGAGAACAGAGTGATATCCTTTCGGGAAAGGGCAAAAAAAATTTTTCGAAGGAGAAAAATTCTCCCTGAAAATCGATTGCAAAAGAAAAAGGGAAGTGCTATAATGACGTTCGCGATTTGGAGAAGAAGGAAATAACCTATGAAAATCAACCTTAAAAAACCCACAAAGCAGCAGGTTTTCAAGTTCCTGCGCTATCTTGCGATCGTCCTGATCGGCAACGCAATCACGGCGGCGGGCTCCGCCTTTTTCATCATCCCCAACAATTTCGCCGTCGGCGGCACGACGGGTCTCGGCAGCTTCGTCCGCGATCTCACCCAAAAGGAATGGGCGGTCTCAGTCACCGTCTACATCGCCAACATCTCGCTCTTCATCCTGGGCGCGTTTCTGCTCGGGAGGCGCTTCGCAGCGGCGACTTTGCTCGGGACCTTGATGTATCCTACCTTTTTGAGCCTCTTTACCGTGCTCAATTCCTCCTATATGAACGCGAACGGCGGCGCGACGATCGGCGGGGGCGGCTTCATGTGCGTCGTGTTCGGCGGCATGCTCTTCGGGCTCGGGATCGGGCTCGTCGTCCGCGTCGGTGCGAGCACGGGCGGCACCGACATTCCGCCGCTCATCTTCAAGAAATACTTCGGCGCGCCCGTCTCGGTCACCATGTGGCTCATTGACATCGGGATCATCGTCATGCAGATCGCGAGAAAGTCGCTCGAAAACGTGCTCTGCGGCGTGCTTATCGCGATCATCGCCTCGATCATGATCGACTTCGTCTCGCCCATCGGCATGAAAAAGACGCAGGTCAAGATCATCTCCAAGCATTTCCGCGAGATCCGCGAGATGATCCTCAATAAGCTCAACCGGGGCGTCACCGTTCTGAACGGGCAGACGGGATATTTGAAGGAAAAATGCTTTGTGATCCTCACGATCGTCTCCAACCGCGAGCTCGTCAAGCTCAAAGAGGAAGTCCACAAGATCGACCCCGACGCCTTTATGACGATCAGCACCGTTTCCGAAGTGCGCGGACGTGGCTTTTCGAGCGCGGGAGTCGCCCTTCCCAAGGAGGCCGAGGTCATTGAGGATTTAGAAGAGGTTGACGAAAACCAATTAAAATAAGCTGAGTAATTTTCACAAGGGGGGCGCAATGCGCCCCCCTTTTCCTTTTTCGGGCAAAATCCTTTACAAACTCAGGAAAACTTGTTAGAATGGAAAGAAACGGAAAAAGGAGGATCTCCATGAAACGGAACGAAAACAAAGAAAAGATCTTGCACTTTGCGGAATATGCTTGTTTTGTCCTGCTCGGGAACGCAATCACTGCGGCGGGCGCGGTCTTTTTTCTCGATCCGAATGGGTTCGTCATGGGCGGTGTGACGGGGCTCGGGATCTTCGTGCGGAATCTGATCCCTCCGACCGCCGGGAACGAGGTTCTGCGCAGCTGGGTCGTCAATCTCACGGTCTATGCCGCCAATCTCGTGCTCTTTTTCCTCGGGACGGCGTTTTTAGGCAGGAAATTCGCTCTTGCGACTCTCGCCGGCACCCTATTGTATCCCGCATTCATGAGCCTTTTCAAGCTGGCAAACGACGCATATCTGGCGGCAAACGGCAATCTTCCGATGGGCGCGGAGCCGAACGGCACGTCCGTTCTTGCCGTGATCTGCGGCGCAGGGCTGTATGGGCTGGGCACGGCGCTCGTGATGAGGATCGGCGCTAGCACAGGCGGCACCGACATTCCGCCGCTCATTCTCAACAAATATTTCGGCATCTCCGTCTCGGGTTCCCTTTGGGCGATCGACTTTTGTATCATTCTTTTGAACTTTTTTGCGGGCGCGAGCGTAAACGATATCCTTTGGGGAGTCGTTATCGCGATCCTGACTTCGGTGGTGCTCGAAGCGCTGTTGCCCGTCGGCGTAAAGCAAATGCAGGTCAAAATCGTCTCCAAGGAATACGAAAAGATCCGCGGGATGATCACGGAAAAGCTCGACCGCGGGGTGACGGTCCTGTACGGCGAGACGGGATTTTTGCAGGAGGATTGCCGCATGATCCTCACGGTCGTGAGAAGGCGGGAGCTGGTCCGTCTCAAAAAGGAGGTCCAGGCGATCGACCCCGAGGCCTTTTTGATGGTGAGCGTCATCTCTGAAGTGCATGGCAGGGGATTTACGATGAAGAAGGCGGCGCGCCTGAAAGAGAGCGCGGGACTTTGCGAAAACGGGCAAAATCCTTTACAAAATCAAGAAAAAGTGCTATAATCGAAAAAAAGCGGAAAGAGGAAACTTATGCGCTGTTTATATTGCAACTGTACGGAGAGCAAGGTCATCGACTCCCGCTCGGCTGACGACGACAAAACCATCCGCAGAAGAAGGGAATGCCTCGGCTGCGGAAAACGCTTCACGACTTACGAAACCATCGAAGTCGCGCCCATTCTCGTCGTCAAATCCAACGGGAACCGGCAGGCTTACGACCCCGGAAAGATCAAAAACGGTATCATTAAAGCCTGCGAAAAGCGTCCTGTGCCCATCGAGAAGATCGAAGAGCTCGTGGACGAGATCACAAAGAAGATCAACGACTCCACCGTGCAGGAGATCTCCTCCAAGGACATCGGCGAAATGGTCATGGAGGGCCTGAAAGGGCTCGACGAGGTCGCCTATGTGCGCTATGCCTCCGTCTACCGTTCCTTCAAGGACATCAACTCCTTCATGCGCGAATTGCAGCTCATGATGGAGAAAAAGGAAGCCGAGAAAAAATCATGACGAAAAGTATCCGGATCGGGAAGATCGGGATCGGCGGCGGACAGCCCGTCGCCGTCCAGAGCATGACGACGGAAAAGACGGGCGACGTTTCAAAATGCGTCGCCCAAATCATCGCCCTGCAAAAGGCGGGCTGCGACATCGTGCGCGTCTCGGTGCTCGACGAGGAGGACGCTCGCGCCATCGGAAAGATCAAGGGGGAAGTCTCTCTTCCCGTCGTTGCCGACGTCCATTTTTCCGCAAAACTCGCCGTCCTTTCGGTGGAGAGCGGCGCGGACAAACTGCGGATCAATCCCGGCAATATCGGCGGGGAAAGGGAGATCGCAAGGGTCGCAGACTGTCTGAAAGCGCACAAGATCCCGGTGCGCGTCGGGGCGAACACGGGCAGCATTGAGCGGCATTTCCTCGAAAAATACGGGAGAAGCGCCGAAGCTCTTGCGCTCAGCGCGCTCGAAAACGTCGCCGTTCTGGAAAAGCACGGCGTTTTCGACATCGTTCTCTCGGTGAAGGCCTCGGACGTGCCGCTCACCCTCGCAGCCTATCGTTATCTTGCGGAGCGCACCGATTATCCCCTCCATCTCGGCGTGACGGAGGCGGGCGGGGGAGACGCTGCGATCGTCAAGAGCGCGGTCGGGATCGGCGCGCTGCTCTGCGATGGGATCGGCGACACCATCCGCGTCTCGCTCACCGACGACCCCGTGCGGGAGGTCGAGATCGCGCACGAGATCCTGCGCGCCTGCAAATTGGAGCGGAACTATGTCGAGGTCGTCTCCTGTCCCACCTGCGGAAGATGCCGCTATGACTGCATGGCGCTTTCGCAGCGGGTGCGCGAGCGGGTGCGCGGTGTGAAAAAACCGCTCAAAGTCGCCGTCATGGGCTGCGTCGTCAACGGCCCCGGCGAGGCGCGGGACGCCGATCTCGGGATCGCGGGCGGAGAGGGGGAATGCCTGCTCTTTTCGAGGGGGGAGATCCTCCAAAAGATCCCCGCAAAGGACGCCGAAGAGGAATTTTTCCGGCGGCTTTTCGAACTGCTCGAAGCATAATTTACCTTTTTGAAGAAACTATGAGAAGCGAAGCGTACTTAAACGAGATCAGAAAGGCGGACGGGCTGAAACGCGCCGTCCTCAAAAAACTCACGCTGGAGGGGAACGTTGTGACGTTCCACCTCTTGACCGATCTTTCCTATTCGGAGCGCGACGTCGCCTATGCCGGAGAAGTCTCGGAAAAATACGTGCCGCAGGGTTGCAAAGCGGCGGTAGACGTCAAAAAATCGGTGCCAAGCGCGGAGAGCGTCCGCGCGGCGATCCTTCAGATCCTCAAAGCGAAATTTCCCGCTTCGACGGCGTTTCTGACCGAGGAGGATATCGAAGTCACGACGGGCGGACAGGGGGGAAGTTTTTTTGTCTCTCTGACGAAGGACGAACTGTCGCGGCTGCCCGCCGAGGACGTTCTGAACGGGCTCTCCGCACAGCTCATGCGGAGTTTTTGCGGGAATTGGATCGGCAGTTTCCGGACGCGGACGCGCGAGGAGACGCCTCTTCCGGAGCGCGCTCCCCCGCCCGAGGAATTCATCGTCCCCGTCCGCACGTTCGGGATCTCCGATTATGTCGCCCTCGACGGCGCGGCGCCGCAAATTGCCGTCTATTGCGCCGATCTTTCGGGGGAAATGCAGAACGTCACGGTCTGCGGGACGATCGTGCAGATCGAGGAAAAGCTCTCGAAGAACGAAAAGCCCTATTTCCGCATTTTCGTCTCGGACGGCAGCGGACAGGCGGGCGGGCTGTACTTTCCGCGGAAGGCCTTTCTCGAAAAGGTGCGCTCGCTGAAAATGGGGGACGCGGTCTGTCTGACGGGCAGCATGGAGCGCTACCGCGAAAGTCTGTCTTTCCGGGTCAACCGGGTGGACTATGGGTCCCCGCCCAAGGGCTTTGTGCCCAAGGAGCGGCCCTCCCGCGCCGTTCCCGCGCTCTATCGCACCGTCTTTCCGCAGCCCGCCGAGGATCTTGCCCAAGGGGATGTGTTCGGCGGAAAGGAACTCCCTGCGGACGTCAAAGAGGGGCGTTTCGTCGTGTTCGATCTCGAAACGACGGGGCTCAACAATAATCCTGCGGGCGGGACGATGGACCGGATCATCGAATTCGGCGCAGTCGGGATCGAAAACGGAAAGATCACCCAAAAATTTTCCTCTTTTGTCGCCTGTCCCGTCAAATTGAGCAAGGAGATCACGGATATCACGGGGATCGAGGACGACATGCTTTTGGGGGCGCCCGAGATCGGGGACGTCATCGCGGATTTCTACAAATTCTGCGACGGAGCCGTCCTCGTCGGGCACAACGTGCAGTTCGACTGCCGCTTTGTGCGCTATTACGGCGAAAAAGAGGGATATTATTTCCGGCAGAGGCAGCTCGATACCCTCTCCTTTGCGCAGGAGCTTTTGTCTCTCAAAAATTATAAGCTCAACACCGTCGCCGACCATTTCGGCTTCACCTTCCGCCATCACAGGGCATTCGACGACGCCTTCGTCACGGCGAAGATCTTTCTCGAACTCGCCCGCATGAAGGGGGGACTTCCCAAGTTTTGAACGGCCCGGCGGGCGGGAAGAGCGGAAATGCGGGATTTTTTGAAAAATCGCCGCAAAATGCTTGCGTTTTCCGAAGCGCGATGCTATAATAAAGATACTTAATCAAGCACGTATGATTGAGAGCGGCAAGCCGCTCTCAATTCTTTTACGGAGAGGTCATGAAACTGAGATCCATCGAAGAGATCATCGCCTTCCTCTCGCCCGTCGCAGAGCGGATCGGAGTGGAGATCGTGGAGGCGAAATGGACGCAGCGGAAGGGGGAGTGTTCGCTCTCGATCTTCCTCGACGCGCCGAAAGGGGTCGATCTGAACCTTTGCGAGAAGTTCCATCTTGCGATCGACGGGCCTCTCGACGAGCTCGACCCGACCTTCGGCGCGCCCTACACGCTCAACTGTTCGTCGGCGGGGCTCGATCGTCCCTTCAAAACGCAGAGGGACTA
The DNA here is from genome assembly GCA_947630115.1 of uncultured Clostridia bacterium. GTDB lineage: Bacteria > Bacillota > Clostridia > Christensenellales > Borkfalkiaceae > Gallimonas. The sequence goes on from CANRGG010000001.1 coordinate 27,004, forward strand.
CCAAAGACATCTCGGCGAAGAGGTGGAGATCCATCTTTACGCCGCGGAAGAGGGAAAGAAAGTGCATGAGGGCGTCTTGCTCTCCTGCGACAATAACACGGCGACGATCCGGACGGCGCAAGGGGAAGAACGGTCGTTCGGGCTCGAAAAAATCGCCAAAGCATGTCTGTTTATCGACATCTGAACAAAAAAATATCGGGAGAAAACACAAATGGTCAACAAGGAATTTTTTGCGGCGCTTGCCGATCTGGAACGGGAAAAAGGGATCAGCGAAGAGGCGTTTTTGGAGGCGCTCAAAAATGCGCTCTCGTCCGCGTACAAAAAACAGAACGAGGGCGAAACGGGGATCGTCCTTTTGGAGACGGACGCGGAAAAGGGCATGATCCGCTTTCTGCTCACGCACACCGTGATCGAGGGCGACGAGCCGCAGGAGGGGGAGATCACCCTCGAGGACGCGAAACTCATCAAAAAGACGGCGAAAGTCGGCGACGTTCTGGTGCAGGAATTTATGCCCAAAGATTTCTCGCGGATCGCCGCTCAGACCGCGCGGCAGGTCATCACGCAGAAACTCCATGAGACGGAGCGCGACAACACCCTTTCGGAGTTCTCCGACCGCGAGGGCGAGCTCATGACGGGGCTCATCCGCAAGGTCGATCAGAAAAATATCTACATCGAGCTCGGCAAGGGACAGATCGAAGGGCTGTTATTGCCGCAGGATCAGGTCCCCGGGGAGCGGTATGAGACGGGCGACAGGATCAAGGTCTTTGTCAAGCGGGTGAGGAGCGGTTCGCGCAACGCGCAGGTGCTTGTCTCGCGCGCGGCGCCCGGGCTCGTCAAGCGGCTCTTCGAGGAGGAAGTCCCCGAGATCAAGCAGGGGGTCGTCGTCATCAAGAGCGTCGCAAGAGAACCGGGACATCGCACCAAGATCGCGATCGCCTCGACGGACAGCAAGGTCGATCCCGTGGGCGCCTGCGTCGGCAACAAGGGCGCGCGGGTGAACGCGGTCGTCGCCGAGCTCGGCGGCGAAAAGGTCGACATCATTTTGTGGAGCGAAAATCCCCTCGAATTCATCGCGAAATCGCTCTCGCCCGCGACGGTCGTCTCGGTCACGCAGATGGCGGAAAAATCGGCGGTCGCGGTCGTGCCCGACGAAAAACTCTCGCTCGCGATCGGACGGGACGGGCAGAACGCCCGCCTTGCGGCGCGGCTCACCGGCTGGAAGGTGGACGTGAAAAGCGAGTCTGCAGCGGCGAAGCTCAAACTCGGCGAGGAGCCGGAGGAGAGCGACTTTTCAGAGGAAGAGGACGCGGGAACGACCGAAGAGCTCCCCGAGAAGGAAGAAGAATAAATGCAGCCGAAGAAGATCCCCATGCGGACCTGTATCGCATGCAGGCAGGAGCGTCCCAAGCGCGAGATGCTGCGCGTCGTCAAAAACAGCGAGGGCGGGATCGGTCTGGATTTTTCGGGTAGACTCCCCGGTCGGGGCGCCTATCTTTGCGGCAGCGCGGAATGTGTCGCGAAACTGCGGAAGTACCGGCTGCTCAACAAGACGTTTTCCTGCGAGGTGCCGGAGGAGGTCTACCGCAAGATCGAGGAGGAGTTCCTTGGCGGAAAATAAGACGAAGGCCTATCTCGGCTTTGCGCGGCGGGCGGGAAAGCTGACGCTCGGCGTGCAGGCGGCGGAGACGGTCTCAAAAAAGGTATATCTCATGGTGGCGGACGCGACCGTCGCCCCCAACAACCGAAAGAAAATAGAGAAATTACAGCGGAAATTCTCCTGTCCCCTCATCTATGTGCAGGGGCTCGAGGAGATGACGGGAAAGGCGGCGTGCAAGCTCGCCCTTGTCCGCGAGGAACATCTTGCGGAAGCGATCCTGAAGGAAGAAAACAAAGCAGAAATATAAAGTTGGGCTGCCCGTTCGGGGCGGCGGAGGATTCATGGCTTACGATCATATCGAAAAACTTGGTTCCGTCCTCGAAGAAAAAGGACTTCGCGGACTCACGAAAGCGGTAACGTCGAGCGAGAGGAAACTTTCGGAGATCTTGAAGAAGCTCTCCGAAATGGAGACGGCGGCAAACGCAAAGCGCGCAGCGGAGGAGGAAGAACTCCGCCGCAAAGAGGAGGAGCAGCGTTTCGAAGAGGAACGCGCCGCAAGGGAAGCCGCGGAAGCGGCAAGAAGCGCCGAAACGGCGGCGGAAAAAACCGAAGAGGCGGAGAAAGCCGAAGCGGTCCCTCCCAAGGCGGAAGAGAAGGAAGCTGCGGAAGCGCCGCAGCAGCCGGCGGACGCCGAACCTTCGAAAAAGAGGGAGCCCGCCGCGAAAACGCCGGAAAACAGGGAGACGCCGCGCGCCGAAAGAGAGCAGAGGACCTCGGAAAGGGGCGCTAAAACCGACGGGCCCGAACGGGGGGAACGGACGCCCCGTCCGCAGACGGGCGCGACTTTCCGTCCCGCAGAAGGGGGAAGAGGGGACCGTCCCGCGCGCGCCACGTTCCGGCCCGACCGTCCGCAGGGACCGCGGGAGACAAGGCCCTTGCCGGGCGGCGTGAGAACGCCGTCGAGACCGGCAGCCGGGAGCGCGCCCCGGATCCCGCGTGCGCCTTCGCCCGCGCCTGCCCATACGCCGGCGCCGCAGCGGCGGGAGCCCAACAAGAAATTCGAAAAGACCTATTTCGAGAAGCGTCCCGAAAACAAGCGCGCCCTGCAAAAACGGCAGGGGGCGACGGTGGGCGACTTCGACGAGGAGAAGAGCGGCTATCGCAAGGCGCGCTTTGTGAAAAAGGGCGCCAAGAAGGAGACGCAGACCGTCAAAATCGACCATGCGGTCGTGACGAGCAAGGAGATCCCCATCAAAACGCTCTCCGAAAAGCTCGGCATTTCGGCGGTGGAGATCACAAAGCGTCTGTTCCGCGAAGGGATCATGCAGACGGTGAACGGCTCGATCGACTACGACAATGCGGCGTTTATCGCCCTGGAGCTCGGGATCGATCTTGAATACAAGCCCGAAAAGACGGCGGAGGACGCCCTGCTCGATCTGCACCGCGCCGCGGCGGACGGGGAAAATCTCGTGCCGCGCGCACCCGTCGTCACGGTCATGGGGCATGTCGATCACGGCAAGACGTCGCTGCTCGACGCGATCCGCAAAACCAACGTCACCGCGGGCGAGGCGGGCGGCATTACCCAGAGTATCGGCGCCTACACCGTCTCGTTCGGGGACGGGAAGAAGATCACCTTCATCGACACCCCGGGCCATGCGGCGTTTACTGCCATGCGGGCGCGCGGCGCGCAGGTGACGGATATCGTCGTGCTCGTCGTCGCGGCGGACGACGGGATCATGCCGCAGACGGTCGAGGCGATCGACCATGCGAAGGCGGCGAATGTGCCCATCATCGTCGCGATGAACAAAATGGATAAGCCGCAGGCCGACCCCAACAAAGTCAAGCAGGGGCTCATGGAGCACAATCTCGTCCCCGAAGAGTGGGGCGGCGACGTCATCATCGTTCCCGTCTCGGCAAAGACGGGCGAGGGGATCGACGACCTTCTCGAAAACATCTATCTCGTCGCCGAAATGCAGGAGCTGCGGGCCGATCCCTCCCGTCAGGCGAAAGGGGTCATCATCGAGGCCAAACTCGACAAGGGCAAGGGCCCGGTCGCGAGCGTGCTTGTTCAGAACGGTACGCTCAAAACGGGCGATAATCTGATCTCGGGCACGACCATGGGACGAGTGCGCGCCATGATCGACGACAAAGGACGGACGGTCAAAGAGGCGGGACCCTCGACGGCGGTCTCGGTGCTCGGGCTCGAGGACGTGCCGAATGCGGGCGACACCATCTTTGCGGTGGATCAGGCGCTCATGAAGCAGGTGCAGGAGGAGAGAAAGAACAAGCAGCGCGAGTCCATGATCAAGGAGACCGCAAAAGTCACCCTCGACGACGTGTTCGCGCAGGTCTCGGACGGGCTGAAAGAGCTCAACGTCATTGTGAAAGGGGACGTGCAGGGCTCGGTCGAGGCGGTGAAGAGCTCGCTCGAAAAGCTCTCCAACGAGGAAGTCAAGATCAAGGTCATCCATGCGGGTGCGGGCGCGATCAACGAGAGCGATGTCATGCTCGCCGATTCCGCGGGCGCGATCATCATCGGCTTCAACGTCCGGCCCGACACCAAGGCGAAGGCGCTTGCGGAACACAGCAAGGTGGACGTGAGGAGCTACCGCATTATCTATGAACTGCTCGACGACATGCAGGCGGCGCTCAAGGGAATGCTCGCGCCCAAGTACCATGAAGTTTATATGGGCAAGGCGGAGGTCAAACAGACCTTCAACATCACGGGCGTGGGAACGGTCGCGGGCTGCTTTGTCACGGAGGGCAAGCTCGTCCGCGGCGGGAAACTGCGCATTTACCGCGACGACGTGATGATCGTCGAGGGCGGCGTCAAACAGCTCAAACGCTTCAAGGACGACGCGAAAGAGGTCTCGGGCGGCTTTGAGTGCGGCTGCGCGATCGAGGGCTTCAACGAGATCAAGATCGGCGATTTTATCGAATGCTATCTCATTGAGGAGATCAAATCATGAAACGGACCAGGGGGGAGCGGCTCGACAGCGAATACCGCCGCGAGATCGCGGGGATCATCGCGGGCCCGCTCAAAAACAGGGAGCCGGACCTGAAGGGGATCATCAGCGTCACCGAAGCGGACGTGGCGCCCGATCTGAAAACGGCGAAGATCTATGTCAGCGTCTTTGCGGGCAGCGAGGAGGAAAAGAAGCGCAGTTTTGCGATCTTGCAAAAAAACGCTTCCTTTATCCGCCATGAGCTCGCGCGGGTGATGACGATGCGCACCGTGCCGTCTTTGACTTTCTACGAGGACGGCAGTATGGAGTACGGCTCGAAGATGGACGCCCTCTTTGCGGAGCTTGAAAAGCGCGAAGAAGGGAAGGAAACGGAGCGGGACGGGGGAAAAGAGGACGGAGAATGAACACGGTCGAAGAAATCGCAGACGTTCTGAAACGTTTGAAAAGCGCGGTGATCTTTACGCATACCCGGCCGGACGGCGACGCCGTCGGCTGTGCGGTGGCGCTTTCCCGCGCTTTTTCCTTGCTTGGGATCAAAAACCAGATCGCAAACGATTGCGAGATCCCCGATAAATTTTCCTATCTGAAAGGGACGGAGAATTTTGTGAAAGTTCCCTCGCTCGACGCCGAGGGCTATATCTGCGTGGACGCGAGCGACGCGGCAAGGCTCGGCGAGCTGTCCGGGGTCTTCGAAAAGGGGGCGAAGAAGGGCAAGATCACGGTGAATATCGATCACCATGTGTCCAATACCCGTTTTTGCGCCTATAATTTCGTCAAGGAGCGCTCGAGCAACTGCGAGAACGTCGCCCTCCTCTTGAAGGCGATGAACGTCCGGGCGGACAAGGAGATCGCAGACGCCCTTTTGACGGGGATCGTGACCGATTCGGGCAGTTTTTCGCACAGCGACGTGAACGGCGACACCTTCCGCGCGGCGGCATACGCGGCGGACAGGGGGGCGGACGTTGACAGGATCACCTATGAGACCATGCGCCGGCAGAGCAAGGCGCGTGCGCATATGTATCTCGAAGTGTTGAAAAATCTGCGTTTTTTCTATGACGACCGGCTCGCGGTCGCATGCGTATCCCGGGAGATCCTCGAAAAATACTCCCTCAAACAGGACGCGACGGAGGGGATCGTCGATTTCGGGCTCACAATCGAGCCCGTCGAGGTCAGCGTCTGCCTTCTCGAAGTCAAGAAGGGGCAGTACAAGGCCTCCTTCCGCTCCAAGGGCAAGGTGAACGTCAACGAAGTCGCGGGCAAATTCGGCGGCGGCGGACATATTCTTGCCTCGGGCTGCATGTTCTTCGGACCTTTCGAGGAAGTGCTCGACCGTTTAGGCTATGCCGTGCGGCAGCATTTGGAGGATCTATGACGGGATTTTTGAACATCGACAAGCGCGAGGGGGACACTTCGACCTATGTCGTGAACCGCATAAAGGGGCTTGTGAAATGCCCCTGCGGGCACATGGGCACGCTCGACCCGCTTGCCTTTGGGGTGCTTCCCGTCGGGATCGGCAACGCCGCAAGGCTCTTCGACTATTTTTTAGGCAAGACGAAAACCTATCTCGCCCGTTTCCGCTTCGGCGTGACGACCGTCTCGCTCGACCGGGAAAGTCCCCTGATCTTCGGCGGCAGCGTGCCGAAAGCGGAGGAGATCAGAGCCGTTCTGCCCCGATTTGTTGGGGAGATCGAGCAGGTCCCGCCCGCGTTCAGCGCCAAATTCGTGGAGGGGAAGCGCAGCTATGAACTCGCGCGGAAGGGTCAGGAGATCCCCCTCATGCCCAAAAAGGTCACGATCGAAAGACTCGAACTTTTGGAACAGACCGCGCCCGACGAGTTCTCCTTCGAGATCGTCTGCGGCGGGGGGACCTATATCCGCTCCCTGGCGCGGGATCTTTCGGAGGCGCTCGGCACGAAGGGGTTTATGAGCGCCCTCGAGCGCACGAAGAGCGGCGTCTTTACCAAGGAGACCGCCGTGCCGCTCGAACGTCTCACCCGCGAAAATTTCAAAGATTTTCTCATCCCGACCGAGGAAGTTCTGCCCTTCCCCGTCTTGGAGATCTCGGACGAGCGGTATTATCACGGCGTGAACTATGAAGTCGATCTTCCGGACGGAAGCTATAAGGTGACCCGCGGCGGGGAATTTTACGGGACGGCGAAAGTCGAGGGCGGGAAGATCCGTCCCGACAAAAAATTATGTTGAAAATTCTTCTGGACGGGGAGAAATACGAAGGCCCCTGCGCCCTTCTTCTCGGCGGGTTCGACGGGCTTCATCTCGGGCACCGGGCCCTGCTCGAACGGGCGAAAAAGACCGGTTTTCCCGTCGGGATCACGACGATCTTCGGCGGCAAAGGCTCCGCGCTGTTCACGAAAGAGGAGCGCGAATTTCTTTTCGCGCGCGCGGGCGTGGAGTTTGCGCTCGAATGGGAATTTACGGGGGCATTCGAAAAGATCCCGGCGGAAGAGTTTTTGCGGGCGCTCTTTGCCCGCGTGAAGCCGGAAACGGTCGTCTGCGGCGAAGATTTCCGCTTCGGAAGAGGAGCGGCGGGGACGGCAGAGCTTTTGAAAGCGCTCGCGCCCTGCCCCGTCGAGGTCTTGCCTCCGGTCAGATCCGCCGATTTGCGCGCCGCGGGCAGCGGGGAACTTGAAAAGATCTCCACTTCCGCCTGCAAGGAACATCTTGCAAAGGGGGAGCTGGCGCTTTTGAACGCCTACCTTCAAACGACGGATTTTTACGGCAGCGCCTATTTTATCGGCGGCGAAGTGGAGCACGGCAGGCAGATCGGCAGGACGTACGGCTTTCCGACCCTCAATTTGAGCGTCCGGAAGGAGAAGGCGCTTCCGCCCGACGGCGTTTATTTCGGGCTTTGCGGGACGCCCGCGGGGAATTTCCCCGCCATCGTCAACTTTGGCGCGCGCCCCACCTTCGGGGTGGAGGAGCGCAAGATCGAGGCGTATCTGGACGGTTTTTCGGGCGATCTCTACGGGGCGTATGTGCGTGTCTATCCCATGGGATTTTTGCGGCCCGTCCAAACGTTTTCCTCGGCGGAGGCGCTCAAAGAACAGCTCATGCGGGACATTCTCGTCATGCGAGCGAACGAAAAGGAGAGACACTTATGATAAAATTCGGACCGAGCGGGGCATGCGATCTGTTCCGCGCGTCGGGGGCGGAGCACACCGAAGAGATGGCGCGCTTTGTGAAAGAGCACGGGCTCGACTGCTTCGAATATTCCTTCGGACGGGGAGTGCGTATGGGAGAGGAAAAAGCCGCCTCGATCGCGGCGGCGTTCCAAAAAGAGGACGTCGAGATCTCCGTCCATGCGCCCTATTTCATCAATTTTGCGAACCCGGACGACGAAATGGCGGAAAAATCTTACGGCTATGTGCTCGACAGCGCCCGCGCCGTCAAGCAGATGAGGGGAAAGCGGGTCGTCTTTCATCCCGCGGCGCAGGGGAAGGAGGCGCGCGAGACTGCCGTTGCCCGCACCGAGGACCGGCTCAGGATCCTCCGCGACAGGATCTATCTCAATGGGCTCGAAGATCTCATGTTCTGCCCCGAGACGATGGGAAAACTTGCCCAGATCGGCACGGTCGGGGAGATCGCGCGGCTGTGCGCGGTCGATCCCGTATTTGTGCCCTGCGTGGATTTCGGACATGTCAACGCGCGCGAGCAGGGCAGCCTGAAAACGGCGCGCGATTACCGGGACCTTCTCGAAATTTTGCTCGAAAAGCTCGGCTATGAGCGCATGAAACATTTCCACGTCCACTTTTCCAAGATCCAATACGGCGCGAAGGGGGAGATCCGCCATCTCACCTTTGAGGACAGGACGTTCGGCCCGGAGTTCGAGCCGCTCGCGGAGACGCTCGTGGCGCTGAAACTCGAACCCTATGTCGTCTGCGAATCGGCGGGCACGCAGACACTGGACGCGGCGCAGATGAAAGAGATCTACCTGCGGGCCGCCGCAAATCCCGCTTAAAAGACGGTTTTATGCGCTTTCTTTTGAAAAATCGTTGACTTGTCCGGAAGGTTTTGGTATAATATGGGTATGATTACCGAAAACATGAAAAATATCTATCGGGAGACGGGCGCAGACGCCCTTTTCCTCGAGGCGGAATTTCTGCGCAAATATCTGACGGGCGTTTCGACGACGGACGGCTCCGTCATTCTGGACGGGAATTCCTGTAAGTTTGTGATCGACCTCCGCTATTTCGAAGCGGTGGAAAAGGCGCTCCGCGGCAGCTGCGTGGAGGCGGTCGAGGGGACCGAAGCGAAGGCGACGGAGCTTTTGAAAGGCTATCATACGCTCGGCGTTCCCTTCCCTTACATCGACCTTGCACGGGCGGAAGCGCTCAGGGGAATGGGCTTTACGCTCGTGGACTGCATGCCCGCCATGAAGAAGGCGATGGAGATCAAGACCGATCGGGAGATCGAGCTCTTGCAGCGCGCCTGCGACATTGCGGAGGAGGGACTGCTGCGGCTCATGCCCCAGCTCAAAGAGGGGATGACCGAACGGCAGGCGGCGGCGATCCTCGAGTATGAAATGCGCGCGCTCGGCGCGGACGGCGTTTCGTTTGCGACCATCCTCGCGTTCGGCGCGGGCGGGAGCGTTCCCCATCACGAGACGGGGGACAGCAAACTCAAATTCGGCGATCCCGTGCTCGTCGATTTCGGCTGCAAGGTGGAGGGGTACTGCTCGGACTGCACGCGCACCTTCCTCTTCGGCGACGACAAGCAGCATGAGGATTTCAAAAAGGCTTACGCCGCCGTGTTGAAGGCGCATGAGCTCGTCAAGGAAAAGGTCCATGCAGGCATGACGGGACGGGAAGCGGACGCCGTGGCGCGCGACTGCCTCAAAGAGGCAGGATACGGAGAGCTCTTCACCCACTCGCTGGGACACGGGATCGGGCTTCTGATCCACGAATTCCCGCGCCTTGCGCCGAGAAGCGAAGAGATCCTTTCCGACGGCATGGTCTTTTCGGACGAACCGGGCGTCTATCTTCCCGGAAAGTTCGGCATCCGCATTGAGGACAGCTGCTATATGAAAGACGGGAAAGTGATTTCGTTCATGAAGAAAACGGACAGGAATCTCATTATATTGTAAGAAAAAGAGAAGGAGAATACAAACATGGCACAGATTTTGGCAGGAGATATCAGAAAGGGCACGACTTTCGAATATAAGAGCGGCGTCTATACGGTGACGGAGTTCCAGCACGTCAAGCCGGGCAAGGGCGCGGCGTTCGTCCGCACGACGCTCAAAAACGTCGTCACGGGACAAGTCCTTTCCGATGAGACATTCAACCCGACGGCGAAGCTCGAGACGGCGCAGGTCGAGACGAAGAAGATGACCTACTCCTACAACGATGGGGAATTCTACTATTTCATGGACGACGAATTCAACATGACCCCTCTCAACCAATCGCAGGTGGAGGACGCGCTCAAATATATCCGCGAGAACGATGTCGTGACGGTGCGCTTTTTGTACGACAAGGCGTTCTCCGTCGAGCCCGAGAACTTTGTGGAGCTCAAAGTCATCGAGGCGGAGCCCGGCGTGAAGGGGAACACGGCGACCAACGTCACCAAGGCGGCCAAAGTGGAGACGGGCGCGACCTTCCAGGTCCCGATGTTCGTCGAAGAGGGCGACACGATCCGGATCGACACCCGCACGGGCGAATATATGTCGAGAGTCTGAAAAACGAAAGCTGAAAGAGCCGACCGCGGGAAGCGGTCGGCATTTTCGTATCCGCAGAAGGAGCCGCCGGTACGTCCAGGAAAAAATCGGCGGGAAATTTGTTTACTTTTTTATAAAAAAAGAGTAAAATATGGACATACAGAGGTGAAATATGGGGTTCTTTTCCCGTTTGAAAGAAATTTTCGTCCGCCGCAGGGCGCCGCTCCCGCTGGGGCTCGCGCTCGGCAGCGGCGGCGCAAAGGGCATGGCCCATCTCGGCGTTCTGAAAGCCTTCGAAGAGGAGGAGATCAGCTTCTCCTTCGTCACGGGCACGTCGATCGGCTCGATCGCGGGCGCGCTGTATGCGAAGGGCTTCTCCTCCGCCGACATGGTTCAGATCATCGAAGGGGTGAGCCGAAAGGAGTTTTCCAAGGGGCTCAATCCGTTTGCCGACCCGTCGTTTGCCGAAAATTTTCTCGGCGGATATCTGGAAGGGGACTTTTCCAGCCTGAAACTTCCCTTTGCGGCGTGGGCGACGGACGGCGAGACCAACGAGGGCGTTTTGCTCAATTCGGGCGATCTGCCCCGCGCGCTTGCGGCGTCGTCCGCCATGCCGCCCTATTTCCGCGGAGTGGAGATCAACGGCAGAAGGCTGTTCGACGGCGCGTTCACCAACGCCGTCCCGAGCGACGTTTGCAGACAGCTGGGCGCGAAATTCGTGATCGGCGTCGATCTTGCCGCTTTCAAAAAGCCGGACGAGGAACGGGGGAAGATCTCCCGGATCTTCGACACGGCGCTCTCGATGATGTCGCCCGTCGGATACAAAGAGGATTGCAGAACGCGCGGCTATGAACATGCCGATTTCATGCTCCGTCCGGACCTGAGGGACTTCCGCGCGACGGATATCTCGCGCGAGGCGATGCAGCGGATGTTCGAGATCGGCTATGAAGAGGCCAAAAAGAACATTCCGGCGATCCGGACGGCGATCGCAAAGTGCGGCAAGCAATGAAAGAGCCGGCGGAAGAGAAAAGGAAGGGGGAACCCGGGCAAAAGAGGTGGGACAAGCGGAAAAAGAGGGGCAGGATCGTCCTTTTTTCCGTTCTTGCGGCCGTCCTTCTGTCCGTCTCCCTGCTCGCCTATTTCGTTCCGCCCGCCCTTCTCCTTCCCGCGCTTTCCTTTCCGCCGAAGGGGGAAACGGAACTCCGACTGCATTTTGTAGACGTCGGACAGGGGGACTGCGCGATCGTCGAATTTCCGGAGGGGGACGTTCTCGTGATCGACGCGGGGGACGGCTCCTTTTCCTGCAACAATCATTTGGCGCGCTATCTCAAAGGCTTGAAGCCCAAAACCCTGTCCATGCTGCTCACCCATCCCGACGAGGATCATTACGGCGGTTTTTTGTCCCTTCTGAAACTCTATGATCCCGCTGCCTTTTATCTGCCCGTCTTATCGTCCGACGCGGACCTTTACCGAACATTTTCGGAGCGGCTTGAAAAGGAGGATTGCCTTGTTCAAACGATGACGCGCGGCGACACCGTCAAAAGCCCGTCGGGGGCCTATCTTGTCTGTCTTTCGCCCGGCGCGGGGGACGGGGAGGAGGACGAAAACGACGCCTCCGCGGTGCTGTATCTGAGTTACGGCGGCGTGAGCGCCGTCTTTTGCGGCGACATCTCGTCCGCGCGGGAGAGAAAGCTTTGCGAGGAGTACGCCCTCGATGAGACGCTGTTCGACAGCGGCGACTGCAAGGTTCGGCTTGCGGGGGTGGACGTTCTGAAAACGGCTCATCACGGCTCCGCGGACGCCTCTTCGGCGAGTTTTTTGTCCCTGCTCCGGCCTGGGATCGCGGTCATCTCCTGCGGCAGGGGGAACAGCTATTCCCATCCTGCGGGGGAGTGCGTGGAGCGGCTTTTGAGCGTCGGCGCACAAATTTACCGCACCGATGAGCGCGGGGACATCATGATCTCGATCGACTCGGGAAATATTTCCGTCACGGCGGATGGGAGATAAAGACATATGAAGATCACAACGGCGGGCGAATCGCACGGAAAGGGCGTTTTCGCGGTCATAGAGGGACTTCCGGCGGGGCTCAGGCTCGACCTCGATCGGATCAACGGCGAGCTTTCAAGGCGGCAAAGCGGCTTCGGAAGAGGGGATCGGCAGAAGATGGAGAAGGACTGCGTCGAGATCCTCTCGGGCGTGCGCGATCTGGAGACGCTCGGGAGTCCGCTGACCCTTGCAATCCGCAATCTCGACTATGAAAATTGCAGAGCGTTCATGGCGCCCGAGGGATGTTCGCTCGAATCGGCGCGCATGACGAAGCCCCGCCCGGGGCACTGCGATCTTGCCGGCATGCAGAAGTTCGGCTTTTCGGATGCGCGGAACGTTTCGGAGCGCGCTTCGGCGCGCGAGAGCGCAGCGCGGGTCGCCGCAGGGACGGTCTGCAGACTGCTCCTCGAAGCGCTCGGCGTTAAGATCACGGGTTATGTCCGCGCCGTCGGAGAGGTGCGCGATCCCTGCGAATATTCCTTTGAAGAGATCGAAACGGGGCGCTCTTCCCTTCTCGGCATGATGGACAGAGAAAAGGAAGAGGCGGCGAAGGCGCTTATCGAGAGGGCGCGCGCGGCGGGCGAGACGCTGGGCGGCGTCTTGGAGATCCGCGTCAAGGGGCTCAAAAGCGGCTTCGGAAGCTGCATGACTTATGAAGAAAAGCTGGACGCACGGCTTGCAGGGGCGCTCATGAGCGTTCAGGCGGTCAAGGGCGTGGAGATCGGGCTGGGCTTTCAAAGCGCGGCGCTGTGGGGGAGCGAGGCGCAAGACGCGCTCTATCCGCAGGACGGAAAGATCTTGCGCAAGACCAACCGCGCGGGCGGGATCGAGGGCGGCATGTCCAACGGGGAGGAGATCGTTCTCCGCGCCGCGATGAAGCCGCTTCCCTCGCTGAAAAAGGGGCTGCCCACGGTGGATCTTGAAACGGGAAAGCCTGCGCGCTCCGAGCCGGTTCGCAGCGACGTCTGCGCCGTGACGGCTTGCGAGACGGTGCTTGAAAGCGCTGCCGCGGCGGAACTTTGCGAGGCGGTGCTGTCCCGTCTCGGCGGGGACAGGATGGCGGAACTGATCGACCGCTACGGGAGGCTGGAATGAGGCCGCTGACCCTCTGCGTGAGCCGCAAGGAGCGGACGGAGGTGATCTGCGCCGACGCCCTTGAAGAGCTTGCAAGGCGGCGGGAGACCCTCTTGGGGCGCGGCGCCCTGCTCTTTACCGACGAAAACGTTCTCGCCCTCTTTGGGGAAAAGATCGAAAGGGCGATGAGCGGCGTTCCCCTTTTTGCGATGAAACCGGGGGAGCGGCATAAAAACGAAAAAACGCTGTTCTCTCTTCTGGGCGAGATGGAGCGGCGCGGGCTCGGGCGGGACGGCGTTCTCATCGGGCTGGGCGGGGGCGTAGTCGGCGACGTCGGCGGGCTTGCCGCGGGGCTCTTTATGCGCGGGATCGCGTTCTGGTCCTTTCCGACGACGCTGCTTGCCCAGGTCGACGCCGCGCTCGGCGGAAAGACGGCGATCGACTTTGCGGGGATCAAAAATCTCGTCGGCGGATTTTTCCAGCCTGCGGAGATCGTCTGCGACGCCGGTTTTTTATCGACGCTTCCCAAGAGAGAGCTGCTCAGTGGGCTCGGGGAGATCGTCAAACACGGCGCGCTGTCTGCGCCGCTCTTTGAAAAGCTCTGTCAAAACGAGAAACATCTGCTTGATCTCTCCTTTTTGCAGAGCGTTGCTTTCGAAAATCTTGCCTTCAAAGCCTCCGTCGTCCGGCAGGATCCCTTTGAAAAGACAGGGGCGCGCGCGGCGCTCAATTTGGGGCACACGACGGCGCATGCGATCGAGGCGGAGCGCGCCTATCGCCACGGCGAGTGCGTCCTCATGGGACTTGCGCTTGAGTCGCGGCTCGCGCGGAAATATCTCTCCTGCGACGAGCCCTTTCTGCTGCGGCTCGAATCGCTCTGTCTTTCGGCGCTCGGCGGCGGAAAGCTGCGACGGATCGCCGATCTTTCGCTGGCAGCCGCTTTGCGGGACAAGAAGAATCGAGCAGGTAAGATCGTCCCGATCGTCCCGACCGGTTTGGGACGCTTCGAGCCGCTCCCTCTTCCCTTCGAGGAATATCGGCAGGCGGTGCGGGAGGCGGCAGCGCGATGATGGCGGACGAAAAAAAATTTTTGCGGCTCGCCTTGATCGGAAGAGAGGTCTCCCGATCGCCGAGCCCTTCGCTGCACCGTTCGATCCTGAAAGAGCTGGGCGCGGAATGCCGCTATGAGAACCTCTCCGTTCCCGAAGCGGACTTCGGGCGCAGCGCGGCGGAGCTCTTTGAGAGGTTTGACGGCTTCAATGTGACGATGCCCTATAAACGGACGATTTTGCCCTTTCTCACCCGTCTTGACGGGGCGGCCGCGGCGCTTCTTTCGGTGAACACCGTGCTCTGCGAGGGCCGGATCGGCTACAATACCGACTGCGGCGGCTTTTCGGCGGCGCTCTCGGCGGAGGGGATCGTGCTTTCCGGTAAGCGCGCGCTCGTTTTGGGCGCGGGCGGCGCGGGCAGAAGCTGCATTCGGGCGCTTCAAGCGGGCGGCGCCGAGGTCTCCGTCTATGAAAAGGACCCCGCCCGCCTTCGGGAAGTTTACGAGACGATCGGGGGCTTCCGGCCGCTGGACCGGCTCGAGCGGGAACCGTTCGCGCTCATCGTGAACTGCACGGGCGTCGGAATGCATGAAAGCGAGGGATTTCTTCCTTCGGTCCGTACGCCTTGGGGGGAGCGTCCCTTCGGCGGAGAATTTTTGGACGGCTGCGAGGCCGCGATTGATCTCATCTATGCGCCGGTGCGTTCCGCCTTTCTGAACGAGGCGCAAAGGCATGGCGCGAAGATCCTCAACGGGGCGGGAATGCTCTTTTTCCAGGCATATCTTGCAGACTGTATTTTTTTGAACAGAGAGCCGGATCTTTCCGAAGCGGTCCGGATCAAGAAAAAAACCGAAGAGGTGAACCAATGAAATTTTTGATTGTGAATGGGGTGAATCTGGCGCTTACGGGGCTGCGCGAACCGGAGATCTACGGCTCGGAGACCCTCGAGGAGATCAACGAAGAGATCCGCGCCTTTGCAAAGGCGCACGGGCACGAGACGGAGTTCTTCCAATCCGATCTCGAGGGCGAGCTCTGTGCGAAGATCGGCCGGGCGAAGGATTACGACGGGATCGTCCTCAATCCCGGCGCCTATGCGCACTATTCCTACGCCCTGCGCGACGCGATCGCTTCGACCGCGGTCCCCGTCGTCGAGGTGCATATGAGCAATCTTTTCGCGCGCGAAGAGTTCCGAAGAAAGTCGGTTTTGAGCGAGGTCTGCAAGGGAATGATCGTCGGGCTCGGCAAACGCGGATATCTGCTTGCACTCGAGAGCTTCTTTTTATGAATCTCGTGCTTATCGGAATGCCGGGCGCGGGCAAGACGAGCGTCGGGCTGAAAACCGCGGAGGAGTTGGGTAGAACCTTTGCGGACACCGACCGCCTGATCGAGGCGCGTCACGGAGAGATCCCCGAGATCTTCCGCCGCGCAGGCGAGGAGGGCTTTCGCGCCTTCGAAAGAGAGGCGGTCCGCACCCTTTCGGAACAAGACGGCATGGTGATCGCGACGGGCGGCGGTACGGCGCTCGATGGTGAGAACGTTTCCCTGCTCAAAGCGCACGGGAAGATTGTCTATCTCCGTGCCGGGACGGAGACGTTGCTGCGGCGGCTACTTCGCGGCGGCGGGCGTCCCCTGCTTGCGGGCGCGGACACGGAGGAAAAGCTGCGAGGCAAAATCGAGGAGCTGCGGCGCGTCCGCGAGCGATCTTATGAGGACGCGGCGGACGAGATCTTGGACACGGACGGAATGACGATCGAAGAGGCGGCGAAAAGAGTTGCGTCGCTTTACAAGGAGGAGATATGAAGGTTTTGATCACGGGCGGCACGCGCGGGATCGGGTTGGCGGCCTGCGAGAGATTTCTTCGCGGAGGAGACGAGGTCGTTGCGACCTGGTCGAAGGATGAGGCGGCAGCGGAACGCGCCAAGGCGCTTCTAAAAGGCGTTCGCTTTGTCCGCGCCGACGTTTCGGACGAGACGGCGGTGAAAGAACTCTTCGAAGGGTTGCCTGCGCTCGACGCGCTCGTCAACAATGCGGGGATCTGCCTGTCGGGACAGGTGCAGGACGTTTCGCTCTCCGCTTGGGAGCGCCAGATGGCGGTGAACGCGGGCGGCGCGTTCCTCTGCACAAAGTACGCCGTCAAAAAGATGCTTCGAAAGGGGGGAGCGATCGTCAACGTCGCCTCCGTTTGGGGGCAGACGGGCGGGAGCTGCGAAAGCGCGTATTCCGCCACGAAAGGGGCGCTCATTGCCTTCACCAAGGCGCTTGCAAAAGAGCTAGCCCCCGCAAAGATCACCGTAAACAGCGTCTCTCCCGGGGCGATCGACACCGTGATGAACGCAAACCTTTCCCCCGAGGAGAGGGAACAGCTTTGCGAAGAGATCCCTTTGGGCAGGTTCGGCACCGCAGAAGAGGTCGCCGAGCTGATTTTCTTCCTTTCAAGGCAAAAATATATCACCGGACAGGATATCGGCATCAATGGGGGATGGTATTGCTGAAAAACGACGAAATCTCCTAAAATCCATAAAGATTTCGAAAAGACCCGAAAAAATCGGGTTTTTCTTTTGTTTTTCGGCATTTTGCATAGTATTATGTCAGACATAGTAATTACTATGCCTGACATAATACAGAAAAATATTCGAATTTTTTATAATTCTTCGTAAAAAACAGATTTTTGTTCCATTTCAATTTTTTGGCAGAAAAAACAATTTTGAAAAAATTTTTGAAAAAAAGAGGAGTTTTGGTTGCTTTCGTCGAAATAAGTAAAGGTATGAAAGAAAAGACGTATGAGCGCGAAGCGGCGTACCTGTCGCCCTATGCAAAGAGATCGGAAGAGAGCGCGGGCAGGCAAAGGGAGGAGGCTCCCTGTTCCATGCGCACCGACTTCCAGCGCGACCGGGACCGCATTATCTATTCCAAATCTTTTCTGCGGCTGAAAAACAAGACGCAGGTCTTTTTCGCGCCTGACGGCGACCATTACATGTCGCGGCTCACCCACACCCTCGACGTTTCCCAGATCGCCCGTTCCCTTGCCCGGTGCCTGTCTCTCAACGAGGACCTCGCCGAGGCGATCGCGCTCGGGCATGACCTCGGGCACACGCCGTTCGGGCATGTCGGCGAGCGGGTGTTGAGCAATCTCGCGCCGTGCGGCTTTCGCCACAACGAACAGAGCCTGCGCGTCGTGGACAAGCTCGAAAAAGACGGGCGGGGGCTGAACCTCACCCTCGAGGTGCGGGACGGGATCCTCAACCATCCCAAGAGCAGAAAGCCCGCGACCCTCGAAGGCGCCGCCGTCTCCCTTGCCGACCGGATCGCCTACATAAACCACGACATCGAGGACGCCGTCCGCGCGAAGCTGCTCGATGAACGGGATCTTCCCAAGCGCGCGATCAAGGTGTTCGGCAAGGACACGTCGCAGCGTATCAACACGGCAATCCTCGACATCTATGCCGAATCGAACGGCAAGCCCTTCGTGCGCATGTCCGAAGAAAAGAGGGAGGCGCTCGACGAGCTCCGCACATTCATGTTCGAGCATGTCTATGAGCGCGCGAACAAGCTCATCCAGGAGAGCGCGGAGCGAATGCTCGGGGAGCTTTACGGCTATTTCACCCGGCGCAGGGAGGAACTTCCCAGGCTGTACCAGAACATCGCGGAGACGGAGGGGGTTGACCGCGCCGTCTGCGATTATCTCTCTTCGATGACCGACAAATATGCCATCAACATTTTCCGCAAGCTCTACGTGCCGCGGGAGGGCAGCGTATGAACGACGACTTTTCCGCCTTTCTTGCCGAGCTTAAAGAGAGAAGCGATCTGGTGGATGTGATCGGCTCCTATATAAAATTGGACAGACGGGGGTATAATTATTGGGCATGCTGCCCGTTCCACCATGAAAAGACTCCCTCGTTTGTCGTGAACGCAGCGGACAAGTATTACCATTGCTTCGGCTGCGGCGCTTCGGGCGACGTCATCGGCTTCGTCAAGGAGTACGAGAACGTCGATTTCAACCAAGCGGTGCAGATCCTTGCCACCCGCGCGGGGATGGAGGTCCCCATTCGGGACGCCCGCGCGCAGGAGGAGACCCAGCGTCGCAAACAGAAAAAGGAGAGGCTCTTGGCGCTCTTGCTCGATTCGGCGCGCTTTTATCGGGACAACCTCTATTCGGGCAAGGCGGAGGAACATCTCGAATACCTTTCGAAACGGAAGATCTTGCCCGCGACGGTCCGGAAATTCGGGCTGGGCGCTTCGACGGACTATATTTCGCTCCCCCGCTTTTTGCGCGGGAAGGGCTATACGGCGGAGGAGATGACGGACAGCGGCGTCTGCGCGCGCACTTCGGACGGGAGGATCATCGACGCGCAGGGCGGCCGACTCATCATCCCCATCATCGACAGTCTGGACGAGGTCATCGCCTTCGGCGGCAGGCTTTTGCAGAAATCCGATCGGGCGAAATACAAGAACACCCGCGATACCGAATTGTTCGACAAGAGCAAAAATCTTTTCAATCTCAATCTCGTCAAACGGCTGCGCCGCACGGAGGGGATCTCCTCGCTCATCATTGTCGAGGGATATATGGACGCGATCTCGCTCTATCAGGCGGGCTTCCGGAACATCGTCGCCAGCATGGGTACGTCGCTCACCAAGGAACAGGCGCGGCTCTGCAAACGGTATTGCGACAACGTGTTGATCAGTTACGATGGCGACTTCGCGGGGCAGAAGGCGAATTTGAGGGGGCTCGAGATTTTGGGACAAGAGGGATTGAAGGTGCGCGTCGTGCCCCTTCCCGACGGGATGGACCCCGACGACGTGATCCGGGAACGCGGCGCGGCGGGATACCGGGCATGTTTGGACGCCGCGATGCCGCTCATTGATTTTCGGATCCATGCCGCGAAGGGGAAATTCGACCTTGGCAAGACCGATGAAAAGCGGGAATATCTCAAAGAGGCGATCCCGATCGTGCGCGAGGCGGAGAGCGCTTCGGAGCGGGAGGAACTTTTGAGGAAACTTTCGGCGGAGACGGGCGTGAGTCTGACGGCGCTGCAGCGCGATCTTGACAGCGCGGCGGACGGGGCGGCAGCCCCGGCGCCTTTGGCGCCGCCGTCCCGTCCGCCGCGCGAGGATGGGGACGGGGAGAGAAAGGCGGAGCGGTTCGTGCTCGCCGCCTGCCTTTTCAACAAGCCCTATGCCGCGGACTGCGCCCTTGAGCGGATCGAATTCCGCGACGAGACGCTCTCGAAGATCGCGGAATATATCCTGAGCGAACGGCTCACAAAGGGGAAGGTGCGCGCGGGAGGCGTCTTTGACGCGGTGCATGAGGGCGCGGAACTTTCCGAAGTGCTCGATCTGGACTCGGGGGACGGGCTGGACGGCGAAAATGCCGAGCAATACTTCCGGGATTGCCTTAAAAAGCTCGACCGGCGCGATCTTGCCGAGCGGATCGAGAGCTGCAAAGCCGCCTATGAGGCGGCGGAAACGGAGGAGGAAAAGAAGGAGATCCTCCGGCTCCTCAACGAACTGATGATAAAACAGAGGAAATATAAGAAGAGGTAAGGAAATGGAAATCACCGAACAGCAGTTAAGCGAGATCATCGAGTCGATCGCAGAGCCCTATAAGATGAAGGGGAGCGTTTCGACGAATACGCTGATCGACCATCTCGAGCGGTACGATCTGAGCCCCGCGCAGATCGAGGAGGTCTATAAGCGTCTGCCCGAGCTTGGCGTTTCGATCTTCGACGAGGACGAGCGCGACAGGGAGCTCTTCGAACAGGCGCTCTCCGATATCGGGCTCGACGATCCCGTAAAAATGTATCTCAAAGACATCGGACGGGTGCCCCTTCTTTCGACGGACGACGAGATCGAGCTCGCGCGCAAGATGCAGGCGGGCGACGAGGAGGCGAAAAAGAAACTTTCCGAGGCCAACCTGCGCCTTGTCGTCTCCATCGCCAAGCGGTACGTCGGCAGGGGCATGCTCTTTCTCGATCTCATCCAGGAGGGCAATCTGGGACTCATGAAGGCGGTCGAAAAATTCGACTACCAGAAGGGCTTCAAGTTCTCCACCTATGCGACCTGGTGGATCCGCCAATCCATCACCCGCGCGATCGCCGATCAGGCGCGGACCATCCGGATCCCCGTGCACATGGTGGAGACGATCAACCGTCTGACGCGCGTGTCGCGCATGCTCCTTCAGGAGAACGGCAGGGAGCCGACGCCCGAGGAGATCGCCGAGGCGATGGAACTCGACGTCGCGCGCGTCCGCGAG
This sequence comes from uncultured Clostridia bacterium, assembly GCA_947630115.1. Classification (GTDB taxonomy): domain Bacteria; phylum Bacillota; class Clostridia; order Christensenellales; family Borkfalkiaceae; genus Gallimonas. The sequence goes on from CANRGG010000001.1 coordinate 47,654, forward strand.
ATCCAGAAGATCGCCCAGGACCCCGTTTCCCTCGAGACGCCCATCGGCGAGGAGGAGGACTCCCACCTCGGCGACTTCATCGAGGACGACAAGACGCAGACCCCCGGCGATTCTGTCGCGTTCATCATGCTCAAGGAACAGCTTCTCGGCGTGCTCGACACCCTCACCCCGCGCGAGGAAAAGGTGCTGCGTCTCCGCTACGGGATCGACGACGGCAAGCCGCGCACCCTCGAGGAGGTCGGCAGGGAGTTCAACGTCACGCGGGAACGTATCCGCCAGATCGAGGCGAAGGCGCTCCGAAAGCTCCGCCATCCCTCCCGCAGCAAGAAGCTCAAGGATTTCCTCGACTGATGGCGGGACGGATCGAGACCATCTGCTCGGAACTTTCCGAAGCGCGCGTCTTTGCGGACGTCGGCTGCGATCACGGCTACATGGCGAAATATATGCTCGAAAGGGGGCTCTGCGAGCGCGCCTATATCTCGGACGTCAGTGCCAAGAGCCTCAAAAAGGCGGAACTTCTCCTAAAAGACGAGATCGCGCGAGGGCGGTGCTTTCCCGTCGTCGCGGACGGCATGAAGGGGCTCCCCGAGCGGTGCGATCTTCTCTTGATCGCGGGGCTCGGCGGGGAGGAGATCGTCCGGATCCTCGAGGAGGGCTATCTGCCGCAGAAATTTCTCTTCCAGCCCATGAAAAATCCCGAAAAACTGCGCGCCTATCTTTCGGCGAAGGGGGCGAAGATCGAACGGGACGACACCTTCGGGACGGGATACTTTTACGATCTCATCAAGGGGGAGAGCAGAGGCGGGAGGAGGTATACCGAGCGGGAGATCCTGTGGGGCAGGGACAACCTTGCCTCGCCCCAAGAGCCCTTTTACCGGAAATTGAAGGCAGAAAAACAAAAAATTTTAAGTTATCTGGAGCGCGACCTGAGCGAAACCAGCCGAGACGAGCTGAAAAAGCGGCGGGACGCCCTCGAAGAGGTTCTGTATGAAACTGAAAACCGTTTACGAGATCGCGGATGAGCTTGCGCCGTTCTCCCTCTCGCGGGAATATTGCGCGAAGTTCTCCCACTTCGACAACAGCGGCGTGATCGCCGACAGCGGGGAAGAGGTCCTCGGCGTTCTGTTTGCGCTCGATCTTTCCCGAAAAGCGGCGGAGGAGGCCAAGCGGATCGGCGCAAACTGCATCTTCACCCATCATCCCGCCATTTACGCTCCGCTGTCCGCGCTGAGCGAAACGAAATGCCCCGGCCTTTTGCTCTGCCTCCGGGCGGGGATCTCCGTTCTTTCGGCTCATCTCAATCTGGACGCGGCGAAGGGGGGGATCGACGAGCGACTCATGCAGGGGCTCGGCGGAAAGGAGCCGCTTTTTGTCATGGACGAGTTGACGGGCGGCGGATACGGACGGGTGTTCGAGATTGCTCCGACCCCGGCGGAGGAATTTGCCGCGGGCGCGGAGGAGACGTTCCAAAGCAAGCGGATCGTCCTTTACGGAAACAGAACGGTGCGGCGCGTTGCGAGCTTCTGCGGCGCGGGGCTGGACGAGCGGGCGCTTTCCTTCGCGCTGGAAAAGGGGGCGGACACCGTCGTCTCCTCGGACGGAAAGCACCACCTTCTCGCGGCGGCGCGGGAGCGGGGGCTCAACGTCCTTCTGCTCACCCATTACGCCGCGGAATTTTACGGGTTCCGCACGTTTTACGAAACAATGAAGGAGCGGCTGGAAGTTCCCTGCTCGCTCTTTGCTGACGAAGATCTGCTGTAAAGAAAATTTCATGGAAGGAGTAAAAGATATGCCTATTTCGCAGGAATTATTGGAATACCAGAGAGTGGACGGAGAGCTTCTGAAGATCGAACAGGAAGTCTCTTCGAGCGAGGAGAGAAAGAAATACTTGCAGGCGAAAAAATTCATGGAGGCGGCGGGGGAAAAACTCGAGGCGCAGGACAAGCGCGCCCAAGCCCTCCGGGAGCTTTCGGAAAAACTCACCGAGGAGTTCGAGGAGATCGACAAGACGATCTCGGAATATGCCGACCTCGACGAAATGGTGGAAAGCGGCGGGGACATCGCCTTTTACAAAAAGAGCGTGCAGTCGCTTGCCGACCGTCTCCGCTCCCTCAAAGGGGAGCTTGTCAAGCTCACGGCGGACATCGAGGCGGCGGTCGAGGAATATAAAAAGATGAAAAAGCAGACGATCGCCATGCAGAAACAGTACAAGGAGTACAACGAGAAGTTCAAAACGGTCAAGAACGCGCGCGCCGAGGAAGTCAAAAAGATCACCGAGGAGCTCGAAAAGATCGGCTCGAACATCCCGCCCGAGATCCTCACGCGCTATCTTGCCAAGCGCCGCGAGCGGATCTTTCCCGTCGTCGCGCCGCTCACAAACGGGCGCTGTATCTGCGGCATGGACTTCGCGATCGCTCAGCAGGGAAAACTTTCGGGCGGCGGCGTCGTGGAATGCGAGCATTGCCACCGGTTCATCTATAAAGAATAAGGAAAGAAAGCGCGTTGGCGGAACTTTGCGCGGCGCCGCGGCGTAAAATGGATAGATGCAAAGTACGCTTGCGGTCATTTCGCTGAATACCATTTTGCGCAACACGGCGCTCGTTAAAGAACGGGCAAAGACGGAGCTCTATGCGGTCGTCAAGGACGACGCCTACGGGCACGGCGCGGAGAAGATCGCCCTTCTGCTCGAGCCCATGGTCCGCGGGTTTGCGGTCGCGACGGTCAAAGAGGGCGCGGCGCTCCGGGTCGCGGGGATCACGAAGGAGATCCTGATCCTCACCCCCTGCCTTCACGAGGAGGAGGCGCTCTCCGCCTCGGCGTATGGGCTCACCCCGTCGGTGACTTCGCTCGCCGCGCTCCGGCTTTTGGAGCGGGCGGCGGAACGGTTTGGCTTTTCGCCAACGGCGCAGCTCAAGATCAACACGGGCATGAACCGCTACGGGGTGCGACCCGAACGGACGGGCGCGATCTGCCGCGAGGCGGCGGAGGCAGGCGTTCTTTTCACGGGGGTGTTCTCCCATTTTTACGCGCCCGAGAACGAGGCCGCGCGGGAGGAGCAGTTCCGCCTGTTTTCGGCGGCCTCCGGGATCGTCCAATCGTATTTCCCGGCGGCGGTGCGGCATTTGTCGGCAACGGGCGGCATTCTTGCGGGGAGCAAGTACAATTTCGACGCGGTGCGCTGCGGCATTGCGCTGTACGGATATCTGCCGGAAGGGTTTGAGGGAAAACTTGCGGTGCGGCCCGCGATGAAGCTGTATGCGGCGATCTCGCAGAGCGGCGTCTTTACGGGCGGAGGGGTCTGCTACCATGCCGCGGGCAGAAGATATCAGAATCTTTCCGCGGTCCGTCTCGGCTACGGCGACGGATTTCCGCGGAGCGGCAAGATCGGCAACGAAAACGCGCTCTGCATGGACGCGTTCGTGAAGAGGGGAAGGGCGCCCTTCGGGGCAAGAAGGCTCATCCTTTCCGACGCGGCGGAGTTTGCGAAAAAACACGGGACGATCGTCTACGAGGCGCTCGTCAATATCGGAAAAAGAGCGGAGAAGATCTATGTGTGACAAAGCCGGGGCAAGGAGCCGCTTCCGCGCCCTTCGCAAACAACTGAAAGATGAAAAAAAGGACGAGACGATCGCGCGGCTCGCCCTCGCTGCGTTCGGAGATTTTCCGAGCTTTTTCGTCTATCTGTCGATCAGTTCGGAGACGGGGACGGAAAAACTCATCGCAGAGCTGAAAAAACGGGGAAAAACGGTGTGTGCGCCGCGCTTGTTCGGCAAAGAAATGCGCTCCGTTCCCCTCGAAGGCATTCTCGAAAAGGGAGCATTCGACATTCCCGAGCCCGCGGGAGAGGAGGAACTTACCTGCGCCGTCGCCTTTACCCCCTTGCTCGCCGCCGACGAAGAGGGCTACCGTCTCGGCTACGGCGGCGGCTATTACGACCGCTATTTTTCCGCCCATCCAGAGATCTTGCGGGTCGGGCTCTGCTATGAAGGGCAGCGCACGGACAGGCTCCCCCGCGAGGATACCGACATGCGGCTCGACGCCCTTGTCACCGAGCGCGGCGTGTTCTGTTTCCCACAAGGCCGGCTGCAAGGGCATTTTGGAGAAGAACAAAGATGAGGATCATCGCCGGGAAATACCGCGGGAAGGTGCTGGGCACGTTCCGGGGGGATACGATCCGCCCCACCGCCGACCGGGTGAAGGAGTCCGTCTTTTCCATCCTGTCCGGAAGGATCGGCGGGGCGCGCGTGCTCGATCTTTTTTGCGGCAGCGGCGCGCTGGGGATCGAGTGCCTTTCGCGCGGGGCGAAAGAGGTCATGTTCAACGATCTCTCCAAGGAGAGCCTTGCGCTCACCAAAAAAAATCTCGTCCGGGTGGACGAGCCCACCTCATTCATGAATCTCGATTTCAAATCCTGTCTGCTGCGCGCGAGGGGTCCGTTCGATCTGATCTTCTCCGACCCGCCCTACAAGGAGGACTTTCTCGAAGAGATCCTGCGCCTTCTGAGCGCGGGAGATTTGCTGGCAAAGGGGGGGCTTCTCATTCATGAGAGCGAGCGGGAGGAGACCCCGATTTCGGGCTGGCGGTTTGCCGACGTGCGAAAATACGGCAGAACGATCGTTTATTTTACGGAAAAGGAGCAAACAAATTGAAAAAATGCGTTTTTGCGGGCACATTCGACCCGTTCACGGTCGGACATTGCGACACAGTCAAAAAATCCTTGGCGCTCTTTGACGAGGTCATCGTCGCCGTCTCGGAGAACCCCCGAAAGAGCTGCCTGTTTTCGGCGGAAGAGCGCGCCGAGATGATCCGAGCGGTCTATTCCGCCGAGCCGCGGGTGAGGGTCGTGATCTGGAACGGCGCCGTCGTGGATCTGTTGAAGGCGGAGGGCACCCCGTTCTATGTGCGGGGGATCCGGAACGCCGCCGACTTCGAATACGAGAACAACGACTTTTTTGCAAGCCGCGATTTCGACGAGGAGATGATCACCCTCTATTTCCCCGCCGAACAGAAGGATCTGCACATCAGTTCCACGCTCGTCAAGAACTGTATCGCCTTCCAAAAGCCGTTCGACGGCTACGTTCCGCCGGAAGTTGCGCGCATGCTCCGGGAAAAACTCCGGAAAAGCCGCTGAGTTATAGTACGAGACAGGCGAGCGGGTAGCAGATCGCAAAGGCGACGAGCGCCTGCAAAAATTTTACGCCGAGGAAGGGCAGCGTCGGAACGCCCGCGCGGGAGAGATAGGCGATCTCCTGGCAGAGGACGCAAAGTCCCCCGAAGGTGACGAGCGCGCAGGAGAGCGCCGCGGCAAGGGGTGCGGGATCTCCGCAGAGGACGTTGCAGCCCGTCGTCATTTCGAGAAGGCCGCGGACGATCCCCTCGGCATAGACGCTCCCGCCGAGAAGCCGGAAGAGCCCCAGCGAGGCGAGCATTTCGCCGAAGCAGGTGAAGAGGGCGATGAACCCGCCCACACAGAGGACGGAGACGACGGCGTTCCAGAGACTGTCGTAGAGGAGATTGGGATCGGCGGGCTTTGGCAAGGGAGGCGCGCCTGGTGCGGGCTTTGCGAAGAAACGCATCGCAAAGCAGACCAGCCAGACCCCTGCAAGGTGGGAAAACAGCAGGACCCAGCCGAGCGCGGCGCTTTGGAACATCATCGCGCCCACCGTCCCGACGAGGAAGGGGGGGCCGGAGGTCGTCACAAGACAGGCAAGGCGGAGGGTCTCCTCTTTGCGGATCTTTCCGCCCGATTGAAGATCGAGAAAGAGTTTTGCGCCGACGGGATAGCCCGAAACGGAGGAAAGGAGGGCGGCGCCCGCCCCGGCGCCCGAGACGCGGAAGAGCTTTTCCGCAAGGGGAGAGATCTTTCTCGAAAAGGCGGCAAAGGGCGGCAGCGCCGTGATAAGCGCCGTCAGAAAGAGGAAGGGGAAGGCTGCGGGCAGTACGCAGACCGCCCAGAGACTGATCCCGTCCAGAATGCTTTCGGCGAACGTTTCGGGATCGGTCAGAAAGAGCGCGGCGGCAAACAGCGCAAGAAAAAACGCAAGCGCGGGAAAAAACGTGCGGAAAAATTTTTTTCTCCGCTCCGGCGGGGAAGAACGTACGTCCGACATATTAAATTTTACGAAACGGAGGAGTGAAATATGAGCAAAAAATTCGGACTTGCCCTCGGCTCGGGCGGTTCGCGCGGGGTGGCGCATATCGGCTTTTTGCAGGCGCTCGAGGAATCGGGGCTCCGTCCCGATCTCGTCACGGGCTGCTCGATGGGGGCGATCGTCGGGGCATGCTATTGCGGCGGCGCGTCCCCGCAGCAGATGAAGGAGGCGGTCTTGGGGCTGAATCTTACCGATCTTGTCTCCCTCAACATCGCCCCGTTCCGCAAGAACGGGCTCATGAGGCTCAACAAGGCGCGGCGGCGGATGGCGGAGCTCATCGGCGAAAAGACCTTCGCCGACCTGAATATCCCCTTCCAGTGCGTGGCGACCGACCTTGAAACGGGAGAGACGGTCGTCCTCTCCGAGGGGAACGTGCTCGACGCCGCGATCGCCTCGAGCTCCATTCCGGGCGCGTTTACGCCCGCCGAGTTCGGCGGATATAAAATGCTCGTGGACGGCGGGATCTTGGAACGCGTCCCCACCAAGGAGCTCAAAAAGATGGGCGCGGAAGCGATCGTCGCCGTGGACGTTTTGGGCGATCTCACCGAACAGCGGGAGCCTTCGGGCCAGCTCATCAACACCCTGCTTCGCGTCATCGACATCATGGACACCCACACGACCATGAACAAACGCCGCGCGAGAATGCGCTATGTCGATCTTTTCCTGGAACCGGAACTCGGCGCCATGGACCAGTATTCGGTCAAGAATCTTCAATTCGCCTACGACAAAGGCTATGAGCTCGGCGTGCGCAACTGCGGCGCGATCCGGAAACTCATCGAAGGCTGAGCTGTTTGCGGCCCGGAAATTTTTCGAAGGCTGAGCATTTCGCGGCCCGGAAATTTCTCGAAAGCCGAGCCGACCGAGGCCAGGACGCGGAAGGGCCCCCCGGGAAGGGGAGAATCCTCGTTTTGCCCGCAAAAGAGCTTGTCTTTTCCGGGAAGATATGCTATACTCGGAAAGTACGGCGGTTTTGCCGCCGCTTTTTTTCGAAATCCTTCGGAGGACCTTCCATTATGTTACAAGTCAACGGCGTCAGTTTGCAATACGGGAGCAAAAAGCTCTTCGAGGACGTCAATCTCAAATTTACAAGCGGCAACTGCTACGGGATCATCGGGGCGAACGGCGCGGGGAAGAGTACCTTCCTCAAGATCCTTTCGGGCGAGATCGAACCGAACAAGGGGGACGTCACGCTCGGCAAGAACGAGCGCATGAGCGTGCTCGCCCAGAACCAGAACAAATACGACGGGGAGACCGTTTTGAGAACGGTCATGCTCGGGCACAGACGGCTCGTCGAGATCATGGACGAAAAGGACGCCCTCTATGCCCATGCCGATTTCTCGGAGGAGGACGGCGTGCGCGCCTCCGAGCTTGAGAGCGAGTTTTCCGAGCTCGGCGGCTGGGAAGCGGAGAGCGAAGCCGAGACCCTTCTGAACGAACTCGATATTCCCCCCGAATTCCATTCCCGCCTCATGGGGGAGATGGACGCCAAGCAGAAGGTTCGCGTCCTGCTCGCGCAGGCGCTCTTCGGGAATCCCGACGTCCTTCTTTTGGACGAGCCCACCAACAATCTCGACTTAAAGACGGTGCGCTGGCTCGAAAACTATCTGCTCGACTTCGAGAACACGATCATTATCGTCTCGCACAACCGACATTTCCTCAATAAAGTCTGTACCCATATCTGCGACGTCGACTTCGGGAAGATCAATTTGTATCTCGGCAACTATGATTTCTGGTATCAGACCTCCCAGCTCATGGCGCGCCAGCAGCGGGACGCCAACAAGAAGGCGGAACAGCGCGCGGCGGAACTCAAAGAGTTCATCGCCCGTTTTGCGGCGAACGCCAGCAAATCCCGGCAGGCGACGAGCCGGAAAAAGGAGCTCGAAAAGCTCACGATCTCCGACTTCAAGCCCTCCCTCCGCAAATATCCGTTCATCGAATTCAAATACGAGCGCGAGATCGGCAACGACATCTTGTCCGTCGAAAATCTCACGAAGAAGGGCTATTTCGAAAACCTCTCCTTTACCGTCCAGAAGGGGGACAAGATCGGCATTTTGTGCGACAAATCCACTTCGATCACCATGCTCTACGATATCCTCGCGGGCAGGGAAGAGGCGGACGCGGGCACGGTCAAGTGGGGCAAGACCATTCAATTCAGCTATGATCCGCTCGACAACGGCGAATTTTTCGACGGCTGCGGCCTTACCCTCGTCGAATGGCTCTCGCAGTTCAGCAAGGACCACTACGAGGAATATCTCCGCGGCTGGCTGGGGAGAATGCTCTTCTCGGGCGAGGAGGCGCTCAAAGAGGCGAAGGTGCTCTCGGGCGGGGAGAAGGTGCGCTGTATGCTCGCCAAAATGATGCTCGAAGGGGGGAATTTCCTCATTCTGGATGAGCCGACCAACCATCTCGACCTCGAGTCCATCACTTCGCTCAACAACGGGCTCACCGCCTTCAAGGGGTGCCTGCTTCTGACCTCGCACGATCAGGAGCTCATGAACACCGTCTGCAACCGGATCATCGTGCTCGACAAGACCAAGGTGTTCGACAAAAATCTCACGTTCGACGAGTATCTCGACGCCGTCAATTCCTGAATTTTTCGGCGGGCGGCAGAGGGCGGCGGGAAGATCCGCTCCTTCAAAGTTTGAATTGTTCTCCGCGGGGAAGAGTTCCCCGCGGATTTTTTTCGGAAAAGGAAAATTTCACGGGAACGTTTCCGCATATAATGAAAACGGAGCGATGGAGCGGAGGTTTGATATGCTGGAAATGTTCTATGCCGTGCTTTGCCGGCTGTTTTTTTTCACGGGAAGTTTGTCGGACGGGAGCTGCTATCCCAAGCCGCTCAGCGAGGAAGAGGAGAAGAAATATCTCGCGCTTGCGAAGGCGGGAGACAAGAGCGCGAAAGACAAACTCATCCGCCACAACATGCGGCTCGTGGCGCATGTCGTCAAAAAATACAGCGGCGCCGCCGAGACCGACGACATGATCTCGGTGGGCAGTATCGGGCTCATCAAGGCGATCAACACCTATGAGTCGGGACACGGCACGCGGCTGGCAACTTACACCGCCCGCTGCATTGAAAACGAGATCCTCATGCTCATTCGCGCGGGCAAGAAGCATAAAAACAACGTCTCCCTCTCCGATCCCGTCGGCACCGACAAGGACGGAAACGAGCTCACCCTCATGGATCTTCTGTTCGAAAAAGAGGACAAAGTGTTCGGCACCGTCGAACAGAGCCTCATGCAGGAGAAGTTCATCCGGGCCATCCAAGAGCTCCTTTCCGAGCGTGAGACGGAGATCATCTGCATGCGCTACGCCTTAAAGGGCGGGGCGCCCCTTTGCCAGCGCGAGGTCGCCGCAAAACTCGGGATCTCCCGCTCCTATGTCTCGCGGATCGAGAAAAAAGCGGTCGAAAAGCTCCGAAAAGGGCTGAAACGAGAGGATTTTTTCTCGGAATGATCCTTTCGGCTTTGTCGGCGCGCCGCCCGTTTGCTCGGGCGGCGCGCCCTTTTTCGTTCCGCCGCCTAAAATTACTTTACAAAAGGTCTTGGATCGGGTATAATATCGTCTATGATAAAACTCGCGGAGGATTGGAAGGATTTTTCGGTGATCGCGACGGGCGGCGGGTACAAGCTCGAACGGTGGGGAAAGACCGTCCTCCTCCGTCCCGATCCGCAGGTCATCTGGGAGGCGCAGTTCGACCTTTTTTCCTATCCGCAGCTTTCGGCGGTCTATCGCCGCAGCGAAAAAGGGGGCGGCGCCTGGGAATTCAAAAAGCTGCTGCCCGAAAGCTGGGAGATCTCCTATCGGGACCTCCGGTTCAAGATCAAGCCGATGGGCTTCAAGCACACCGGGCTCTTTCCCGAACAGGCGGTGAATTGGGAACGCACCGGCGAGATCATCCGACGCGCCGCCGCGGCGGGGAAAAAGCCGAAAATTATGAATTTGTTCGCCTACACCGGCGGGGCGACCGTCGCCATGGCGAAGGCGGGGGCGGAAGTCGTCCATGTGGACGCCTCCAAAGGCATGGTCGAGCGCGCGGGGGAAAATGCCCGTCTCTCGGGGATCGAAAGCGGGATCCGCTATCTTGTGGACGACTGCAAAAAGTTCGTACTGCGGGAGATCCGCCGCGGCAATCGCTACAACGGGATCGTCATGGACCCGCCCTCCTACGGCAGGGGGCCGAGCGGCGAGATGTGGAAGCTCGAGACCGAGCTCTTTCCCTTCGTGAAGCTTTGCGCCTCTCTTCTTTGCGAGGAGCCGCTGTTTTTTCTCATCAACAGTTACACGACGGGCTTGCAGCCCACGGTGCTTGAAAATATTCTGAAACTGACGATGCCCCGCGGCGGAACGGTCGAAGCCTATGAGGTCGGACTTCCGACGGAGGAGGGGATCGCGCTGCCTTGCGGAGCGGGAGGGATCTATGTTAGAGAATGAAGAGCCTTTGCAGGGGGAGGAGCTTTCCCGGGAAGAGGCGCCCCTAAAAGGGGAGGACAGGCGGGAGGAGGAATTTGTCATCCTGCATGAGGACAACCATATCCTCGTCGTGATGAAGCCGCAGAACCTTGCCTCCTGTCCCGACGAGAGCGGGGATAAGAACCTTCTCGATCTTCTCAAAGATTATATCCGCACGACGTACAAAAAGCCGGGCAACGTCTATCTCGGGCTTGTCCATCGGCTGGACCGGCCCACGGGCGGCGTCATGGTCTTTGCCAAGACGAGCAAGGCGGCGGGACGGCTTTCGGAGCAAATGCGCACGGGCGATTTCGAGAAGAAATATCTCGCGGTCCTCTGCGGCGCGCCCGTTCCCGAGCGCGGCACCCTCTCGGGCTGGCTCAAAAAGAACACCGTCAACAACATGGTCTACCTCTGTCCGCAGGGGACGGAGGGCGCCAAGGCGGCGGAACTCGAATACGAGACGCTCGAAAAACAGGGGGGGCTTTCGCTTGTGAAGGTCAAACTGCATACGGGCAGGAGCCATCAGATCCGCGTCCAGATGGCGGGGATCTCCCACCCCGTTTACGGCGATCTCCGCTACGGCGGCGACAAGGCGCAGAAGGGGAAACTCGCGCTGTGGGCGTATTCTCTCTCCTTCACCCATCCCGTCACCAAGGAACGGCTGCTGTTTCTGTGCGAACCGCCCAAAGGGGAGCAGCCGTGGAGAAAATTTGATCTTTCGGCGGCAGTAAGACCGTAAGATCCCCGCTTTTTTGCCCTTTTTTTCTCTTTTTCCCCGAAAGCGCGAAATTACGCTTGACGAAAAGGGAAAATTTGGTTAAAATGGAAATGATCATGGGCGCAATGCCCATAACGGAGCGATATACATGGACATGAAAAAGACAAAATTCCGTTCTTATGCGCTGACGGCGCTTTTGGTCTTGTTGGCGCTTGTTCTGAGCGCGGCGATCGGCTCGCTGAATAAAGTGCGTCATGCCGACGCGGCGGATTACCGGCCCGCGTCGCTGTTCTCGGCGGGCACCGGCGGCAGCATCGTCGCCTCCGAAGAAGAGGGCGACGGCAAATACGTGAAATTCGAACTCAGTGATAACGGCAAAGTCCATTACCGGCGCGATCTGGCGCTCAAATGGTATGCCGCCGCACCGGAGGCCGCAAGCGAGACCGTCGGCAAGAACAACCGCGGTAAACTGTATTATTTTTCCCTTGATTTTCAGTTCGTGGAGTTGAACTTCACCCATTTCTCCCTGTCGTTCGAGAGCGCGGAGGAGAACGTCAGCAAGGACGAGACTTCAAAGAACACCATCCATTTCTACAAAGGGGAGGACGGGGCGCTCACCGCTGCCGTGCAGAACGCTTCGGAGCAGAAGGACGGCTGGAAAGCGGAGGAGCCCGTCTCGATCGAGCTTCCCGGCAACAACGTCGCGCTCAGATTCAGCGAGGACGATTGCAGTATCGGCGAGTTTGCGGTCTATATCAACGAGACGAGGATCGGCAAGCTCACGAACATCGGCGGCTATTTCATGGAATATCTCTCGTCGGCGTCCTCGACACCCCGGATCCCGATCACTTTCCTCGCGGATGATGTCACGGGCGACGGCGAAAAGCTCGGGATCCTCATCAAAGAGATGAACGGGCAGTCGTTTGCGCTCAACGCGGACGATCGGGTGGAGGACAATGCCCCCGCTGCGCTCGTCGTCAACGAGAGAGTGCACTCCTACATGCTCGGCAAGTCCTGGAGCCTCACCTATGAAGCGATCGACGTCTGCGACGATTCGGTCACCGTCACGAGAAAGTTTGCCATGGTCAAGACGGACGAGGGCGGCGCCTATCTCAAACCCACCGACGAGGATTACGATTCTCTCACGACATCCACCTATTTCATGCCCACGAGCGATCAGACCGAAAAGGAAGAGCAGTACGTTTCGATCTATTTCAGCCTCGACGACGGCACGGAGAGGAGCGAAGAGGAGACGGCGAAAAACTATGTCTATCTGAGCTGGTATGCCGAAGAGAATGCGGTCGCAAGCTGCGGCGAGGGCGAAAACGCATTCGACTATATCAAAGTAGACCGTCTGCAAGGCGGGCCCGAGTACGTCGGGATCAAGGCGGACGCCGACACGCGCGCAAATCTCAAAGAAGATCTCGCTTCGCAGCGGGCGGAAGAATATCAGAACGCGGTTGATGAAGCGAGCCGCGATCTCAGCGCCGGCAAGGGTTCCTATTTCTATCTCCCTTCGCTGCGCGGGCTCATCGAGAGCGAGTATGCCGATTACAGAAATCTGCGGTTCAGTATCTATTACCGCAAGCAGAGCGACGAGGTCGATTCGACCGCAAGCTCTTCGACGGCGCTCCGTTACAACGGGCTGCGCTTCGAGATCACCGAGGAAGGGAAGTACGTCTTTAAGGTCCTTGCGGAGGATTCCGTCGGCAATGCAATGGTGTATTATTACGAGGACAAGCTCCAGAAGGTCACGGCGGACAACCTTTGGGAGATCGAAGAGATCCCCGAATTCTATTTCGAAGCGTCTTACAGCGGCGTGAAGGTGGAAAAGCCCGGTTCGCAGACGCTCGGTTACAGCGGACAGAGCTACACGTTCAGCGATTTCGAGATCGTCGGGCTGGACGGCTATGAGACCAAGTACACCCTCTACCGCATGAACGTGGAGGAGGCGTCGAAGGAGCTCAGCATTCCCGGTTACAGCACGATGGTGGACGACCCCGCGACCTATTTCGAACGTTTCAAGAGCTATATGACGGTCATCAAACCGTACAACGACAGCGTGACCGAAGAGGACGAGGACCGCTGGAACAGCACGTTCAACGCCTATGAATGGCGGCCCGACGAGGGGCTCACTTTCACGCCCCAGCAGAAGGCCTACTATTTCCTGAAACTCGAAGTGACCGAGTCGCGTCTCCCGGGGCATAGCGAAGTCGCTTACCAGGTCATCGACGTGCAGAACAGCGTGGATCAGCTGCCCGATTCTCCCGATTGGTTGGAAAACAATCTGACTTCCGTCATTCTGTTCTCGATTTCGGCGGCGTTGCTCATTGTCGTCATCATCATCTTTGTGGCGAAGCCCTCCGAAAAGACGGTCGAGGAGATCGACCTTGAGAGTCTGAAAGGCAAGGGCGGCAAGGGAACCAAAAAGGGTCCCGACGAGAAAGAGGAATGATCTGAAATTTTGATTTGGGTGCGCCCGGCGGCGATCGCCGCCGGGCGCTTCTTTTTTGCCCACCTTCTTTTGAAAGAAAACGTTTTCGAACTTCCTGTGAAACTTCGCAAAATTCACACGCATAAAACGGCTTTGAATTCTCAAACTGCGGATAGGAGGCAAAAACAATGGTCATTGCAAATTTGATCTCTTATATTCTCGTGCTCACGGGAGCGTTGAACTGGGGTTTGTACGGCATTTTCAATTTCAACCTCGTTTCGATGATCTTCACGGGTCCCCGTACGATCGGCGCCATCATCGTCTATTCGCTCATTGCGCTTGCGGCGATCTGGCTCATCATTTCCCCGATCATCACGAACGGTGCGCTCAAACTCATGGGCAACAGAGAAGTTCGCGAAGAGAGAACCTAAAACAGAAGAGAAAATCAAGATGCGGACGGCATAATTCAAGGCACGTCCGCATTTTTTAATGGTATGAACATCACGGAAATGGGCCCGGGCGATCGCGGAACGGTCGCGGAAGTGAACTGTCCGCCCGAACTAAAGGAACGGCTCTTTTCGCTGCGCGTCCGTCCGGGCGAAGAGATCTGTCTTTTGAAAATTTCATTCTTCCGAAAGACGTTTCTGATCTCGGCAGCGGGCAGCCGGATCGCGCTCGGGAAGGAGGTCGCCGAATGCGTGAACGTTTGCAGGGCGTAGAGATCCTTCTTGTCGGCAACCCCAACGCGGGCAAGAGCACTCTCTTCAACGCGCTCACGGGCGGGAACGCGAAGGTCGGAAATTGGCACGGCGTGACGGTCGGCGCGCTCGAAAAGGAGGCAAAACTCGGCAAATTCCGGGCAAAAGTGTGCGATCTTCCCGGCATTTACTCTCTCGAGGGCATGAGCATGGAGGAAAAGGGCGCGGCTCGGTACGTCAAAGCGCATGAAAACGCCTTTTTGCTGTTCGTCACCGAATGCGGCGCCTTGGAGCGGATCCTGCCCCTTCTTTCGGGACTTGCCCGCGACGGGAAATGCGCGCTGGTCTTGACGAAAAAGCGGCAGTTTCTCCGGCGGGGCGGGAGCCTCGACGAAGAGACCCTCCGAAGAGAGCTCTCCCTGCCCGTCTTTTGCGCGGAAGGGCTGTCAAGGCGGGCGCTGCGGGAAAAAGTCGCAAATCTCATCGAAAACGAGGAAGTTGCTCGTTCGTCCGCAGACGCGGGGCGGGGCTCCGTCACGGCGCAGCGCGCGAAGCGGTATGCGCAGAGCCTCTATGGATACCGCCGCCCGAGCGAGGAACTCTCCAAGACGGAAAAACTGCTCGCAAACGGGTTTGTGGCGATCCCGCTCTTCTTCGCGGCGCTGGGGCTCTCCTTTTACATCACCTTTGCGCCGGGACTTCTGGGCGATTTTTTGAAAACTGCGATCGACAAATTTTTCTCGGAATATCTGGCGGGCTTTGCGGGGAAGATCTCCTCGCCCGTTCTGCGCGGGTTCGTGTGCGACGGGCTTTTGAAGAGCCTCGGGAGCGTCCTCTGTTTCCTGCCGCAGATCGCGCTGCTCTTTCTGTTTTTGCTCCTCATGGAGGAGAGCGGCTTTCTCTCGAGGCTCGCGATGCTCACCGACGGCGTGTTCCAGAAGGTGGGCCTTTCGGGCAGGGCGATGTTCTCGCTGCTCATGGGGTTCGGCTGCAGCGCGGCGGCGATCATGACGACGCGCGCCTTGGACGACAAGAAGATCCAGAAAAGGGTCATTCTATGTTTGCCCTATATCTCATGCAGCGCAAAACTGCCCGTCTATCTCACCTTGTCCGCCTCCTTTTTCCAGGATCCCTTTCTCGCGGTGCTTCTTTTATATGCGCTCGGCGTGGGGCTCTCCTTTGCGGTCGCCCTCTTTTTGAAGCGCGAGGCGCCGCCCTTCGTCATGGAACTTGCGCCGCTGCAAATTCCCCGTCCGGGATTTCTCGCAAAATCCTTGTATTTTCAGATCAAACAGTTTATAATAAAGCTCGGGACGGTCATCCTCGCCTTTTTTCTCGCGTCCTGGCTGCTCTCCTCTTTCCGCTGGGATTTCACCTATTGCGCCCCGGATGAGAGCATTCTCGCCTCCGTCTGCGGGGGGCTCAAATATCTGTTTGCACCCATCGGCTGCTGTGATTGGAAGATCGCCTATGCCGCGCTCTCGGGGTTGGTCGCCAAGGAGAATGTTGCGGGCGCGCTCTCGATGTTCTACGGCGGGTTTCCCTACTCCGCGGCGAGCGCATTCGCCTTTGCGGTGTTCCTGCTCGCCTGCTCGCCCTGCGTTTCGGCGATCGCGGCGAGCGCCAAAGAGCTCGGATGGCGCACGGCGCTCTGGAACGCCCTCATGCAGACGGTCTCCGCCCTTCTTCTGAGCTATCTCGTCTACTTTCTCCTGACGGGCGGGGGGATCTATCTGCTGCTTCTGCTCATTCCGCTCTTTGCGGCGCTTCTGATAAGGAAAAACAAAGATGAAAAAATTCACGGTTCAAAACGAGGATTCTCTTCAAAACTTCACCGATAACCACTATGCGCAGGCGTCCTTTTGCTTCCGCACCCTTCTGAAAGACCGCGAGATCCGCGTGAACGGCAAAAAGGTCATGGAAAACGTCGCCTTGCGGGAAGGGGACGAGGTCGAATACTTCCTCACCGCCGCACAGGCGGGCAAAAAAGCGTTTTCGATCGTATATGAGGACGAAAATCTCTATGTGCTCGACAAGGAGAGCGGCGTCAACTCCGAGGCGGTCTTTGAGGCGCTCAACGGTTTTCCCGTCCACCGGCTGGATCGCAACACCGCAGGGCTTTTGCTCCTTGCCAAGAGCGCTTCTGCGCAGGAGGAGCTCCTCTCCGCCTTCCGGGAACGGCGGGTCGAAAAGATCTATCACGCCCTCGTTCTCGGCAAAATGCCTCAAAGACATGAGATTTTGAACGCGTACCTCAAAAAGGACGAGCGCAGCGGCCTGGTGAAGATCTCCTTACGGCCGGAGGGGGAGAAGATCGTCACCGAATACGAGGTCCTCGAGGAGCGAGAAGAGACGAGCCTTCTCAAGATCACCCTCCACACGGGCAAGACCCACCAGATCCGCGCCCATCTCGCCTTCGTCGGGCACCCCATTGTCGGCGACGAAAAATACGGCGACAGCGCCTATAACCGCTCCGTGCACCGCACCCGCCAAATGCTTCTTGCAAAATCTCTCTCGCTGCAAACGAAAGGGAGTTTGTCCGATTTTTCCGGCAGGGTCTTTGTCTCCGATCGAAATCTTTGAGCGAAAAACGCCCCGAAAACAGAGCGGTTTCGGGAAAATTAAAAAAATTTTCGAAAATCTTCTTCAAAACGCTTGACAGCGTTTTTTGATTGTGTTAGTATATGAACAGTTATTCATATATTGATAAAGGAGAATGGTATGGCAAGTTGCGATCATGAGACGGAACATCATCTGGCGGCGAAGGCGGCGCGGGAGAATATGCCGGACGAAGAGGCGATTTTGAGGGTGAGCGCGGCGTTCAAGGCGATCTCGGAGCCGAGCCGGCTGAAAATCTTGTTTGCGCTCCGGCAGGGGGAGATGTGCGTCTTTCACATTGTGGAGGCGGTGGGGGGGACGCAGAGCGCGGTCTCGCACCAGCTCCGCATTTTGCGGGACAACCGGGTGATCAAGGCGCGGCGGGACGGGCAGAACATCGTCTATTCGCTCGCAGACGAGCACGTCGTAGCGGTGTTGGAGCTTGCCTGCACCCATCTGAACTGCAAGATTTAAGATCAAAGGAGGAAATTTATGCAAAAAATCATCAAGATCAGGAATTTGGACTGTGCGGCGTGCGCGGCGGAGCTTTCCGAGGAACTGAACGGGCTCGAAGGCATTTCCGACGCCGCCGCGGACTTTATCAACCAGCGCGTGAGCCTTTGCTATACCTCGCAGGAGGCGCTCGATAAGGCCCTCTATGCGATCGCGCACTTCGAGGAAGTGGAGATCGTGGACGGCGCGCCGCAGAAGAAGGAACGGCACCTCAAAGAGATCATCTCGATCGCCGTTTCCGCCGCATTTTTCGTCCCTGCCCTCGTCTGCGACCTTCTCGGTCTCAACGAATGGCTCGTGTTCGGGCTCTTTTTCGCGTCCTTTGCGGCGGCGGGCTGGTCGGTGATCTGGAAAACGCTGCATTTCCGGGGACTTTCCTCCTTTTTCGACGAGAATTTCCTCATGACGGTCGCCTCCGTCGCGGCGTTTGCGATCCGCGAGTCCATGGAGGGCGCGGCAGTCATGCTGCTCTATCAGATCGGCGAACTCTTGCAGAGCCTCGCGGTCGGCTCTTCGCGCGGCGAGATCAAAAAACTCCTCGAAATGAAGAGCGATTCGGCGATCTTGCTCGAAGGGGAGAACCAGCGGGAGGTTTCCCCCGACGATCTGAAAGTGGGGGACGTCATTCTCATCCGCAAGGGCGACAAGGTGCCCGTCGACTGCACTTTGATCGACGGCGCGGCTTCGCTCGACACAAAATCGCTGACGGGCGAGGCTTATCTCAAAGAAGTCGAAGCGGGCGCCGAGCTTTTGAGCGGCTGCGTGAACGCGGGCAACGCCGTCAAGGCGCGGGTCTTGCGGCTGTCTTCGGACAGCGCGGTCGCAAAGATCCTCAATATGGTGGAAAATTCTTCCGCAAAAAAGGCGAAGCCCGAGAAATTCATCACGAAATTCGCGCGGATCTACACCCCCGTCGTGGTGCTGCTCGCCCTCGTCATCGCGCTCGTGCCGCCGCTCTTCCAGGGCTTCAACTTCACGACCTGGATCGTCCCCGCCATCGAATTTTTGGTCATTTCCTGTCCCTGCGCGCTCATTATTTCGGTGCCGCTCACCTATTTTTCGGGCGTGGGGGCGCTTGCTCGGCACGGCATCTTGACGAAGGGCGCGGTCTATCTCGACGAACTTGCGAAGGTCAAGGTCGCCGCGTTCGACAAGACGGGCACCCTCACCGAAGGCAGATTTTCGGTCGTGAAAGTGAACGGCGGAGAACGCGCGCTGTTGCTTGCGGCCTGTGCGGAAAAGGCGTCCTCCCATCCCTTGGCGCAGGCGTTTGCGGGCGTTGAGACCGATCTTCGCGCCGAATGCGTCGAGGAGATCTCCGGCATGGGGCTTTGCGCAAAGATCGACGGGCGGGAAGTCCTCGTGGGAAGTCTGAGGCTGATGAGGGAGCGGGGGATCCCGGCTGAACCGGTCGAGACGCTCTCCTCCGTCGTCTATGTGGCGGAGGACGGGAACCTGCTCGGCAGCGTGGAGATCGAGGACAAGATCCGTCAGGAGGCGCATTCCGCCCTCCAGGAGATCAAGAGCTGCGGCGTGGAGCGGACGGCGGTGCTCACGGGGGATTCCCGTGCGCGGGCGGAAAAGGTGTTGAAGGGGCTCCCCGTCGACGAGATCCATGCCGATCTTCTTCCCGAAGAGAAGCCGAAGTATGCGCGGGGACTCAAAGCGCGGGGGAAACTTCTGTATGTCGGGGACGGCGTGAACGACACGCCCGTCATGGCGGAGAGCGACGTCTCGGCGGCGATGGGGGCGCTCGGGAGCGACGCGGCGATCGAGGCGAGCGATTTCGTCCTCGCAAGCGACAGCCTCTCCGTCCTTCCCAAGGCGATCAAGGGCGCGAAAAAGACGCGGAAGATCGTCGCAGAGAATATCGTCTTTTCGATCTCGGTGAAGGTCGCGTTGATGGTGGTTTCGGTCGTCGGGGTGGCGATCGGCGGAGCGTTTTCCCTTCCCATCTGGGCGGCGGTATTCGGCGACGTGGGCGTCATGCTGCTGGCGGTGCTCAATTCCATGAGAATGCGCGCCAAAATCAGGGCATAAGGAGAGAAAAATGACGGAAAAGACGATCGTGGCGGCAACGGGCAACGCCCATAAACTTCGGGAATTCCGGGAGATCTTGACGGGGTTTACGATCCTTTCGCAGCGGGAGGCGGGATTTTGCGGCGAGGTGGAGGAGACGGGCGAAACGTTTGCGGAGAACGCCCTTTTGAAAGCGCGTGCCGTTTCGGCGGCGACCGGGCTTCCCGCCCTTGCGGACGACAGCGGGCTCTGCGTGGACGCGCTCGGGGGCGCGCCCGGCGTTTACAGCGCGAGATATTCCGCACGCCGCGGCTTCTGCGGGACGGATCCTAAAAAGACCGACGAAAACAATCGGCTTTGCCTGCTGCGGGATCTTTCGGGGGCGGCGGACCGGCGGGCGCATTTTTGCTGCGCGGTCGCGCTCGTGTTTCCGGACGGCAGAGAATTCACCGCCGAGGGCAGCGCGCAGGGAACGATCTTGCAAGAGGAGCGCGGCGAGGGGGGGTTCGGCTATGACAGCCTGTTTTGGAGCGAAGAGCTTGGCATGACCTTTGCCTCCGCGAACGAGGTGCAGAAAAACGCCGTCTCCCACCGCGGCAGAGCACTCCGCGCGCTTGCCGAAAGATTGAAAGGGGTTTGATCTTCGAAAGAGATTTGCGGCAGGACGCTCCGCGCACTTGCCGAAAGATTGAAAGGGGTTTGATCTTCGAAAGAGAAGCCGCCGCGCGTTGAAAACGCGCGGCGGCGGCCTTTTTCGTCCTTTTTAAGTTTTATTTCGTTCTTTTCGTGTATCGTTTCTTTTTTATGGGGCGGAACTCTCTTTTTTCTTCCGGACAGCGCCGTGGATGATCTCGAAAATGTTGATCCCGATCCCCGAAAGGATATAGACATAGTAGGTCAGGAACCGCCAGACGAGAATGACCCAGCCGACGACCGAGCCGATCCCCGCGACGGTGACGAACACAAGCGAGCTCGCCGCCTCCGCCGCGCCCGTGTTGCCGGGAGTCGGAATGAGCAGCGCGGTGTACCGCGTGATGACGACGAGGCAGGCGATCTGGATGGCAAGGGAAAGCGTCGGCTCGACGTTCCCGATCGCGATCACCGCAAAGAAGGGGATCAAGAAAAAGAGCAGGCTTTCGAGAATGCACAGCAAACAGAGCGGCAAAAATTTGTAGAGCTTTTTGACGAACAGCTTCAACGCCGCGCTGTATTCGGTCAATTCGCGCACATATTTGATCTTGGTCAGATACGGTTTTTTGACGAGCTTAAACTTCGCCAGAAAATTGACGAGCACGGCGATGATCTTTTTGCAGGGCCCGGGAAAGACGGAAAAGAGAATGATCGCCGCCGGCAGGGAAAGATTGATGACAAGGGAGATCCAGCTGATGATGAGAACGGTCAGATTGACGGCGTTCGTTTCAAGATATCGGGGGGTGAGACAGAGAAGAATGACGGAGAGCGTCGTCAGAAAGAAAATGCTGATGATGTATTTGACGATCGGGATCGCCGAAGCAGCGCCCCGCGGGATCTGTTTTTTATGCAGATAGTAGATCTGGAAAGGTTGTCCGCCCGTGCTCATCGGGGTGATCCCGTCGTAATATTTGCCGAGCAGCATCGTCTTGACCGAAGTGCCGAAGCGAAATTTCCCTGTGTAAACTTTGAGAAGATAGGAATATTTGGCGCTTTCCGTGAGGACATAGAGCGCCACGACCCCCAAAAGCAGCGCAAAGAGAGGATAGTTGATGGCCCTTAAAAGCTGCGGCAGGGAGAGCTGGGGATATTCTTCGCCCGTGAGGTAGTCTCCGAGCGTCAAGAGCAGGGCGATCGAAACCGCCACGAGCAAGAGCAGCAGGACCGTCTTGATCCACCAAAGTTTTGTGTTCCGACGGGTGATCTCGGGCGCATGGATCTCGGGATCGGGAAGATCGTCGGATAAATTCGATCCCTCGGGCATACTTCTCCCCCCTTTTTGACCGTGTCATCAATGATTTTAGCATAAATGGCGGGTTTTGGCAAGCGAAAGGCTCACCCGCCCGGCGGGATCTCTTGCGTTTTTTCATCGGCGCCCGGTTCTTCCGCCGTTCCCCTCGGTTCTTCTTCCGCCGTCTCCGCCGGCTGCGGGGAGACCGGCGAGGAATGGGCCTTTTTCGTCTCATGGAGATGGATCGCCCATTTGGCGAACGCCGCCGCGATGATGATCGCATAGCCAACAAAGCTCCACTTGTCTGGGATCTGATCGAGGACGAAATAGCCGAGCACTGCCGCAAAGAGCACCTGCGCATAGTCGAACACGGCGATCTCCTTGGCGGGCGCCTGGCGGTATGCCGCGGTGATACAGAACTGCCCGACCGTCGCGGAGACGCCGGAGAGCACGAGATAGAGGAGCTGAAGCCCCGTCATCGGCGTGTAGCCCGCGATGAAGAAGGGGAGGGCGACGAGGGTCGAGAACGCCGAGAAGAAAAACACCGTCATCATGCCGCGCTCGCCCTTGATCCCAAGGATCCGCACGCAGGTATAGGCAAAGCCCGCGCAGGCGCCGCTCAAAAATCCCGAAAGGGCGGGGAGCACCTGCAAGTCGAAGGAGGGGCGCACGACGCACATCGCGCCGCCGAAGGCGACGAGAACGAGCAGGATCTCCCAGATGCGCGGCTTTTCTTTGAGCAGAAACACCGAGAAGAGAACGGCGAAGAAGGGGGAAAGTTTATTCAGAATGGAGGCGTCCGAAATGCTGCCGAGACGGTCGATCGCATAAAAATTGAGGATGACGCCGAAAAATCCGAGAAGAGAGCGCAAGAGCAGCCACGGAATGCAGCCTTTGCTGTGGATTTTGAATTTCTCCTTGGAAAAGAGCAGCACAAAAAAGACGATGAACGCCGCAAACAGGTTGCGGAAGAACACCTTCTGCATGGTTGGCAGCGCGCCCGCGAGATTGACGAACAGATTCATGCCCGCAAAGCCCGCCGCCGCGCCCAAGATAAACAGGATCCCAAGTCCCTTGCTGCCTCTTTTTTCCATTGCTTAACTATTATAATCGGTTTTTTCCGTGAAAAGTTCTTCGAAGGAAGAGAGGAAGAGATCGGCCTCTTCTTTCAGCGCCGCTTCGTCGCAAAAGGAGGCGGGGTCGGACACCGCGACCGTGTAAAAGCCCCCCCGTTTCGCGCTTCCGATCCCGAGAAGAATGTCCTCGAACACGGCGCAGTGTTCGGGCGGGAGCCCCAGCCGTTCCGCCGCGAGCAGATAGACGTCCGGGAAGGCCTTGCCCCGTTTTGCCTCGCTCGTTTCGGCGATCGCGGAAAAGAGCGAGGCCGCCCCGCAGCGGGAGAGCGCGGGCAGGAACAGTTCGCGCGCCGAAGAGGTCGCGATCGCAAGCCGGATGCCCGCCGCATGAAGTTTTTTCAGCGCTTCGAGCGCGAAGGGCTTCATTTCGACGCGCAGGGCGTACTCTTCGCGCACCATCTCCCGCCATTCCCGCACCAGATCTTCGGGCGACTCGCGCAGCGAAAAGGTGTTTTTGGTATAGACCGCCGCCTCGGAAAGCTCCATCGCCTTCACGATATGCAGATAATTGTCGGGCAGCGGAATGGACCGCTTGGCAAAAAACCGCGTGTCCACCGTCTGCCAGACATGCAAGGAATCGAGTAGAGTGCCGTCGAGGTCGAAGATCGCGCCCCGAATGGTTCCGGGAAGTTTCATACCTATTTATTATATCCTCGAAAGAGAGCGATGTCAACAAAATCAAGAGATGGAATTTTTTGTGCAAAACAGTTTACAAAATGAAGAAATTATGATATAATCGGGACATGAAACGGGTGATCGAAGTGGAGGGAATGTGTTGTGCGCGCTGCGCGGAGCGGGCGGAGAAGAAGCTGCTCCTGCTCTCCGGCGTGCAGGGCGCAAAGGCAAAGTTCAAAAAGGGGATCATCTTCGTCGAGAGCGATCTTCCCGATGAAACGCTTGCAGAGTGCGTGACGGCGGCGGGCTTTACGGTCAAGGCGATCCGCGCGCGGCAGGGACTGTTCTCCTGAAATTTCAAAAAAGAGGAATGGATATGCAAAAAAGTATTTTGGTTCGGCTGATCTATCGGGTGATCCTCTGCGTGGTCTCGGCGTTTGCCTGCCTGCTCTCTTTGGGGATCTTTTACATCGGCAAAAACGGCGGGAACACCTTCTCCTGGGGGTTTTTGAAGTACTATACCAACCTTTCCAACTATTTTGTGTTCGTCGTCTCGGCGATCGTCCTGCATAACACGGTAAAGAGCGCGCGGGAAGGCGGACAGGAACGGGAGAACGGCAAACTTGCGACGTTCAAATTCATGACGGTCGTCATGATCCTCGTCACCTTTCTCGTCGTCATCTTTCTGCTCCAAAGCCCCTTTACGGCGGATTTTTGGCTGGATCTCGGCAACATGTCCTATCATTTCGCTGCGCCGCTGCTCTTTATCTTTGATTATTTCCTCTTTGACAAAAAGCGCACCCTCTCGGTGTTCACCCCCCTTTTAAGCCTCGTCATTCCGCTCGTCTATGTGGGGTATATCTTCCTTCTCGGCGCGGTGATCCCCGATTTTGCCTATCCCTATTTCTTTTTAGACGTTCATACGCTCGGCTATGGGGGAGTCTGCCTGTGGGTGCTGGCGCTTCTCGGCGTGTTCACTGTGCTCGGCTATCTTCTCTGGTTTTACAACCGGCTGGATAGGATCGACGGAAAATGGAGATTGGATCTTCATGGGATCCTCCGCCCCGGAAAAGCGGAGAGCGGGGAGACGGATGAAGAGCCTGCGGCAAAGGAGACGGAGCCAAATAGCGGGGACAGCGCCGCATAAAGCCGAAAAGGACAGCGCGGCATAGCCGAAAAAGTTTCTGCGAAAAACAGTTGCATTTTTTTCGCGGAATGGATATAATAGAGGAAAACAAAATCCAAAAGGCGCTTACAAAGGACAGGTCTTTTCCGGAAAAGCCGCTCAAAGAGAGTTCCCGCAAGGTGAGAGGGGAGCAGCGGCGCGGAGAAGGTATCCCCTTTCAGCCTGCGGGGGGAAAATCGGAGTAACCCCGCACGGTCTCGCGGACCGTGATCCCCGCGGCAAATGTCTGTTTGTTTTGGTGGTTGATATGCTTTCGCGTATTCCAAAACGCGGAGGCTTTTATTTTCGGACGGCCGGAAAGGCGCGCCGTTCCGCCAAGGAGGGTATCATGTATCGGAAAGTAGACACATCGCTGGATTTCGTCCAACGCGAACAGGAGATCGCCCGGTTCTGGAAGGAAAACCGTGTGTTTGAGCAGTCGGTGGAAAAGAACGGGAAGGGAGAGGAGTTCTCCTTCTTCGACGGGCCGCCGACCGCCAACGGCAAGCCGCACATCGGGCACGTTCTTACCCGCGTCATGAAGGACGCCATTCCCCGTTTCCAGACGATGAAGGGAAAGCACGTCCTCCGCAAGGCGGGCTGGGACACGCACGGACTGCCCGTCGAGCTTGAGATCGAGAAATCGCTGGGACTCGACGGAAAGAAGGACATCGAGAACTACGGGATCGAGGCTTTCAACAAAAAGTGCAAGGAATCGGTCTGGAAATACCAGGGCGAATGGGAGAAAATGTCCGAGCGCGTCGGCTATTGGGTGGACATGGAAAATCCCTATGTCACCTATCACGACGAATATATCGAGTCGGTCTGGTGGGCGATCAAGGAGATCCACAAGAAAGGGCTCTTATACAAGGGACACAAGATCGTGCCCTACTGCCCGCGCTGCGGCACGGCGCTCTCCTCGCATGAGGTCGCGCAGGGCTATAAGGACGTGAAGGAGACCTCCGTCGTCGCCCGTTTCAAGGTCAAGGGGCGGGAGAATACCTATATCCTCGCCTGGACGACCACGCCCTGGACCCTGCCCTCGAACGTCGCGCTCTGCATGCACCCCGACGAGGACTATGTCGAGATCGAGGCGGAGGGCGTCCGCTATATCCTTGCCGAAGCGCTTGCGGGGAAATTCTTCGAGACCTATCAAGTGATCGAGCGCCGCACGGGCAAGGGCTATGAGGGCACCGAATACGAGCCGCTCTTCGACTATGCGAAGGGGACCTTCAAAGAAAAAGCCTATTATGTCGTCTGCGACACCTACGTCACGCTCACCGACGGCACGGGCGTCGTGCATATCGCGCCCGCCTTTGGCGAGGACGACTATAAGGTCGGGAAGCGATATCATCTGCCCGTCGTGCAGCTCGTGAACGAGCGCGGCTGCTTCGACGAGCGCTGTCCCGACGTCGACGGACTGTTCGCCAAAAAGGCGGACAAGCCGCTCATGGATCTTCTTGAAAAGAAGGGGCTCTTGTTCCAAAAGATCCCCTATGAGCACAGTTATCCCCATTGCTGGCGGTGCGACACCCCGCTCTTGTACTATGCGCGTTCGAGCTGGTTCGTCGAGGTGACGAAGGTCAAGGACCGGCTCATCGCCGCAAACCGCTCGGTGAATTGGATCCCCGAGACGATCAAGGATGGGCGCATGGGGAATTTCCTCGAAAACGTCATCGACTGGGGGCTCTCGCGCGACCGCTATTGGGGCACGCCGCTTCCCGTCTGGGTCTGCGAGGACTGCGGAGCGATCGAAGTGATCGGCTCGCACCGGGAACTTTCGGAAAAGACGGGCGCGCCGATCGACGTTGAACTGCACCGTCCTTATGTCGATAAGCTCACCTGCAAATGCGAAAAGTGCGGCGGGCTGATGAAACGCACGCCCGAAGTCATCGACTGCTGGTTCGATTCGGGCTCCATGCCGTTCGCGCAATATCATTATCCGTTCGAGAACAAGGAACTCTTCGAAAAGACCTTCCCCGCCGACTTCATCTCCGAGGCGGTGGATCAGACCCGCGGCTGGTTCTATACCCTCCTTGCGATCTCGACCATTCTCTTCGACCGCGCGCCCTTCAAGACCTGTATCGTGCTGGGGCACGTCAACGACCAGAACGGGGTCAAGATGAGCAAGCACAAGGCCAATGTCGTCGATCCCTGGACGGTGCTCGACAAGCAGGGCGCGGACGCCGTGCGTTGGTATTTCTACACGAACAGCGCGCCGTGGCTTCCGTCCCGCTTCGGCAGCGAGGCGGTCTCCGAAGTGCAGCGGAAGTTCCAAGGCACCCTCTGGAACACCTACGCCTTCTTCTGCCTGTACGCCGAGATCGACAAGTACGACCCTTCCGGGTACGATTTGAAAAAATGCAAGCTCACGCTCATGGACAAGTGGGCGCTCTCCAAGCTCAATTCCCTCGTGAAATTCGTGGACAGCTCGATGGAGGGGTACGATCTTCTCGACAGCGCGCGCGCGATCCAGGATTTTTGCGACGAGCTCTCGAATTGGTATGTTCGCCGCGGGCGGGATCGCTATTGGGGCAGTGAGATGACGGAGGACAAGGCGGCGGCATACACGACGCTCTACACCGTTCTGGTGACCCTTGCAAAACTCCTTGCGCCTTTCACCCCCTTCATGGCGGAGATGATGTATCAGAACCTCGTGCCGGCGTTCTATCAAAGCGCGCCGATCTCGGTTCATCTGTGCGATTTCCCGAAAGCCGAGGAGCGCTATATCGACCAAAAGCTCGAGGAGGGCATGGAGGAAGTGTTGAAGATCGTGGAGCTCGGGCGCGCCGCAAGAAATAGCGGCGGGGTGAAGAACCGCCAGCCGCTCTCCGAAATGCTCATCGCCTGCGAACGCAAGCCCGATCTCAAAAAGGAGCTCGAATCGGTCGTGCTCGACGAATTGAACGTCAAATCGCTGCGCTATCTTGCCAGCAGCGACGCCATCGTGCGATATACGCTGAAACCGCAGCTGCGGACCCTCGGCCCCAAATACGGCAAGAAACTGAAACAGATCTCCGACTTCCTCGCGCACTGCAACGGCAGCGAGGTGGTGGCTGCGATCAAGCGGGACGGGAAATTCACCGTCGATCTGGACGGCGAAGTGACCCTTCTCGAAGAGGATCTTCAGATCTTCACCGAATCGACGGAAGGATATGTCTCGGCGTCGGACGGCGGCTTGACGGTCGCGCTCAACACCGCGCTTTCCGAAGAATTGCTCCTCGAAGGGACGGAGCGCGAGCTTGTTTCGCGTATCCAGACCATGCGCAAGGAGGCGGGTTTTGAGGTGACAGACCGCATTGCCGTTTATTATAAGGCGGAGGGCCGCGCGCTGAAAATGCTCCAAAAGGGAGCGCTCGCGTCCGACGTGCTTGCCGATCTTCTCGAAGAGGGGACCGCCGACGGCTTTACGAAGGAGATGGATATCAACGGAGACCGGGTCACGCTCACCCTCGTCAAGAGATAACCTGAAAATAAGAGATCATATGGAGCGGCGCGCAAAGGGTTCCCCTTTGCGCGCCGCTATTTTTATGCGTGTTTGAATCAATCATCGAGTATAGTCTTTTTTTCACCCGCAAGCTTTTGCAAATAATATATTTCTAAAATTTTTTGGGATATAACCGCGTTTAAGACGAAACACAAAATAATGCTACTGATGATCCCGATCAACATCCATATGCACCATGCCCCTATTCCGCCGAATCCAAAAATTCCTATTGCAAAGCTGTCGACGAGTCCCCAAACGAAAAATAAGAAAATCTCAAGAAGTGCCAAAATTAAGGGTAGTCGTATTAGGAATTGAAGCCGGGAGAGATAATAATCAAGTTCGGACTGGGAAGATGTGCTTTCTTTTGTTACCGAGGAGTTTCCCTTGTCGTCCTTCGAAGAGGACTTGATCTCGTCATTTGTGACGGGATCGGGTTGGTTTTCCGTCGAAGAAATGTTTTCTTCTGATGAAAATGTTTCATGATCCATTTTTTGAGTTCCTTCCTTTGTTTTTGAATCATTATATCATACCTAATTAGGTACTGTCAATACCTTTTAAGGTACTTTGCATATAATAATTCTATGAATTTCTCCGAATTGCTGCAAAATCTGCTCGTGGAGTACGGAATTTCGCAAGCGAAGCTGTCCCGCGAGACGGGGATCCCCAAGACGACGATCAGCGGCTGGCTGCGCGCGGGGAGACTGCCCGACTATCACTCCATCCGCATTTTGTGCCAATATTTTAACATCAGCGCCGACGAGCTCTTGCAGCTCAACCGCAAATAAATCATCGGAATTTCCGATCGGATTGTCGAAATCTTTGGAAACTTTGATAAAAATTGCGCCGCCGCGCCCGAGAATCGGGCGCGGCGGCGATCTTTCTGCGAATTTTCGATCAATTCAGCCGCAGTTCTTATATTTCCTCGCGTTTGGGAGGAAGGGACTCTTCGCCTTGCAAAATCTTTGCCGTTTTGGCGGACTCTTCGAGCGCGCTGTCCGGCTTTGCATAGATCGAAAAGATCTCTTCGAAGGCGAAACCTTTTCCGCTCACAAACATCCCGTTGGCGTCGATATAGACGCAGGTCGGAATGGCACCCGTGTCGAAATACTGCCAAAGATCGTTGTCCCGGTCGCTCCCGAGAGGGAAGGTCAGGCCCTTTTCGCGCTTGATCTCTCCGATTTTTTTCGCCGTGTCGGACGGCTCAATACTGAGCCCCATGACGAACACGCTCTTTTGATATTTCTGATAGGTCTCCTGTAGCATGGGCATTTCCGACATGCAGGGGCCGCACCAGCTCGCCCAAAAATTGAGGAGGATGAGATCGTATTGCTTGGTCAATTCGCTGAGACGGTAGGTCTTTCCTTCGAGCACGGCGGTGAAATCGTATAAAACGTCGCCCACTTTATAGCGCGTCCGTTCGGGCGCCTCGCCCTCGATGACCGAAGAGGACAGCTTGAAGGAGAAAACCATCTCGTTCCCGTCGAAGGGATAGCCCGCCTCCTGTGCAAAGTAGCCTTTCGGCAGCCCTTTGAGTTTCAGATTGTAGTTCCCGGGTTCGAGATCGGCCCCGCAAATGCCCTTGATGAACCGTTCTTCGCAGACGAATGCGCCCGTCTCGTCGAAGATCTCCGCCTCGCAGTCGAGATAGAGCTGGACGCCCGTCCTGTTTTTCAGATAGAAAACGTAGCCCGACTGCACTTTTTCGATCTCTTTTGCGTCCTTCGTGAAGGCGCAGCGGCTGCAATGGATGGATTTCCGTCCGACGCTCTCATAGGTCGGCTCCACGTCCACGGTGTATTCGGTCTCCCAATCGTGGCCCAGCGCGTCGAGCGTCTTTTTCGTGGTATAAAGACAGTTTTTGCAGGTCTTGTATGCCGTCCAGCCCGCCTGCATGCAGGTGGGCTCCTTCGCCGCGTGCTCGATCAGCTCATGGGGGAGTTTGGGAAGCTCCTGATAGGTCGAAGCGCCGCACCGCGAGCAGGTCTCATACGCCTCCCAACCCTTTTCGGTGCAGGTCGGCGCCTGCCCGGGATGAGCGGTCATCTCATGCCCGAGCGCGGGAATTTGCTCTTCCTCCGTCTCGCCGCAGGCGCAGGTCCGCACCTTTTTGCCCTCTTGCAGACAGGATGGGGGAACGGTCTCCTCCCACGCCCCATAGCTGTGAACATGATCCGAAGATATTTCGGTTTTCTTCCCGCAGGACACGGACAGGAAGAGGAAAAACGCCAAAATCGGCAAAAGCAAGAGCAGTTTTTTGTTCATACGTCCCTCCCGGTTGCGGAAATTTTCAATCTTTTTTCGTAAAGGAACAGAAAAGACCGTCATGCGGCGGTCTTTTCTGTCAGATCACAAAGGTCAGATCCTCTTATCTTCTTTATAAGAGGTATGGAGCACTTCATGCGCCTTGTGGCTGTTGGGCTCCTTGAAATATTCGTCGTAGAGCTGCTTCATGACGGGCGACTCGTTCGAGCAGCGGAGTTTGTTCTCCTTGTCGCTCGTGTAGAGGGCCTGCGCTCTGAGGCTCTTGAGATCGAGGCTGTTGCGCATGCTGTCGGGAAGGGTGGGCTGGCCGCCGCCGTTGACGCAGCCGCCCGGGCATGCCATGATCTCGATGAAGTCATAGTGACGGGTGCCGTCCTGCAAGCCCTTGATGATCTCTTCGGCATTCGAAAGCCCGCTTGCGACTGCGACGCGGATCTGATGGCCCGCGACGTTGTAGGTCGCTTCCTTGATCGGGTTGGTGCCGCGAACTTCGGGGAAGTCGACGACTTCGAACTTGCCGTCGAGCATGCGCGCCGCAACGCGGAGAGCCGCTTCCATGACGCCGCCCGTCGCGCCGAAGATCGTGCCGCCGCCCGAGCAGGTCGAGAACGGATCCTCGAACTTCTCGTCCTCGAGATCCTCGAACTTGATCCCCGCCGTCTTGATCATGCGCGCAAGCTCGCGCGTCGTGATCGCGGCGTCCACTTCGCCCTTCATTTCAGGGCGATGGCACTCGTATTTCTTTGCCGTGCAGGGAATGACGGAGACGACAAATAGATCTTTGGGATCAATGCCGTTCTTCTCGCACCAATAGGTCTTGAGAAGTCCGCCGAACATCTCTTGCGGGGATTTGCAGGTCGAAAGGTGGGGGATCATTTCGGGATGTTTCTGTTCCACGAACTTGACCCAAGCGGGGCAGCAGGAGGTGAACATCGGCATGACGCCCTTGTTCGTGATCCGGTGGATGAGCTCCGTCGCCTCTTCCATGATCGTAAGGTCCGCGGTGATGTCCATGTTGAACACATGGTCGGGACCGAGCCGTCTGATCGCGGCGACCATCTTGCCCTCGACGTTGGTGCCGACGGGAAGATCGAACGCCTCGCCGAGCGTCGCGCGGACGGAGGGCGCCGTGAAGAACACGACCTTCTTGTTGGGATCGCCGAGCGCCGCCCAAACTTCGTCCACCGTCGTGCGCTCCTTGAGGGCGCCCACGGGGCAGGCGACAATACACTGGCCGCAGCCGACGCAGACCGATTCCATGAGGGACATCTCGAACGCGCTGCCGATATGCACCGCATAGCCTCTGCCGATCGGCCCGATCGCGCCGACAGACTGCTTCTTGCAGGCTGCGACGCAGCGGTTGCAGTTGATGCACTTGTCCCGATCGCGCACGACATAGGGCGCGGAAGTGTCTACTTCATGTTCCAAAGGCTCGCCTTCGAAATAGTCCTCATCGCAGTTGTATTCCGCGGAGAGACGCTGCAATTCGCAGTTATGGTTCCGCTCGCAGGAAGGGCACTTCTTCTTGTGCTTGGAGAGCATGAGCTCGAGGCTCATTTTTCTGCTCTTTCTGCATTTTTCGGTGTTCGTCTGCACTTCCATGCCCTCGGAAACGGGATAGACGCAGGCCGCAACAAGGCCGCGCGCGCCCGTCGCTTCCACCAGGCACATCCGGCAGGAGCCGACGCAGGAAACATCCTTCAAATAGCAGAGGGTAGGGATCTCGATATGCGCCTTTCTCGCCGCTTCGAGAATGGTCGAACCCTCGGGAACAGATACGGGGATATTATTGATTTTCAAATTGATCATGTTAGCCATTCTTATTACCTCATTTTCTTTCAACTGCCTTGACTTTGCAGTTGCTCATGCACACGCCGCACTTGATGCACTTTTCGGGGTCGATCGCGTAAGAAGGAAGTTTGTGACCGGGCGCGGTGTAGTCCGTCTTGGAGATCGCCGAAACGGGGCAGTTTCTCGCGCAGAGCCCGCAGCCGATACACTTGTCTTTGTCGATCGTGTATGTAAGGAGCGCTTTGCAGACGCCTGCCGTGCAGTGATGGTTGTAGATGTGATCTTCGTATTCGTTCCGGAAGTGATGAAGCGTGGACAGGATGGGGTTGGGCGCCGTCTGTCCGAGCGCGCAGAGCGAGGAAGCCTTCATGTGTTCCGCAAGCGCCTGGATCTTGTCGAGATCTTCGGGCTTGCCCTTGCCTTCGGTGATCTTGGTGAGAAGCTGCAGAAGGCGCTTCGTGCCGATCCGGCAGGGCGTACACTTGCCGCAGGATTCGTCCACTGTGAATTCGAGGTAGAACTTCGCGATATCGACCATGCAGGTATCCTCGTCGAGGACGATGAGTCCGCCCGAGCCCATCATGGAGCCGATCTTCGCAAGGTTATCAAAGTCGATCGGGGTGTCGATGAGGCTCGCGGGAATGCAGCCGCCGGAAGGTCCGCCCGTCTGGGCCGCCTTGAACTTCTTGCCGTTCGGAATGCCGCCGCCGATCTCTTCGATGATCTCGCGCAGCGTCGTGCCCATGGGCACTTCGACGAGGCCGACGTTCGTGATCTTGCCGCCGAGCGCGAACACCTTCGTGCCCGTCGAGCCCTGCGTTCCGATCTTCGCGTACCAATCCGCGCCGTTCATGATGATGGGGTTGACGTTCGCCCAGGTCTCGACGTTGTTGAGGATCGTGGGCTTTTCGAAGAGACCCTTGACCGCCGGGAACGGGGGACGGGGACGGGGCTCGCCGCGGTGGCCTTCGATGGAGGTCATGAGCGCGGTCTCCTCGCCGCAGACGAACGCGCCCGCGCCGAGACGGAGATCGATGTCGAAGTCGAAACCGCTCCCCAGAATATTTTTGCCGAGCAGTCCGTATTTATGCGCCTGGTCGATCGCGATCCGCAGTCTGTGGACGGCGATGGGGTACTCCGCACGGACGTAGATGTAGCCCTGGTGCGCGCCGATCGCATAGCCCGCGATCGTCATCGCTTCGAGCACGCAGTGGGGATCGCCCTCGAGGACCGATCTGTCCATGAACGCGCCGGGGTCGCCCTCGTCGGCGTTGCAGCAGACGTACTTGACGTCGCCCTGCGAAGCCTTCGCAAACGCCCATTTTCTGCCCGTCGGGAAGCCCGCGCCGCCTCTGCCGCGAAGCCCGCTCTTGAGCATCGTGTCGATGACGTCGTCGGGCGTCATGCTCGTGAGGACTTTCTCGATCGCCGCATAGTCGCCCGCCGCGATCGCCTCTTCGATGTCCTCCGCCGCGATCATGCCGCAGTTGCGCAGCGCGATCCGGAGTTGTTTTTTATAGAAAGGAGTTTCCGCAAAGGGAATGATCGACCCGTCCTCATGAACGGTGCCCGCATAGAGCAGTTCCTTGACGATCTGTCCGCCCTTGACAAGGTGCTTTTCGACGACCGTCTTGGCATGCTCGGGGGTCATCTGCGAATAGAACGCGCCTTCGGGATAGACGATCATGATGGGGCCGAGCGCGCAGAGACCGAAGCAGCCCGTCTTGACGACGAGCACATCGTCGATCCCGAGCTCCTTCATGGAGGTCTCGAGCTGCTCGATGACCTTCATGGAGTGGGAAGAGGTGCAGCCCGTACCGCCGCAGACGAGCACCTGCTTGCGGTAGCCGGTCTTTTGCGCGAGGATCTCGCCCTGTTCCTTGACGACGCGGCGCACCTGGATGAGTTCTTGCTTTTTCTGACGGATCGCGTCTAATTCCTGGATAGTCATTCTACACCCTCCTGCTTCTTGTAATCCTTGATGATCGCCGTGACCTTTTCGGGCGTCAGCTTGCCGTAGACTTCTTCGCCGATCATGATGACGGGCGCAAGCCCGCACGCGCCGACGCAGCGGCAGCTGTCAATGGAGAACAGTCCGTCCTCCGTGCATTCGCCGCACTTGATGCCGAGCTCCTTCTCGACCGCCGCAAGGATCTTGTCCGCGCCCTTGACGTAGCACGCCGTCCCGAGGCAGACGCTGATACGGTGCTTTCCCTTCGGTTTGAGGGAGAATTGCGAGTAGAACGTCACAACCCCGTAAACTTCCGAAAGGGAGATCCCGAGACCCTCCGCGATCGTCTTCTGCACGCCGATGGGCAGGTATCCGTAGATCCCCTGCGCCTCCTGCAAAATGTGCATGAGGCAACCGGGCGTAGAGCGCGATTCTTCGATGACGGCTTTCAGGGCTTTCGCCTGCTCAGCCGTACCGCACGCTGCACAATGTTCCATTACTAACCTCCTGAAAAATCTTCTGTCTTTTCCGTTTCTTCGGAAATAGGAACGGTTTTTCCGCTCTCGTGCTGTATTATATCACAACTTTAGAGGATTGACAAGAACATTTCACCTTATAATAGGAAAATTATAGAGAGAATTTTCGGAAAATCCGGAGATTTTCCCCTTGCGATCCTGTCCGTGCCTCACAAATTCCGAATAAATTTATCAAAAAGCGCCGCCGGTCGAAAAACCGGGGCGCCGGGCGAATTTTGTCACATTCCGGGGAGAAAATTTTCGAAAATAATGCGGTCCGTCCATTTTTTGGCTCTTTCCTCATCCGCTTCGGAGCGGATCGTCCAGCAGAACTTCGCGCCTTTGAATTTCTGCGCCTTTTTCGCGGGCGAATGGAACTCGAAACTTAAAAAGTCGGGCTTGACCCAGAAGTTCAGGCTCATGTTCGCCACGATATGCCGTTTCAGGTGGGCAAAGGGCGGGAAAAAGATCTTGGGATTGGGATCGGATAGGGTGAGCAGCCCGCAGGGGACGAGGGGACAGAGCTTTTTATACCGTTTTACATACATCGGCTGGAAGCTCTGCACGGCGTATTCGCCCGAATAGCCCGAAAACGCCGCCGAGATCTCCTCCAAAAATACTTTTGTGTCCGCTTCGGGCTCGTTTTTGATCTCGAGGAGGACTGGCACCCGCCCGCCGCAAAGTTCGAGGAGCTGGGACAAGAGGGGGATCCTCTCTTCGGTCCCCGAAAGACGGAGAGCCTGCAAATCGCAGAAGCCGCAGTCGCAGATCTTGCGCTTGTCGCCCGTCATGCGGAACAGGCAGTCGTCATGGAAGAGAACAAGTTTTTTGTCTTTCGTGATGTGGACGTCCGTTTCGATCGCATAGCCTTTTTCGATTGCTTGGGAAAACGCCGCAAGGCTGTTTTCGGGAACGCCGTCCCCATGCAGACCGCGGTGGGCGGTGGGGACGGACCAAAGCTGTTTTTTCTGTCTCATGGGAATTATTTTAGCACACTTTTCCGAAAAGTGCAATACCGCTTGCAAAAATCGGAAAAAATTGTTATAATGTCCAAAAGCCCCCAAAGGGGGAGACAGGAACGACATGGCAAGACCCGACCGGAATTTACGAAATTTTTGTATCATCGCGCACATCGACCACGGCAAGAGCACCCTTGCCGACCGGATCATGGAACTGACAGGGCAGGTGAGCAAGCGCGACATGGAGGAGCAACTCCTCGACAGCATGGACATCGAGCGGGAGCGCGGGATCACGATCAAACTTGCGCCCGTCCGCATGTATTATACCGCCCTCGACGGGCAGGAATACGAGTTCAACCTCATCGACACCCCGGGACACGTCGATTTCACCTATGAAGTGAGCCGCTCGCTCGCCGCCTGCGAGGGGGCGCTGCTCGTCGTGGACGCCACGCAGGGGGTGGAGGCGCAGACGCTCGCAAACGTCTATCTCGCCCTCGAAAACGACCTCGAGATCATTCCCGTGATCAACAAGATCGACCTGCAATCGGCGCGGATCGAGGAGGCGAAGAAGGAGATCGAGGAGGTCATCGGGCTGGACACCGAGGGCTGTCCCTGCGTCTCGGCGAAGGAGGGGACGAACATCCGTGACATTCTGGAAGCGGTAGTAGCCAAGATCCCGCCGCCCGAAGGGGACACCGAAGCCCCGTTGCGCGCGCTCATCTTCGATTCCTATTACGACAATTACAAGGGGGTCATCCTGTTCGTGCGGATCAAAGACGGGCAGGTCCGGACGGGGGACAAGATCAAGGCGGCGCTCGGCGAGAGGGTCTATGAAGTGACCGAAGTCGGCGCGTTCGCTCCCTACTTGCAGCCCAAGCCGCGGCTTGCGGCGGGGGAGGTGGGATATCTTGCGGCGAGTATCAAGTCGATCGAGGACGTCTCGGTGGGCGACACCGTCATCAACGCCGCGTTCCCCGACACCGTTCCGCTGCCCGGCTATAAAAAAGTGCAGCCCGTCGTCTTTTGCGGCATTTTCCCGCTCGACGGGTCCAAATTTCTCGATCTTAAAGACGCCATTTCCAAGCTCAAGCTCAACGACGCCGCCCTTTCCTTCGAGCCCGACAATTCGGTCGCGCTCGGCTTCGGCTTCCGCTGTGGCTTTCTGGGGCTTCTGCATATGGAGATCATCCAGGAGCGGATCGAGCGGGAATTCAATCTCGACATCATCACGACCGCGCCCTCGGTCTCCTATATCGTCCATAAGACGGACGGCACCGTCTTTCATGTGGACAACCCCTCCCATCTGCCGCCGGTCGCGGAGATCGACTATATGGAGGAGCCCATCGTCAAGACGGAGATCTATTCCCCGCCCGAATATATGGGCTCGATCATGGATCTTTGCCGGGACAAGCGGGGCGTGTTCAAGGACATGACCTATCTCGACGCCCACCGCGTCAGGATCGAATATCTTTTGCCGCTCAACGAGATCGTCTATGACTTTTTCGACGAGATCAAATCCCGCACCAAGGGCTATGCGAGCTTCGATTATGAGATTGCGGGATACGAGCGGAGCAAGCTCGTGCGGATGGACATTCTCCTCAACGGGGAGATCTGCGACGCGCTGTCCCTGATCGTCCATGAGGAGCGCGCCTACCAGCGGGGCAGGACGCTCTGCGAAAATCTCAAGGACGCGATCCCCCGCCAGCTCTTCGAGATCCCGGTGCAGGCGGCGATCGGGGGGAAGGTCATCGCCCGCGAGACGGTGAAGGCGGTGCGGAAAGACGTCCTTGCCAAGTGCTACGGCGGCGACATCACCCGGAAGAAAAAACTGCTCGAAAAGCAGAAAGAGGGCAAAAAACGAATGCGGCAGATCGGAACGGTGGAAGTTCCTTCCGAAGTGTTCATGCAGATCTTGAAAACCAACCGGGACAAGTGACGGGAAACCATGGGAAATTTCGACCGAGAAGTCTATGAATACGTCAAACAGGTGCCGCGGGGGAAGGTGACGACGTACGGGGCGATCGCCCGCGCGCTCGGCCGACCCCGGGCGGGCAGGCTCGTCGGGAATGCGCTGCACCGCAACCCCACCCCCATTCTCGTGCCCTGCCACAGGGTCGTCAATCGGGAGGGGCGGCTCGCCCCCGCTTTCGCTTTCGGCGGAGAAGAGGTGCAGGCGGCCCTTTTGCGCGAAGAAGGGGTGCAAGTCCGGGACGGATCTGTCGATCTGTCCGTCTTTTTTTGGGAGGGAAATTGAATGGCGGGGATCTATGTCCATATCCCGTTTTGCAGGCAAAAGTGTACCTATTGCGACTTTACCTCGTTTCCGAACCGTCTCAGCTTTGCCGAGGCGTACATGGCATGCCTCTATAAGGAGCTTTCCCTGCGCGGCAAGGAGCTTGAAAAGAGTGGCAAAGAGGTCGTGTTCGACACCGTCTATTTCGGCGGCGGCACGCCGTCCGTGATCGACCCGGAACTCATCTACGGCGCGATGAAGCAGATCAAAAACTGCTTTCCGCTCTCGAAGGATCCCGAGATCACGATCGAGATGAACCCGGGGACGGTGAGCGAAAAGAAGATCGAGACCTATCTGCGGGCGGGGATCAACCGCTTCTCGGTCGGCTTGCAGACGGCGATCGATAGCCAGCTCGAAAATTTGAACCGGATTCACAACGTCCGGGATTATCTCTACTGCGCCTCCCTTCTGAAGGGAAAAAATTTCTCGGCGGACGTCATGCTGGGGCTCAAAGGGCAGACGAAAGAGGACGTCGAAAAGACCATTCTCATCGCGGCGGAGAGCGGCGCGTCCCACATATCGATGTACGCGCTCACGCCGGAAGACGGCACGCCCATCTATACCGATTATCTCAACGGCGAGCTCCCCGACGCCGACGAAGTGGCCTCGCTCTACGATTTCGGCAGGAAATTGCTCAAAGAGAAGGGCTTTTTCCGCTATGAAGTGAGCAATTTTGCGAAGCCGGGGAAAGAGAGCCGGCACAATCTCAATTATTGGCGGCGCGGGGAATATCTCGGCTTCGGCGTTTCGGCGAGTTCCTTCTTTTTCGAAAGACGGTTTACGAACACTTTCGACCTTGACGAGTACATGAAATGCGTCATTTCGGGCTTTTTTCCGGTCATCGAGAGCGAAAAAGTGGAAAAAGAGGACGCAAAATTTGAATTTTTGATGCTTGCGCTCCGCACGGAGGAGGGGATCTCCTCGAAGGGATACCGGGACGCATTCGGGAGCGATTGGAAGGAAGATTTTGCCGAAGCGTACCGCAAGACAAAAAAATATCTCCGCGAAACGGGAGACAGGACGAAGATCGCAGACAAATATCTCTATGTTCAGAATCGGATCTTGACGGAATATATGAGCTAGGGATAATATTTCGCGGAAATCTTTGCTGACGAAAAGATTTCCTCTACACTTCAAAAAATCACAAAAAATCTTAATTTTATTCTGTGTTTCAAAAAAATTTTACCACAGCTTGTCCGGGTCGAAGCCGTACACTTGGACAACTTCGAAAAGATCGCACTTGGCTATGTCCCGCGCCGTGCAGACCGCGCCGCCGTCCGAGTCGATCTCATAGCCGAAATATTTGTACGCCTGCCAGACAAGATGGGAACAGTTCGTCTTTTTCACCGTCTCGCCTGCGTCTTTGGGGGAAAGGATCCCGACCAGCAGCGAATAGGGGATCCCTTTCAGCCGCGCCATCGCCGTCTTTGCGATCTCGTTCCGCTCCTCCTTCCCCGCCCCTTTGAGGCGCAGCACGATGAAGTTCGTAGAGCCCAGAAACCAATCCGTCGATTCGATGTGGCTGTCTGTCCCGGGCGCGACCGATTGCAAGACGGAGCCCGTTTCCGCGTTGACGACAAGCCCCGCATGCCCGTTCCGCCAGCCGAACGTATGACAGGAAGAGGAGACGATGACGTCCCCGTTTTCAAGCGGCGCGAGCGGCGCCGAATAGTTCTCAAAATAATCGTGCGGGGTGGAAAACGCCGCAAGATCGTGTTTGATCGTTCCCTCATAATAGAGCGCGTCCTGAAAATAGGGAATGCGCTCCCTTTGGTTTTTC
The DNA here is from genome assembly GCA_947630115.1 of uncultured Clostridia bacterium. Lineage (GTDB taxonomy): Bacteria > Bacillota > Clostridia > Christensenellales > Borkfalkiaceae > Gallimonas. Next base: position 87,116 of record CANRGG010000001.1, read on the forward strand.
ATCGCCTGAAGCGCCGGTCTGCCCAGCCCCGTCTGCCGGTACAAAAAGGAAAGATCTTCCTCGTTCCAGACATCCTTGGCAAGGACCGCGGTCAGATCTTCGCGCGCATAAACGGGAAGCGTCCGCGCCGAATTGTCCACGACTGCCTCCGATACCGAGAGAAAGACGAGAACGACCCCCAAAAAGACAAAAAACCAGGCAAGCACAGCGCTTGCGATTTTTTTTGCCCTGCGACCGTTTTTCATCTGCGCTCTCTCCTCCGAACAGAAACAGTATACCCGTTTCGGACGCTTTTGTCAACCTATTCCGAAGAAAAGAGCGGGCGGCGCTCGCCGGAGAGAAGCCGCCGCCGAAAAAAAGATAACCCAAAAGTGGGGAGCCACTTCAAAATTGTAAGGGGCCGCAAAAGAGAAGCCGCTTCAAAATTGCAGGGACCCGCAAAAAAAGGGAGCCGCTCAGATCGCGGACTCCCGTCTTGCGAGGACTTCCCCTGTCTCTCCGTCGAGGAGAAGGGAGACCGTTCCGTTCCCGGGACGGACGATCCCCACATAATAATAATTTTTGTCCCGCCGCAGAAGGCGGACGTAAAATTCCCCGCAGAAGGTCTTTCCCGAAGTCAGGGCGGCGACCGTCTCCCGTTCGGCGGAAACGGCCAAAGAGAGCGCCTCCTCGGGCAGGAGGGTTTTTTCGCTCTTCACGCTCGTCAAAAAAAGTTCCTTTGTCGTCTCGCCGCAGACGATCCGGAGAGACAGCGAGCCGCTCGGAAAATTTTCGACGCCGCGCGAGAAATAATAATCTCCCGTGACGTTCCGGAAGCTCATGTCCCCGCCGCGGGGCATATCTTCGAGGAAATAGACCTCATATTCCCCTCCCGAGGGGGATTTTTCGGCGAGGACGACCTCGACCGTCCGGCTCTTCGGGGAGACGACGCCGTCCGGCGCGAAGGGGTGCTCCCGTTCGAGACAGGAGACGGTCACCTCGAATTCCGGCGTTTCCGCGCGGAAAATGTCGCTGCGCACATCGGAGACGAAGGCGAAATAGTCGGGGGCCTGTTTGCAGCCGACCGGCAAAAAGAGCAGCGGAAGGAGGAGAGAAAGCATCAAAAAACAAAAAGATCGCCGTTTCATGGTCTATGAATATGAAAATTTTGCGGAAATATATGTCTTTTTCCGTTGCTTTTTTTTTCGGAATATGGTAAAATACATGATAACAATTTTTTTGAGAGGCGGAAAAGAAATGAAAAAACTCATTCTCAAGACGGCGATCATCACGTTTTTCGTCACGATGATCTTCGCGGTCTCCCTGTTCGGGATCGTCTCCTTCTTCGCGCCGTCCGCCATGATGCGGTTCTGCGCGACGATCGGACTCGAAAATATCAGCGGAGATTATGCTTATCAGGCCTATATGACGACCAACGAGATCGACTATCTTGCCCGTGCGTTCGAGATCGCGGCGACCAACGAAAAGGACGACGTCGCGGGAAAACGTTTCGACGAACTGTACGGCGAGGCGGACAGCGAACAGAGAACGAAATTTTCGCAGTATTGCACGACGCAGACGCTCGAAAAAACGGGCATTGAGGTGCCCGACGCGGTGGCGTCGTACGACTATCGTTCCGCAGTCTGCGCGCAGGCGGCGATCGTCAAGAGCCGCACCGCTTCCTCCGATGAGGAAAAGCGGGAAGTTTGCGAATTTGCGATCGAGGAATCCTGCGACGAGATCTCGGCGGACTGCCCCGTGACCGCGCTCGCCTCCGAACTTTCGGAGCGCAACGACGGGGAATTCTGCAATATGCTCCTCAACGCCATCAAAAGGACGGATAAATTCGACACCGAAAACAGCAATTACATTCTGGTCGTCAACACGTTGCAGGAGGCGGCGGTATGAGCAGGATCGTGAAGGAGGGGCTGACCTTCGACGACGTGCTTCTGATCCCGCAGGCGTCCGACGTCTTGCCCGCCGAGGTGGATCTTTCGACGAAACTCACCGAGGAGATCCGGCTCAATCTTCCCATCGTCTCGGCGGCGATGGACACCGTCACCGAGGAGCGTCTCGCGATCGCGATGGCGCGCGAGGGCGGCATGGGGATCATCCACAAGAATATGTCGATCGAGGAACAGGCGAAGGCGGTGGACAAGGTCAAGCGCAGCGAGCACGGCGTCATCACCGATCCCTTCTTTCTCGAACCGCAGAATCTCGTAAAGGACGCGGTCGCCCTCATGGAGCGCTACCGGATCAGCGGCGTGCCCATCACGAAGGGCGGAAAGCTCGTCGGGATCCTCACGAACCGGGATCTCCGCTTCGAGACCGATTTCGATCAGCCCATCGAGAACGTCATGACGAAGGAGAACCTCGTCACGGCGCCCGTCGGGACCTCTCTTGCCGAGGCGCAGAAGATCTTGGGCAAGCACCGCATTGAAAAACTTCCGATCGTGGACGAAAAGGGCTTTCTCAAAGGGCTCATCACGATCAAGGACATCGAAAAGAGCATTCAATATCCCAATTCCGCGCGCGATAAAAAGGGAAGGCTGCTTGTGGGGGCTGCGGTCGGCACCGCAGCGAACACCATGGAGCGCGTCGCGGCGCTCGTGGACGCCAAGGTGGACGTCATCGCGGTCGATACCGCGCACGGACATTCCTCCCTCGTCCTGAAACGGGTGGAGGAGATCAAGAAGAAATATCCCTCCCTTCCCGTCATCGCGGGAAACGTCGCGACGGCGGAGGCGACGCGGGCGCTCATCGGCTCGGGCGCGGACGTCGTCAAAGTGGGGATCGGCCCGGGGTCGATCTGCACGACGCGCATCGTCGCGGGGATCGGCGTTCCCCAGCTCACCGCGGTCATGGACTGCGCGGAGGAGGCGGATAAGCTCAAAAAGCGGATCATCGCCGACGGCGGGATCAAATATTCGGGCGACATCGTCAAGGCGCTCGCGGCGGGCGGCAGCGCGGTCATGATCGGCTCGCTGCTTGCGGGGACCTTCGAATCTCCCGGCGAGATCGAACTTTACCAGGGCCGGAGTTTCAAGGTCTATCGCGGCATGGGATCTCTTGCGGCGATGGCGGCGGGCTCCAAGGACCGCTACTTCCAGGAGGACAAGAGCGACGCGAAGAAGTTCGTCCCCGAGGGCGTCGAAGGGCGGGTTCCTTACCGGGGGAGCCTCTCGGAGATCATCTACCAGCTCAAGGGGGGGATCCGTTCGGGCATGGGATACTGCGGGAAGCACAACATCGAGGAGCTGCGCTTGGGTTCCGAGTTCATCCGGATCACCAACGCGGGACTGCTCGAAAGCCATCCCCACGACATTTCGATCAGCAAGGAAGCGCCCAACTACACTTCGAGAAATTGAAAACGAAAAAAGCGCCGCAAACAAGCAGAGACCTCTGCCCTGCGGCGTTTCTGTTCAAGAAAAGGAGAAATCATGACTCATCAAAAGGTTCTGGTGCTCGACTTCGGCGGGCAATACAATCAGCTCATCGCGCGGCGGGTCCGCGATCTCAAAGTTTACTGCGAGCTCGTCTCCTGCGAAATGAGCGCGGAAAAGATCAAGGCGGAGGCGCCGATCGGGCTCATCTTCACGGGGGGGCCGAACAGCGTCTACGATGAAAACGCTCCCCAGATCGAAAAGGAGATCCTCTCCCTCGGCATTCCGGTGCTTGGGATCTGCTACGGCGGCCAGCTCATCGCCCATACGCTGGGCGGGAAGGTGGAGCATGCGCCGGCAAGCGAATACGGCAGGCGGGAATTTTCCTTTGTGAAACAGAGCCCGCTCTCCGAAGATCTCCCCGAAAAGAGCGTCTGCTGGATGAGCCATACCGATCGCGTGACGGCGCTGCCCGACGGGTTTGAAACGCTCGCCTCCACACAGTCCTGTCCCATCACGATCTTCGGGAATCTCCCGAAAAAGATCTACGGCGTGCAGTTCCATCCCGAAGTCGTCCATTCGGTGTGCGGGAACAAGATCCTGGAAAACTTTTTGTATAAGGTCTGCGGCGCGAAGGGAGATTGGACGATGAAAAATTTCGCGCAGGAACAGATCCGGAAGATCCGGGAAAAAGTCGGCGACGGGCGGGTACTCTGCGCGATGTCGGGCGGGGTGGACTCCGCGGTCGCGGCGACGCTCGTTCATAAGGCGGTGGGGGACAAGCTCACCTGCGTGTTCGTCGATCACGGTCTGCACCGCAAGGACGAGCCGGAGGAGGTCATGAGAGTCTTTCGCGACGGCCTCGGCATGAATCTGATCAAGGCGGACGCGGGGGAGCGGTTTTTGGCGCGGCTTTCGGGCGTCACCGATCCCGAGCGCAAGCGGCGGATCATCGGAGAAGAATTCATCAAGGTGTTCGAAGAGGAGGCGAAGAAGATCGGCGCGGTCGATTTCCTCGTGCAGGGGACGATCTATCCCGACGTCATCGAGAGCGGCAAGGGAAAGAGCGCGGTCATCAAATCCCATCACAACGTCGGGGGACTCCCGAGCGTCGTCGATTTCAAGGAGATCATCGAGCCGCTGCGCGATCTTTTCAAGGACGAAGTGAGAAAGGTCGGGAGCGAGCTGGGGCTTTCGGACGGGATCGTCTGGCGGCAGCCCTGCCCGGGACCTGCGCTCGCGATCCGTATTATGGGGGAAGTGACCCGCGAAAAACTCGAGACGCTGCGCGACGCGGACGCCATTTTCCGCGAGGAGATCAAAAACGCAGGGCTCGAGCGGGAGATCTGGCAATACTTCGCGGTGCTGACCGACAGCAAGACGGTGGGCGTGCAGGGGGATTTCAGGACGTATGAGAACGTCATCGCCCTCCGCGCGATCACGAGCGTGGACGCCATGACGGCGGATTGGGCGCGCATTCCCTTCGACGTGCTCGAAAAGGTCTCGACCCGCATTACGAACGAAGTAAAACATGCAAACCGGATCGTCTATGACATCACGTCCAAGCCGCCGGCTACCATCGAGTGGGAGTGAGCGCTTGAAAGATATTTTTTTGTTGGATGTGGACGATACTCTGCTCGACTTTCGCCGGGCGGAGCGGGCCAACCTGAAAAAAAGCCTCGAAGAGGCCGGGGTCGAGGCGGACGAGCGGCTGCTCGCCCGCTTTCATGAGATCAACGACGCCCTCTGGAAGGCGCTCGAACGGGGGGAGATCGACCGGGAGAGCCTCAAAACGGAGCGTTTCGGGCGGCTCTTTCGGGAATTCGGGATCTTGTGCGATCCGAAGATTGCGGCAAGGAACTATTGGGAGAATTTTCCCGCGATCAGCTTTCCCTTTGCGGGCGCGCGGGAATTTTTGGCGGAACTTTCCCGCCGCGGCAGGGTATATCTCGTCACGAACGGCGGCGCGACGATCCAGGATCGCCATATCGCCGACGCCGGCTTTCTCCCCTTTTTGAGCGGGGTGTTCATCTCGGAGAAGATCGGCTTCGACAAGCCGTCCTTGGGATTTGCCCGCTTCGTCGAAGAAAAGATCGAAAATTATAAGCGGGAGCGCGCCGTCTGGATCGGCGACAGTTTGACTTCGGACGGGGAATGCGCGAAAAACGCCGGAATCGACTTTCTTCTGTTTGCGCCCGACGGCGCGCCGGCGGGATATGCGGGCGCATGGGCGGGGGATTATGCCCAGATCCTCGCTGATCTTTTCGGGGAATAAAGGAAAATCCGGCTCAAAGGTTGCCGCGGAAAAAGCGGCGGTTGAAGATCACGGAGGGGTGGCTCGGGGCCAGCTCCTCCGTTTTTTTATGGTAAAAGAGGGCGCGTTTGAGATCGTTTTTCGCATAATAGATACAGACGAGCTCCAAGAGCGGGACGATCCCGCGGCAGGAGGCGTCCTCGAAGTCGCCCTCGGCGGAGTGGTCGCGGCAGGCGAGCGCACTCTCGAACCAGAACGCCGCCTCGCCGAGCCGTTTTTCCTCGCGGAAGAGCTTGGCGATCTCGCAGCAGACGGACGCCCGCGGTTCGCCGAAGGAAAAACTGCGAAAATACGCCTGGAGCGCCTTCTTTCGTTCCCCTTTTTGCGCAAAACAGAACCCAAGCGTGCGGCAGGCTTCGATCTTGTTGACGTACCAGCCCTCTTCGGCGGAGATCATCTCTTCGAGGACGGCGATCGCCTCGGTGAAGAGCCCGTTATAGTACAGCTCCCGCCCGTAGTAGAACAGATCGCGCGGGGAGAGCGGCTCTTCCCGCTTCCATTTCTGATAGAGGAGGAGATTGCGCATTCCGCGCTCTTTTTTGCTCCCGAGATGGCGGACGCGGAAGTCGCAGCGCGCGATCTTTCCCCGCGGGGCGATGCACTCGTGTACCCTGCCCCGCCAGACGAAGTTTTCCGTCCGTTTGAGGAACCGCTCGCGGAAGAAGGAGCAGACGGGCTTCCCTTCGGCGTCGAAACTCGTGTCATAGGGGCACATCACAAGGTCGGGGGACTCCGTTTCGAGCATTTTCAAGAGCCCGGGCGCAAGGGACAGGCTCTGCTCGGGGATGACGTCGTCCGCGTCGAGCCAGAAGAGATAGTCGCCCGTCGCCTTGGAAAAGGCAAAGTTGCGCGCCGCGGAAAAATCGTCGCACCAGACGAAGGAAAAGACGTTTGGCGTGAATTTTTCGGCGATCTCCCTCGTCTTGTCGCGAGAACCGGTGTCCGCGATGACGATCTCATCCGCAAGCGGCGCCGCGCTCAAAAGACATCTTTGCAGCACTTCTTCCTCGTCGCGGACGATCATGCAGAGCGAGAGTTTCATCTTGTTTCACCTCTTTTTACAGGATATGAAGTGAAAAGCCGTTGTGCGACGGAAGTTCTCAAAATTGAAGGAAATTTTCAAATTTGTCAAAAATTTTCATGTTCAATAGAATGAAGGGAGGTTTTTTTTGATCGGACTTGACAAATCCATCAAACTGTGGTAGGATAAAAGTTGAATAAGGGGGATCCCGGAACGAACGGAGGCGAAACATGAAAAAAGTGGTATCCGGCTTGATTTTTGCGGCGAGCTGCTTGATTTCGGTCCTGGTTTTGGGCGCCTGCGGGGAGACGGACACGCACGCCCATACGTACGGGGAATGGAAAACGGTCAAAGAGCCCACCTGCACCGAGGAAGGGCTGCAGACCGCGGTCTGCACCGTCTGCGGGGAGGAGACCGAGAAGAAGATCGCAAAGACCGGGCATGATTTTTCGGGCGAACCGGTCGAGACCAAGAAAGCGACCTGCAAGGAAGAGGGGGAACTCGAATATACCTGCCGAAACGGCTGCGGCACGACGAAAAAGGAGCCGATCGAAAAGACCGAGCACGATTTTTCGGGCGAGGAGACGGTGACGCCCGCCACCTGCACGGAAAAGGGGGAGCGGCGCGTCAAATGCCTGTACTGCGACGAGGTGAAGCGCACCGTCCTCTCCGCGCTCAATCATGCCTATGACGAGGGGACGATCGTCAAGCCCGCGACCTGCGAGGAGGAGGGAGAACGCGTATACACCTGCACCCGCGAGGGCTGCGGCAATCAGAAAAAGGAGACGATCGGAGCCCTCGGCCATCTTTTCGGCGATTTTACCGTGGATCGGCCCTCTTCGCTCACCGAGGACGGGCAAAAATCGCGGCACTGCCTCCACGAGGGCTGCAAGGAAGTACAGGACGTCACGGTCCTTCCGAAGGGAGAGAACGTCACCTACACCGTGAAGGCGGTGCGGGGGGACGGGAGAGATTATCCGTTCCCCGCCGAGCTCCGCGTGGTCTTGTATGACGAAAATAACAAGCAGATCGGGGAGCCCTATCCGATGAAGGACGGCGCGGCGGAATTTACCGTCAAGGACGCCGCCTACCGGGTCAAGCTCGAGGGGCTGCGCCGCGGATACCGGCAAAAGACGGAGCCCGTGCTCAGCCGCAGTGCGGTCGATCTGAAGATCGAGCTCGAGGCCTCTCTTGTGGAGAACGACAAGGAGGGCGCGCCCACAAAACTGCTCGGCAAGGGCGATCCCATGTACGATTTCGTCGTCCGGGACGTCAATACCGATCCCGCCGATCAAAAGAAACTCTCCGAGCTTCTGAAGGGCAAGAAGGGAGCCTATCTCTATTTCTTTTACGTCGGCTGCGGCTCCTGTTCCTCGCAGTTCCCCGTGTTCGTCGAGCAATATCAGGCGTTCGGCGTGGAAAAGGACCTGCTCGTGCTCATGATTAACGTCTACAGCACGGGAAGAGCGGGGCAGAGCGAGCAGGATATGCGGACCTATAAGGCCAAATATCCCGACGAGATTTTGATGGCGTCGGGACAGCTCGAGACGACGAACATCTATGATTGGGTCAATCGGACCTATGACGGCGTTCCCTTCGGGTTTTTCCTCGACGCGGAGGGGGTGATCGACGAGATCGTCCCCGCAAACAGCGGCGCCGCTTTGAGAGCCAGATACGGGGAGATCTTCTCGCGCTATTTCGGCGAGCGGAAAGAAACGGAAAACGGGACTCAAAATACGGCATTTCTTCCCGGGGAAGAGAAAAAGACTTTTCTTTGCGCCAAGAAGCGTTCCGCTTTTTGCGGCAAAGTCTGAAAGAGGTTTCTATGACGTCTTATCTCAACAGCGAATTTTTCAACCGTTTGGAGACGTTGACCCTGCATATGAATCCCAATCTGAGGGGATTTTTCGGCGGGAAACATCTCGTCAAATCGTACGGGCAGACGATCGACTTTGCCGATTACCGCGAGTATAACCTCGGGGACGACATCAGAAGGATCGACTGGAACTTGTACGCGCGGCTCAACAAACACTATATCAAGCTGTTCACCGACGAACGGCAGATGCATGTCCGGATCTTTCTCGACTGTTCGGCGTCCATGGGGCTCGACCCCGCCAAGGGACAGTATGTGATCGGCGCCATGGCGGCGCTCGGCTATCTTGCGGTCCGCAACATGGACAAATTGTCCCTCTTTTTTCTGAGGGGAGACGCCGCCGAGAACCCGTTCGGAAGGATCGTCGGCAAAGAGTCCTTCTTCCGCGCGGTGACCGAGATGGAAAAGATCGGCTTTTCCGGGGAGACGGATTTCGCCCCCGCGATCACCCACTGCGAATCGGAGAGCTCGAGCGACGGGCTCACGATCGTGATCTCCGATTTCATGACGGACAGCGATTGGAAGAAGGCGGTCAAATATCTTTGCGGTCAGAAACGGCAGGTCCTGCTTTTGCAGGTTCTCTCGCCCGATGAGATCTCGCCCGGTTACATGGGCAGGAACCACCTGATGGACGTCGAGGCGGAGGACCCCCTCGACCCGCGGAACCTGCGCATGCGGATCACACGTTCCATGCTGCTCTCTTATGATGAAGTCATGCAGGAGATCTTTACGGACATCAAAAATTTTTCCGTCTCCCAGAACGTCGACTACGTTTCGGTGCGGACAGACGTTCCGATCGAGCAAATGCTCTTCCGGAACCTGCTCGAACGGGGCGTCGTCGCCTGAAAGAAGGGACGGAAATTGAAAATCAGAGAAAAAAGGAGGGAAACGGCATGAAAAAAGGTCTCAGGATCGCTTCACTTGCCCTTGCGGGCAGTCTGCTCGGGACGCTCTGCGCCTGCGGCGAAGAAGAATTGAAAGCGCCGAACGTTTCCGAGGAATGGTTTTTCGACGAAAGCTATCATTGGCAGATCGACCTCGACACCGGCGAGGAGGTCAACAAGGACATCCATAACTATGTGAAGGGGGTCTGCCATCTCTGCGGGTATTCGCCCAACGCCCAGAACGAGCCCGAATATTACACCGTCACCTACAGCGTGGACGGCACGGGCGGCTCGATCGCGGGAGATCGGAACCAGCGGATCAAAAACGGCGAGGACGGGACCCCTGTCCAGGCGGTCCCCGACGAAAATTTCCTCTTTGTCATGTGGAGCGACGGGGAGATCGACCCCGACAGGCAGGAGCTGGCGGTCAAGAAGAACATGAGGATCTCCGCGATCTTCGAGCCCGACCCCGAGGCGCCCGACTTCGACGACGATGGCGAATACGGCAACGACCATGAGGAGGAGCCGGAGCCCGACAACGAGAAAGTGGGGCAATCCGACGAGGAGAACGGGCTGATCTTCACCGAGATCCGCACCCTCACCGACGACGTTGTCACGGGCTATTCGGTCCGGAAGGGCGCTTCTTTGAAGAGCGATGTCAAGATCCCGAAAAAGCACAAGGAGCTGCCCGTTCTCAAGATCGAGGACAACGCCTTTTCGGAAAGCGGGATCGTCTCGATCGAGATCCCCGACAGCGTGACGAAGATCGGACATCAGGCGTTCATGGACTGCGGCTCGCTGCGCAACGTCGAGATCCCCGACAGCGTGCTCGACGTGGGCAACCAGGCGTTCCAGAACTGCTGGAATCTTCAGACCGTGAAACTCTCCGCCTCCATGGAGGGGGTCTGGTACAAAATGTTCTTTAATTGCCAATCACTCACCGAGATCGAACTTCCCGACAGTATCCAATCCATCGGGCGGTATGCCTTCTACAACTGCACGAGCCTGACGCGGATCAAATTCGGCACGGGCAACCGCAAGTGCGGCGCAAAGGCGTTCCAGAACTGCAAAAACATCCAAACAGTGGAGATCACCGACATCCGGGCCTGGTGCGAGACGACGTTCGACTTCTTCATGCTCTCTTTGAAGAGTACCTTCGAGAGCAATCCCGTCTATTATTCGCACAGCATCACCTTCGAGGGCAAGCCGCTCGAAAATCTCGTCATCCCGGACGAGACCAAAATGATCAATTCCTATGCCTTTATGGGCTGCGAGACGCTGAAAACCGTCAAGATCCCGGGCAGCGTCAAAGTCATCGGCAAAATGGTCTTTCTGGACTGCAAAGAGATTGAGACCGTGGAAATCGAAGAGGGCGTCATCTCGATGCAGTACGGGGTGTTCATGCGGTGCTCGAAACTCAAATCGCTCTCGCTTCCCGACTCGATCGAAACAATTTGCAAGGACCCCGAGGCGCTCGAAAAGACGTACAGCCCGCTTGTTGAAACCTGCGGCGAGTTGACCGAAGTGCGGATCGGCAAGGGGTTTAAGGACATGGATTTCATCCTCTGCACGGGCTGCAAAAAGCTCTCGAGGATCATCTTTTCGGGGACCGAGGCGGAGTGGCGCGCATATGAACGGTATCGCGGCTGGATCTCGCAGTGCGCAAATCCCTTGACCGTCCATTGCGAGGGCTCGAACAGCGACATCGTTTACCGGGAAGTTTGGACTGTCGAAGGTTATGTCAGATTTCCCGTCTATAAGGAACTTTCCGAGATCCAGGAAGGGGAGGAGGAATTTCAGGAATGAATACCAAGAGTTTGTTCAAAAAATATTACCGCCGCGCGGCATTGTTGGGGCTTTTGAAAGCGCTGCTCCTTTCCGCGATCGCGGGATTTATCGCCGTGTTTTTGACGGCGTTCGCCCTTTGGTTCACCCATTTGAAACTTGCGCAGATCCTTCTCATTTCGGGTCTGACCTTTGTGGGCGTCACCCTGCTCGCGCTGCCGTTCGTCTATTTTCTCTTTTTGAGGCCGACGACCGCGGCGATCGCCAAGCTCATCGACAATTTGGGGCTTGAAGAGCGCATGATCACCATGTACGAGCTCGAAAACGACGAGTCGTACATCGCGATGTTGCAGCGTGAGGACGCCCAAAAAAGACTGAAAAACGTCTCGTCCAAAGACATCAAGACCGGGAAACTTCCCCGGCTTGCGCTCATCATGCTCGCGGTCTCCTTTGTGTTCGGCGCGTCCATGGTCCTCGTCTCCTCGCTCGCTTCGAAGGGGGTCGCCCGCCGCGGCAGCGAAGTGTTCGCCCCGCCCGACGACGAACAGGATCCCGACGAAGAGGAGGAAGAGAAGGAGTACGTCAACGTCGATTATTCCGCGGGCGAAGGCGGCATGATCGAGGGCGAAATGCACCAGCGGATCGAAAAGGGGACGGACGCGGAGCCCGTCACCGCGACCCCGCTCGAGGGATACGTCTTTGTGGTCTGGAGCGATGGGATTTTGACCGCCCAGCGCTGGGATTGGAGCGTCATGGAAGATCTTGCCGTCGAAGCGCAGTTCGAGCTCGCGCCCGAAAAGGAAGAGGGCGACGGGCAGAGCGGAGAGGAAGGCGAGGACGGTGAGGACGGCGAAGGCGGAGACGAGGACAGCGACGACGGCGAGAGCGACGGCGGCGACAACGAAGGGGATGAAAACGGCGAAAAGGGCGACGGCGAAGGAGACGGCTCGGGCGAAGGCGACGGGCCGCAGGGCAGCGGCGGACCCGACGGCGAAGGCAATACCGACGACACGGAGGGCAGCGGCGGCGATTCGGACGGCGGCGACGAGGAGGGCGGCGGACCAGACCGCGGCGACTCCCATGATGACGACATCGGCTCCGGCTCGGGCGCTTCTCCCGGTAAAAATACCGATAACAACAACATCATCGACGGCAAGACCGACTATCACGACGCCGTGGATACCGAACAGAACAAACAGGACCTTGCAGAGGACGGGTCCATTCCTCCCGAACTGAAAGACATTCTCGACGGATATTTCGACAGTCTCAACCCGTAAACGATCGGGGACGCGGGGGAAAATTCCAAGTAAGCGGAGCGCAACATGACACTTCAATGGCTATTACCCATAGGCTTTTTCGGCCTCTTCGGGATCGGCGTCTTGCTCTTGATCTATCTGATCAAACCGAGCTATCAGAAGAGAGTCATCTCTTCCTCGTACGCATGGCGGCGGGTCCTGAAAAAAAAGAAGGAACTTCCGATCGACCGGTTCCGGAATATCCTTTTGTTTTTGCTGCAAGCGCTCATCCTTGCGGTCTGCGCCATGGTCTTTGCAAAGCCCAACCTCATGAAGGAAGCCATCCTCGAGGACGTGACAGAGCGGATCATCATCGTGGACGCGTCCGCCCGAATGCGTGCGGGCTATGCGGGCGGCGGGGAGAACGAGACCCGCTTCGATCGGGCGATCGACGAAGTGCGCATTTCTCTCGACGACGTTCTCATCGAGGAGAACGGGCTGATCTCTCTCATTCTTGCCGACGAGGAGCCCCATTACGTTCTCGATCGCATTGACCGCAGAGGCTATTCGGACGCGATCCGTCTGCTCAACGAGCTTACCTGTACCAACGGGCGCTGCGACATGGAAGCGGCGCTGGAACTTACGCGCGACAGGGTCTATAACGCCGCGACCGAGGTGGTGGTCTACTCGGGCACCGAATACGGCGATATGGGCGACGCGGTGAGAGCGGTGAACCTTGCCGAGCTTGACCGGGAGTGGAACGTCTGCATTGCGGGCTGCGACGTCGTGACTGAGGACAACGAGTTTGTGTTCAACATTGACGTGGCGGCCTACGGCATGGTCTCGATGAAAAAGACGATGACGGTGCGGATCAAGGGTGCAGACCTCGGCGAGGAGGAGCTTTCCGACCTTCCCGTGCTGCAGATCCCAATCTCGTTCAAGGTGAACGCCGAGAGCGCGGGCTATGAACAGCGGCAGACCATCCGCGTCCGTGCGACGGACGAGTCGATCGGCGGCAGGGCGGACTTCTATTATTCCTCCTTCCGCGAGGCGGATATCCGCATTGAGGAGCTCCGGGATTCCATCGCGGACGACGACGCCATGGTGGTGTTCGGCGGGATCAAGGACACGATCAACGTGCAGTATTCGAGCGGGGAGACCAACGTCTTTTACTATCTTGGCATGACGATCTTGCGCGACAGTCTGCGCGACATGCGGGACATCTCTTTCAAACAGCTCGACGTGGGCGCGACGCCCGAACTTTCGGGGTACGATCTGTATATTTTCGAACATCAGATCCCCGACGCCGTGATCGCCTACGGGCTTCCCAAGGACGGGGTGATCCTGCTCGTCGATCCCGACCGCGACCCCGAGGGCGTCGGGATCAAGCTGGGCGAGAAGCAGTCTTTTTCGACCTTGCAGCCCCTCAGCGCGGGACAAGCGCACCCGCTCACCGAATACATGGACCCTGCGCGGAACGGCGTTTCCGAATATACGCGGGTCATGGAATATGACGACAGTTTCGTCCCGCTGCTCTATTGCGGCGAGGATCCCGTTCTGCTCGCGAAGAACACTCCGTCCCAAAAGATCGTCGTCATGCCGTTCAGCCTCAACATGTCCAACATCATCGGATGGGATTTCGAGACCTTTTTGTACAATCTCATTACCTATTATTTTCCTCTCACTGTCACGAAGTACAACTTCGAACTCGGCGACACGGTGACCCTCAACTGCAAGGGGGAGTCTCTGATCATCGCGAACGAGGAAACTTCCTATGTCATGCGTTCGTTCCCGAGCGAACTCAAACTCGACAAGCTCGGCGCCTATACCTTCACCGTGCGCTCGGGGCTCGACAAGCCCGACGAGGTCCGCAAGATCATGGTGCGCATTCCCCATTCGGAGAGCGCGATCTTTGCGGTCTCCGAAGCGAAGATCGCGCTGGACAGAGGGGAGATCTATGCGGAGGCGGTCAAAGACCTGTTCCCGTACTTTGCGGCGTTCATCATTCTCATGCTGTTCGTCGAATGGTGGCTGCAATTCCGAAGCGAGGCGTAAAGAATTATGAGTGATTTCAAGATTGAATTTTCATTGAGTCCCTATGTTCTCCTGCTGATCGTTCCGGCGCTTGCGTTTTTGCTCTTTTTCTATTTCCGGATGGGGAAGAGGTTCCGCAAACTCGCAAAGCGCAGGCTTTCACTCGCGCTGCATATCATCATTCTGGTATGCTGTATCGTCGCGCTTTCGGGGATCAATTTCAGCTGGCAGCAGGACGAGACCCAGAACGAACTCGTCGTGCTGGTGGACGGTTCGTACAGCGAAAACAGTTCGCGCGATCGAGCGGACGAGTTTGTCCGTCAGATTTTGGAGGCAAGCAGCGGCCGCAGCAAGTTTGCCGTCGTCAAATTCGGCTACAACCAGGTGCTGGCCGTCAAAATGGGCAACCATCGCGCCTCGTCCTCCTTTGAGGACTATTTGAGCGCCGAGGAGCCCGATACCACCGCGACCGACATCCGTTCGGCGCTCTCCTATGTCTGGGACCCCGTCACGAAGAGGAGCGGCGGCGATACGGGGCAGGCGATCATCTCCGACCCGCAGACGGCGCGGATTTTGCTCGTCAGTGACGGGCTTCAGACCGACCGCGACGCGATGAGCGTCGCAAAGCTCATCTCGCTCGACGGCGTGCAGATCGACTCGACTTTCTTCCCCGCCAATTACGGGCAGGACGCTTGGATCGTCGAGGCCAAATATCCCGACCGGATCTTCGACATCGGGGAAAATTTCGAATTCGAGCTCACCGTCCACAGCTCCTATGCGGGCACGTTCGATCTGAGTTTCAGCGACAACGGAGAAGTTGCTTACCAGCGCAAGGAGCTTCCGCTCAAAGCGGGCTTGCAGACGGTAAAGATCCCGCACGCGTTCTCCGAGGCGGGCCATCATGAGCTCAAATTCGGCATTACGAGCAACGGCGACACGACGATCGAGAACAATGTCTTTTACACGAGCTACGATCTCGAACGCTATAACAGCATTCTTGTGGTCGAAAAATTCGAGGGGGAGTCCAAGACCCTCGTCGATCTGATCCAAAAGAGATCGGACGCGGCCTATCTGAGCGTCAAGGTCATCAATGTCGCGGACGCGCCGCAGACGATCGAGGAACTTTCTGGGTATGACGAAGCGATCCTCGTCAATATCGCGCACAAGGATATGCCGGGTAAGTTCGAGGAAGTTTTGTATGAGTACGTCAATCAGCGCGGCGGCGGATTGTTCACGGTCGGCGGCTTTGAGCGGGACGCAAGCGGCAAGGTCCGGACGACGGAGGACAAGGAGGGCAACGTAAAGCCCATGGCGCATGCTTACAGCCAAGCGGATATGCAGGGCACGACCTATCAGGAGCTTTTGCCGGTTCGGATTGAGGAATATTCTCCTCCGACCGCGCTTGCGATCATCATCGACCGTTCCGCTTCCATGGAGCAGTATCAGGAGACTCCTTTCGAGATGGCGCTCAACGGCGCGCTTGCCGCGGTCAACGCGATGTCTCCCCGCGACTTTGTCGGCGTCATGACGATGAATAACTCCTATCACGTCGAGCTCGACCTCACCCCCATGACGCAGAAGAGCAAGATCATTGACGCCGTGTATCGGGTAGCGGACGAAGTCGGCGGCTCCAACAGCGAGACCGCGTCGATCGAGCATGCCTGCCGCGCCCTTGCCGCCATGCGCAGCGTTGAAAAGAAGCATGTCCTGCTCCTCACCGACGGACGTCCCGGCGACTCTCCGAGGGAGTATCAGGAGGTCATGCGGCGCTATCACGAACAGTTCGGGATCACCATTTCGGTCGTCTCGGTGGTCGATCCGATCATCGAGGAGCTCGAGGTGCTCGCCGAGATCGGCGAGGGCGGCGCTCATTACATCCCGTATGACATCGAAAACCAGCTTCCCGTCCAATTAAAGCGGGATCTCGGCTATGCGCAGAGCTTCGAAGGCGCCGTGCCGATGGAATATCATCCGACGCTCTCGACGCATACGCCGATCGTCGATCGGATCACGCAGGCGCAGCTCGACGAAATCACCATGCAGGGGTTCTTCGTTTCCCGCGTGAAGAATTCGACGGTGCAGGTCTCTCTCATGGCGGAATACGTCCCCCTGTACGCACAGTGGACGTTCGGCGCGGGCAAAGTCGGCAGTCTTATGGTCGATCTGGACGGTTATTTTTCGGAGGAGCTGACGAGCAACGAAACGGCGGGGATCCCCATTCTCAACAACATCGTGTCCTCGCTCATGCCCGTGATCAACATCCGGGAGCACAGCCTCGGCGTTGAATTTATTCTGGACAATTATCGGACGCAGGCGAGCGTCGAGGGCTACAACTATGAGAGCGAGCCCGACAAAAAGCTCGTCGCGTTTGTGAAATCTCCCGCGGGAACGATCTCCAAGTTCGATCTGAGCGAGATCTCGCTCGGCGGGAACCGGTTCACCTTCGAAAATTTCGAGCCGGGGATCCATGAGGTCACCGTTTTGAAGGTGCCGCGCTCGTTTGACATTTCGCCGGACAAGATCGAGGACGTCGGCGACGTTCCCGAGCGGTATGTGCTGGCGATGATCCACGCTTATCGGGCGTTCAGTTACTCGGAGGAGTACGATTCCTCGCGCGATTCCTTCCAGGAGGGAAAGACGCTGCTCATCAACATTTCTTCGCGGACCGATCTGGAAGGGGAGGAAAAGCTGGTCGATTCGGCCGAAGATTTTGCGAGTTTGCTCGTGACGCTGCGGAAATCCTTCGACCCGCGCTATCTTTTGATCGGGATCGCCTTTGCGCTTTTCTTGATCGAGATCGCCGTCCGCAAATTCAGATTGCCGGATCTCAAGAACTTCCTGCGGAAGATCGGGCTTCTTCGGAAAGAGGAGCAGAGCTGAAAACGGCACTGATTGACCGCGTTTTAAGCGAAAAACGAATGTCCGCCCGGGATTTCGGGCGGACTTTTTTGTTTGTGATCCGATAAAAAAATGTACATGGATTAGCTTAATCTATG
>CANRGG010000002.1 GCA_947630115.1 uncultured Clostridia bacterium
TCCTCGCGGGAAAGCGGATCGAGTCCGCTCGTCGGCTCGTCCAAAAGGAGCAGTTTTGCCCCGTGAGAGAGGGCGAGTGCAAGGGAAAATTTGATCTTCATACCCTCTGAAAGCTCGCGCACCTTCTTGGAAAGGATGAGCGCGTATTCTTCGCAGTAGCGTTGGAACGCTCCTTCGTCCCAATGCGGATAAAACCTCGCGACCGCTTTTGCGACGGCAGAGAGAGTTTTATTTGGATAGAATCGAAAACCGCCGCCAACGTAGCCGATCAGTTCTTTGACTGCGCCTTCTTCCTCCGAAAAGTCTTTGCCGAACACTTTAACGCTTCCTTCGCAAGAAATCAGCCGCATGATCGATTTGAGCGTCGTACTCTTTCCCGCGCCGTTCCGACCAATTAGTCCCGCAATTTTTCCCGCCTCCAACGCAAAGGAAATGCTGTCGAGCGTAAAATTCGGATAGACCTTTTTTAAGTTTTGAACTTCGAGCGCGCGCAAGGTCATTTGTCCTCCTCTTTGATTTGCTTCACGGCATTCCAAAAGGACTCCGCATACGAAAACGGTTGCAGAGCAATGCCTTGATTTTTGTCCGCCATGAGAAGGAGTGCGTCGCCGGCGTTCAGCGCAAACATATCGCGCATCTCTTTGGGAATGACGATTTGCCCCTTTGGACCGATTTTGACGGTCGCAAGATATTTGCCTTCGGGAAAGTTTTCCATAATGCCCTCCTAAAAGTATTACTTTTCTTACATTTTATACTTTTCATCTTGCGTTGTCAAGCAATTTTTGCAAAAAATAAAACGGCGGGAAAATAAATACCCTCGCCGTTCGCGCCATTTCTTCGATTGATTCAAAAAAGCCGGCCTCTTTTCCGCGGCGGAAGATCCGCAAGGAGGGTCGGGGAAGCGGCGTTCCCAGAGGGGATCCCGACGCCCTTTTTCCAGCCGCGCTCGTCGGCATAGCGGATATATTCTTTCATTTTTTTCTCGAAATAATCGCCGTACACCGCGCCGCGGTTGCGCTCCGCGATCGTTCCCTCGCAGTCGAGGATCACCATCGTCGGATAGCCCCAGCCGCCCCGCGATTCGGGGAAATCGTCGATCAGAAACTTTTGTGCAATGATGCCCTTGATACCGGTTTTTTTCGCATGGGCGGCGACGGTTTCTCCGTCTTCGCCGTGCCCGTTGACATAGACGATAAGAACCTCCTCCCCATATTTTTCCTGCGCCGCGATCAAGGACGGGAACTCCTGGTTGCAGTAGCCGCAGGTCGTATAGTAAAAGTCCAGAAAGATCGCCTTATACTCTTTCAGAAGCGCGGAAACCTCGTAGGTCTTTCCGTCATAAGAGGTGAATTCGAGATCGTATAGCGCGTCGCCCGTTTGATAGCGGTAATCGGCGGGCTTTTTGCCGCCGACGTAGGACGCCGAAACGTAAACGGTCGTCTCGCAAAGCCCGGGACGCAGCACGAAGCTCTCCTCGGCGGGGAAATATCCCCGCGAAAGATCGGAAAGCGCGAGGGTGTAATCCTTTGCGGGCAGGCGGAACGTCGCCTTCGCCGCCCGGGTCTCTGCGCTTGCGACCTCCGTCCCCTCTTTGAGAACGCGGATGAGGGCGCTGCCTTGGTAGGGAAGCCCGTTTTGCCGCAGCACTGTGACGGTAAAGTCCATCTCCTCCCCGATCGTGTACCGCGGGATCACGACCCGGCTGTCCGTTTTTTCCGCGCCGCAGACTGTGCAGGCAAGATACTTGTAGCCGTCATGCTCGGCAGTCGGCTCTTCGCCGAGGGTATAAGAAGCGCTCCAGAAATGCCCTGTCTCCGCAAAATAGCGGGTGTCCTTGACACCGCATTTTTTACAGACTTTCGACCGCCAGGCGCCGCGGCTACAGCTCGCGGGGCTCTCCTGCACCCATTCGCCGAAGTCATGGTCTCCGCCGGACGTCTCCTTCCGGATGAAGCCGCAGCCTTCCCGCTTGCAGCGGAAGGTCTTGACAATGCCGCCGCAGGACGATTCTTCCGAGCTTATCTCTTCGAAATCGTGTCCGAGCGGGGCGATCAGTCTGGTCAGAAGCAGTTTGCCGCAGCCTTCCCGCGCGCAGAACTTGCTCTCTCGTCCGCTCTCCGTGCAGGTCGGAGCGAGTTCCTCCGCAAAAACGCCCGTATAGTCGTGCCCAAGAGCGTAGCTCGTTTCGATGAGTTTTTTGCAGCGTTTGCAGAAAAGATCTTCCCCGCCGCCCTTTTCACAGCTCGCCTCAGCCGCGCCGTCTCCCGTCTTTTCGAAATCATGCCCGAGCGCGGACAAACTCTCCGTCTCGAGCTCGCCGCAGAGAGAACACCGTCTCTGCCGCTCTCCGCCGCGCGTACAGGACGGCTCGACCGTCACCGTCCACTCCCCCGCATGCGTATGCTTTGGCTCTTCCGAGGGTTTTTCAGGCTCCTTTTCGGGATCTTTCTCCGGTTCCTGCGGCGTTTCGGGCTGCTTCTCAGGATCTTTCTCCGGTTCTTTTTCGGGTTCTTTCTCCGGTTCCTGCGGCTCGACCGGCTGTTTCTCGGGATCTTTTTCCGGTTCTTTTTCGGGTTCTTTCTCCGGCTGTTTCTCGGGTTCCTGTTGCTGCCCCGGATCGGGCAAAGCGGCGTCGGGATCGGGGCGGCGTTCTTCGCAGGCGGAAAAAATCGCCAACGAAAGGATCGCGGCCAGCAGGCAGATCAAAAGTTTCCGTATTTTCATTTCCATCCCCCTCTCCGTCCGGGCGGGTCCGCACCACCGAAAACGCCCGAAAGGAAATTTTTCTATCCGCATTATACCCCCGCGGCGGGGAAACTGTCAATCCCTTTTCAAAAAATAGAATTCCGCCGCGTCCCAGCGCTCTTTTTTCTCACAAAAAAAGGACCTTGCGGTCCTTTTTGACGATCAAATGATCGCTTTTTCTAAAAGGCGAAACCGGTTCTGTTTTCTATTTCCACATAGATATTCAGCAGGTTTTCCCGAAAATAGGCGCGCGTTTTGCCCCGGATCGCCCGGCCTTCCTCATTGATCTCGAAGCCGAGCGCCTTGAAAGTCGATTCGAACTCTTCGCGAGTGGATGTGCAGCTCACCCCGTAAACGGAGATCTTCGGATCGGTGATCTCGATTTGCGTCACATAGCTGCCGCCGTCCACATAGTCTGGATACGCCGTGACGCCGTAAAGGACGTATTCTTCGGGCTCTTTTCGCACGGTTTTGCCGTTCTCATCGACGTAAGTTTCCACCTCGTAGCCCTTGCCGAAATAGCCCGTGATCCCCATGCCGTCCCGGCGGCTGTAGCCCTCAAAATCGAAGGAGGCAACGTCGTCGACCAGCCAGAATTCGAGCGGATTCTCCTCCGGCTCCTCCAGGACCCCTTCCATGAGATTCTTCTCCCCGCAAGCGGAGAGTGCGAGCGCCGCAAAAATGCAGGCGGCAGTCAAGAGCGGTAACAAAAACCTTTTTTTCATGAACTTGTGCCTCCTTGTTTTTTGGGAAAATTTTACCATCTCCGGGAATGGCTGTCAAGGGGGTTCATGAAATTATTTCTTGTTTTTCGACAATTTTTTTAGATTTTCAAATCTTTTTCACCGACGTTACAGCTTGTATTTGGCGGTCAGCTTCAGAATGGTGGCAAGGCAGTCGTTCAAAGAGCGGATCTCCTCGGGGGTGCGCTCCGTTTCGCCGAAGCCGTCAAGAGTGCGGGAGAGGGCGTCCGCCTCCAGCCTGTCGCTTGCGGAAAGTTCGCTCTTTTTCAGCGCTTCCAGAAGTTCACGCGCATGAGAAAGCCGAAGATCGCTCTCCCCGCCCGCCGGCTCCCCTTCCTCCTCGAGGGTCAGTTCCTCTTCCGAAACGTCGAGGGGCCGGTGAAATTTTTCATATAATTCCTCTTCGTTCTCGGCGCGGCTCTTCCTGCCGAAGGGGATGTAAAAGAACAGCCCGACGAGCACGGCAAGCACCGCCATGAGTCCGAGATAGAGAAAGCCGCCCGAAAGATCGTGACAGCCCGCGAGCACAAAGCCTGCGGCGCAAAGCCCGACGGCCAGCCGGGGATAGGCGTTCTTCCAGCCGAACGCCGCGAAAATAAATCCGCAGACGAGAAGCAGGACGGGCGCCGCCGTGAGGGCGATCGCTTCGGGGATCTTGGATAAAACCTCCATGATTTTGTAGATAACTTCCATTTGTCAACTCCTTTTCCATGATATCAGAATTTATTTGTCCGAAAAACGCAGACGGGCGCGCTTTCGGGCGAAATTTCACATTTCCGTTTCGAACAGCCGCTTGATGTTCACGATCTTCGCGCGGACCGTCCTCTCCTCCACCCGGAGCGCCTTCGAGACCGCCTTCCGATAGATCGCGATCTGCTTGCCGTAAGCCGCCCTCAGTTCCTCCGCGCCGCGCGAGGAATATTTGTAATCGAGGATCAGAAATCCCTCTTCGTCCTCGCAGAGAAGGTCGATCGCGCCCTGCAGCAGAATTTCATCGTCCGCGTCGACACTTAAGATCTCCCTTGCGGGCAATTTGAGGAGGAACCGCTGCTCCCGGAAGATCCGCTTGCCCGCCAGCGCGGCGAGTGCGGGAAGGCGCAGGATCTTTTCAAGGGCCTCTTCCTTCAAGAGAGAGATCTGCTCTTTCGAAAGGAGCCCCGCCTTTTCCATGCGGGAAAGTTCCTCTTTGACGTTCTTTCCGAATTCGACGTACTGCAAAAAGGCATGATAGGCGCTGCCCTCTTCGGGCAAGGCGCCCGCTTCGCCCACCAAGCGCTCCCGCGGGAAAACTTCCCTCTCCCCCTCTTCGCCGTGCATGAGCTCGGTCGCCGAACTCTTGACGGGAAGGGCGCAGCTCTCCGCAAACGGATAGGGCGCGCGGAAGGCGGACAGGATCGTCCGGGTGAGCGCCTGCTTCTCTTCGGGCAGCGGAACGAACAGCGCGCTGCGCGCGAGCGGCTCCTTTGAAAGGGGGAGGGGGGGCGAGATCTCCTTCCCGAACGCGCCGAAGTCGATAAAGTCGGCGAAACAATTCGCCTGCATGGGGGAAAGCGCCTGCTCCGCGCTTTCGAAAAAGAGATATAGCCGGTATTTTGCGCGCGTCATGGCGACGTAAAAGAGGTTGAGCTCCTCTTTGATCTCTTCCCGCCTCTGATAGACGCCCGAGGCGCGGCGCAGGACGGTCTCCTCGAAGAGCCGTCTTTCGGGGTCGCAGCTTTTCGGCGCGAAGCCGAATTTTTCGGTGCAAAGCACCTCGCCGGAATCGGCCCCGTGGAAGGGCTTGTTCATGCCCGCAAGGATGACGACGGGATATTCGAGCCCCTTCGCGGCGTGCATGGTGAGCACTTTCACCGCGTCCTCTCCCCCGCTCTCGGAATACTCGATGTTGTAAGAAGCGGCCTTAAGTTTTTGCAGAAATTCGTTGACTGTCCCGTCCCCTTCGCGCAGCAGCCGCCGCACCCGTTTGAGCCGCGCCGCGCCGTCGCGCTTTGCCGCGATCTCCGCCTCCAATCCCTCGGAAAGGAGAAGATCGCCCATCTCCTCCGCCGTGCGGACGCATTGAAGCGCCCGATAGCGCGCCGTTTTTTGCGCGAATGTCTGCAGTTTCAGCGCGATCGTGTCGCTGCAAGTCTCGCGGTATTTTTTGCAGGCCGTGCGGAAGGCGTAATCGTCGGGTGCGCGCTGGCGGATCTTCCAAAGCTCCGTTTCGGAAAATCCCCCGATCCGCGAGAGCAGCGCCCCCGCGAGCGGGATATCCTGTTCGGGATCGTCGAGATAGGAGAGCCAGTCGATGAGAAGGCGCGCTTCCCAGAACTCGCAGATGTTGACGGACGAGAGGGCGGTGACGGGGATATTCCGCGCGGAGAGCGCGGCGACGATCTTTTCCGCGTCGCCCGACCGCTTGCGCGCAAGGACAGCGATGTCCCCCCAACCGACCTTTTTCATGAGCCCCGAATCGGCGTCGTAAAACTCCGAGCCGACCTCTTCCGCGATGAGATCCGCGATCGCCTCCGCCTGTCCGTCCGTGGGCGGGGACGCCTCTTTCAGGACGGAATAGACCCCCCGTTCGCACTTTTCCCGCTCATTTTTGGGCACAAACCGGAAGGAGACTGTGCCCTCGTGCTCCCCATAGCGCGCGCCGCCCCGCATGCGGCAAAGACGGTAGTCGATCCCGCAGCTCTCCTTCGTCATCGCGTAAGAAAAGACCCGGTTCACCGCATCGAGCACCGCAGCAGAGGAGCGGAAATTCTCGCTCAGCGAAAGGGCGTTTGGAAATTCCCGCTCTTTTTGGAGGAAAAACTCCGAACGGCTGCCGCGGAAGCCGTAAATGGACTGCTTGGCGTCGCCGACGAGAAAGATCTCCTTCTCCCCGACAAGAGAGAGGATCTTTTCCTGCGCGGGATTGACGTCCTGGTATTCGTCCACAAAGACATAATCGTATTTTTGCCGCACCGCGCTCAGCGCGTCGGGATCGGACAGCGTTCTGATCGCGAAATGTTCGAGATCGTCGTAATCGAGCACGCCCGCCTCCCGTTTCAAGCGGGAATACGCCTCATCGAAACGGAAAACGAGCTTTGCAAGGGCGCCTGAAAGCTGCGCCCCGTTTTGATAGCGCGCCGCTTCCTCCGCGCGCGGAGCATAGGAGAGCAGTTCCTTATAGAGCTCCTTGATCCCCGCCGAGAGCCCCTTCAGCCGTTGATAGCGGACGAGCGCCTCCCCCGAAAATTTGCTCGACGGGGGCATTCGCGGGATCGCAAGCCCGCGCCCCGCCTCTTCCGCCATGCCGAACAGGTCCTTTTGCTCCGCGATCCGCCGCGCCGCGTCCGCGACCGCCGCGCAGACGTCCAGCCCCCGCCCGCTGTTTTCGGCGAAAAATACGCCGAGATCCTCCGCGCCTTCCGCAAAAAACTCGGAACGGGTGCGAAGATCCTCCCAAAGATAGGCGCAGACCTCGTCGAACCGATCCGCCCGCCCCGCTCCTTCGAGCAATTCGCGGTAATCCGCCCTGCCGCGGATGGCGGCATGCAAAGACAGGACGATCCGTTTGAGCTTTGCGTCCTTTTTTTTATGGAAATAGACGGCAAGGAGCCGGTGAAAGTCCTCGTCGCCCGAAGCGTAGCAGGTTTCGAACACCTCGTCGAGCGCCCTGCCCGAAAGTCGGCAGCCCTGCGGATCGTCGGGCGAGATGATCTCGAAGGCGGGATCGAGGTCAGAAAGGTAAAAATAGGTGCGGACAAGCCTGGCGCAGAAGGAATGGATGGTCGAAATATCGGCAAGCGGCAGGGCGGCAAGCTGCTCTTTGAGCCGTTTCCGCTCCCCTTCGTCCGCCTCCGCGGCGCGCTTGATCAAGGACAGGCGGAGTTTTTCGCGCATTTGCGCCGCCGCCTTGTTCGTGAACGTGACGGCGAGGATCTTCCGCACGTCCGCGCCGCCGAGGATGAGGCTGACGAGACGGTCGATCATGACGGTGGTCTTTCCGCTCCCCGCCGACGCGGAGACGATGACCCTGCCGCGCGACCCGATCGCGGCGATCTGTTCCTGTGTCCGCGTCCCGCTCATACTTCCCCCTTCTCGCGGCGGACGATCGCGGCGATCTCGGCGCAGCTCATCCGCTCCTCCTTGCGCGCCGTGCCCGTAAAGCCGCATAGCGATTTCATTTTGCAATAAGTACAGACTTTTTCGTAGGGCGAAGGCGCGATGTTGCCCGCCCCGATCTCCTCCTCGGCGCGGCGGACGATCAAGGCGGCATAGTCGAGGAAATCCTCGAAATCTTTCTGCGGCATGCCCTTGTCGGTAAATTTTCCGTCCCGTTTTCCCTCGAACAGCAGGCTCTTTTCGCCGCCCTCCGTCAAAGAACGGTCCATGCGCCGCAGCACTTCGTCCTCTCCGCTGAAAAATCCGCCCATCCGCCAGCGCTCCTCCGGCTCCTTGGAAAGTTCGTCCGACGCGGGGAAATAAAACGCTCCCGCCGCCTTCCCGCCGCGGCTCGCGGCGCGCAGATAGAGCTCGAGCTGCAGCTTCCTGCCCGTATAATAGGCCGCCGCCGAATCGTCGAAGCCCCCCGTCTTATAATCGATGATCCGCACATATTCTCCGGAACGGTCGATCCGGTCCGTCTTGCCGCCGAGGGAAAGTTCGGGAAGGGCGATCGTCCCCTCCGTATCCAGGACGCGGAAGTCGGACAGCGCCACGCTGCGATAGGCCGCCGCGGCGACCTCCTCCCCCTCGCGGACCAGCCTGCCCGCGGTATATCTCCCGGCGTCCGTGTCCGAGAGCGCCGAAAAACGGGGCGTCTTTAAGAGCGTCTCCCCCGTCTCCCGCGCCAGCGCGCGGCATTCCCTTTCGGTCTTGAGATCGTTGAAATGCTTGGCGCATTCTTCGAGGATCGCATGGACGAAACTGCCCGTATCGGTGTCGAGGACGGTGCGCTCCTCCCGTTCGCGAAGGCGCAGCGCGCTGTCCGCAAAACCCGAATAGGGGCACTGAAAATATTTTTCGAGCATGGTGGGGCTCAGTGTTTTTTGCCGAAGATCGGTGTAAGGAACGCTCTCCTTCTTTCCTCCCGAGACGAGCTTTTCGGTCTCCGCCGCCCCATAGAGCTCCTCAAAGGCGGAATAGAGGGCGCGGCACCTATCCTCGTCGTGCGTCCGTCCCGCCTCGAAATCGTTTTTGAGAACCAAAAGGCGAAGCGCCGCGGGCTCCTCCTCGCAGCAGTCATAGGGGAAAAAATCGGGCATGGGCGGCATGGAAAATAAACTCTCCGCGTCCTGCAAGATCTCCCCGCGCTCCGTCTCCTTTTCCCCCTGTCTGAGGGGATAGCTCAGATACAGCGCGTCGGTAAAGGCGCAAAGATTGAGCGCCAGCGCCTCCCTCGTCCGCGCGTTGACCTGTGCAATGGACGGCTCGATCTCCATTTTGAGGGTTTTGAGCCGCTCCAGCTCCCCGTCGGTGATGACGGCGGTGTCCGGACAGGCGCGCGGGATCTCTCCCGTCAGCCCCGTCGCAAAGACGACCCGCGTCCGCGAAAATCTCGCGTCGGACAGATCTCCCGCAAGCACCGCGTCGAGGGAAGGGGGGATCATGGCGATCTCGAGCGCTTTGAGCCCGTTTTCGAGCGTCTTTGCAAAATCGCGCGCGGAAAAGAGCCGGTCCCCTGCAATCGTCTCGATCTCCCGCAGCACGCCGCTCAACGGCGCGATGTCGAGAAATTCCCGCTCCGCGCCCGTAAAGTATTGCCGGAGGGTCTCCGTCCGCTTCTCCCCCTCCGAAAATTCCCAAAGTTCGCGCACCGCGGCGGCATACGCCCGCCCCGTCCCCTTTGCGGGGAAAAATGAAAGGATCTTCAACATCCGTTCGCGGCAGGAGAGCAGATTTTCCCGCTCGAAGCCGACCGCGATCTTCTCGTCCTTGATCTCCCGGCGAACTCCGCCCCGGAAGCCGCCGAATTTCATCAGATAGTTCCTGTATTCCGCGCCGCCGTCCCCGAAATAGACGTTCGCGGCAAGTTCGTCTGTATCGTCGGGCAGGGCGCCGCTCGCCGACGCCGAAAGCGCGGACAAAACAAATTTGCAGAACGGGTGCTCGGAAAACGCCCGCTTTTTGTCCGCAAAAAAGGGGATCCGGAAGGCGCCGAATACCTTTTCGAGCACGGAAAAGGACGCACCGCCCGGGATGAGGACCGCAAAATCGGAATAGCGCAGCCCCTCCGCAACATATTTTTTGATCAGCGCCGCCACGACGCTCATCTCTTCCTCTTCGTCCGCCGCGGTAAACCTTCTCACCCGCTGCGTCCGCATGGGCGGCCCCGCGAGCTTTTCGGGTGCAAACAGCCCCTCCGCAAGGTGCAACGCCTCCCCTTGGAGCGAGCTTTTCCGCATGACGATCTTGATCTCGCCGCGTCCTTCGCAGACCGCGCGGAAAATGTGCGCGCCCTCGTTCGTGTAAAATCCCGCCTTTCCCGCAAGAAAGATCCCCGTCAGGCTCAGCGCGCTTTCAAGGGCGGCGGAAATTCCCTCCTGTGCCTGTTTTGTGAAGGAGGAAAAGCCGAAAAAGACAACATGGGTCTCATTCAGCGCGCCGGATGAGATCTTTTCGGGCAGCAGCGACAGATAGCCGCTCTCGTCGAAAAGCCCGATCTGCGCCAATCTCTTTTGATATTCTCCATACAAGAACGCAAGATCGGAGAGCTTGCCGCGCAGGGCGCCCTCCGTCTCCGCCGCGCCGCTTTGGATCATCTCTTCGTCGATTCGCGAGGCGGAAAGCTGGGCGATCGTCTCATAGACCGCGCGGGCAGAATGCGCCGAAAAACAGGATAGCTTCTCCGCAGACTCCTCGATGAGCGCCGAGATCACCATGACCGAACCTTCCTTGGAAAGGACGTTCGGCCCCGAAAGAAAACGCGCGAAAGTGGTGACCTCCGTCAAAAAGGTCCCCCCGCTCTGCGCAAGGACGGCGCGCTCCGCAAGCAGCGTGAGCTTGTCCTCGCAAAAGATCAAAGTTTTTTCGCCGCGCCCCTCATGTTCCGCCACGATCTCGCTCAAAGCGATGAGCGCATCGTCGAGGGTCGGCGCCCCGATCACCGTTGCCATTTTCTCTTCCCCGGACTGAAGATCTTTTGTTCTTTTTCGAAAGCATTTTCCGAGTCCATCTCCCCCGGATCGGTCCGTTGGATTTTATTATACCATAAAAGCGCAAAAATTTCGTCTTTTTTCGATGATTTGTTTTTACAAAGAGAAAAAAATATGTTATAATGGTTTCGGTTTCCGCCCCGAAAAGGGCGCAGCGCCCGCGGCGGACGCCAAGATGGAAGGGATAAGTCTCAATATGAAAAAATTTAGGGTTGCCGGCTTCTTGCTGTTTGTGCCGCTCGCGCTTCTCTCCGGCTGCGGCGGCGTGACTCCGACGCTGACATTCAACGCGAATTGGTACAAGCGCACCGACTTGAACGCAAACATCGAAGAAACGCTGGAACGGCTCGAATACGCCGTTTCGTTCGACCCCGTGCGCTCCGAAAACGGGTTCCAGCTCTCCTATACGGACGGGGTCTACAAGACCGAGCTCAAAAACGACAACGTGCGGACGGACGGCGGACTCAAATTCGGCTATCTCCTAACGAGCGAGCTCAACATCAAGGTCAGTTTTTCGCTGAACGGAAAGCAGAGCGAGGTCTTTGAGGACCGCGTCTATACGGAGGCGCGCTTTTTGTCTGCGGCGGAGGGGCTCGCGCCCGTTTCGAGTTTCCGGGAAGTTTCCAGCCACGTCCCCTATACCGATCTTCCCCTCGCGCTCGAGGCTTGCTATAACGTCTACCATTATACCTATGAGACGACCTACGACGACGCGGGGACGGTCGCAAAGACCGTCTATACCGATCTGAACGCGCCGAACGAGGCGCCCGTCGAGCGGACCTATGAGATCGACGGCGATGGCACCTTCCTCGACAACGAACAGATCCTCTTTGCGCTGCGGGGATTGGATCTTGCCCCGAAGACCACCTTTCGCTCCATCAATTCGGTAACGGGCAGAGTGCAGGACGTCGTCCTGTCGAACGTCTCGGACTGCCCCGAAGAACATCTCGATTGGTCGTTCGAAACGCAGGGACGGCAGATCAACACTGCCGAGGTCGGCGGTGTGAGCGTCACGATCGCGTACAGCGGCTCGAACAGCGGGCTGCCGCAGGTCGCGGTCTATGCCAAGAAATCCGACCCGCTGTCCAACACCTACCGGAACGTCCTTCTCGAGCTCAACGTCCCCGTTTCCTATTCGCTGGGCACTTTGCGCTATCGGCTGTCCCGGGCGACGTTCACGACAAAATAATGACCATTCCAGAAAAAACGGGAGGCAGCCCTGCCTCCCGTCTCTTATTGAAAGATCATTTTTGGGAAACGTTCGTCCGCTTTCGGCGAAAAAACGCCCAATTTTGTCCCCGAAAAAGAGAAAATGGACGGATCTTTTTGCGAATTTTCGAGATTTTCCCCGCCCCGAAGGCGCGCATTTGCGTGAAGTCGTTGACGGTTCCGCTCAAATATGATAGAATAAATCGATCCCCGCTATGAAATTCCGACCGGCAAAGCGCTCGGGCTGCTGCCCGAAACTGCCGGAAAATCTGTTTGGAGAAAGTTTATGAGACCGAGACATTGGATCGCCGCATGTTTGATCACTCTTTTGCTTCTGACGCTCGTCCCCGTCGGCGCGGTCACCGCCGGCGCGAGCGCCGTCGAAACGGTGCGCGTCGGGTTTTTCTCGTTCCCCGGCTATCACAACAAAGACGAAGAGACGGGAACGCTCGGCGGCTACGGCTATGAATTCTTGCAGCTGGTCGGAAGATACACCGACTGGCAGTACGATTACGTCGGCTATGAGAAAAGTTACAGCGATTGCCTCGAAATGCTGCAACGAAACGAGCTCGATCTCGTCACTTCGGTCTCCAAAACGCCGGAGCGGGAGGAGCTCTTCCTCTTCTCCGAAAAAGACATCGGCACGAATTCCACCATCTTCACGGTAAAAGCGGGCAACACCGCCGTCATCAAGGGAGATTATTCCACCTACGGCGGGCTGAAGATCGGAATGCTCGAGGGCAACTCCAAGAACGAGGTTTTCGAGGAGTTTGCAAGGGAAAACCACTTTGAATTTTTGCCCGTCTACCGCAAGACGGAGTCGGAACTTTCGGAGGCGCTTGCAAGCGGCGAAGTGGACGGCATCGTCACGGGCAGCCTGCGCGCGATGAGCGGGGAATGGCTGATCGAGTCGCTCTCACCGCAGCCGTTCTATGTCTGCGTCAACAAAGACGACGCCGCGCTGATGGAGGAGATCAACGCCGCCATCGACGAGCTCGATCTGTCCGAACCCGATTGGCGGAATACGCTGCACGATAAGTATTATTCCACCGACAAGAGCGGAAATATCATTTTAAGTCCCGAGGAGCGCAGCTGGCTCGGGGAGCTCTCCGCCCAGAACAAACTGAAAGTTTTGATGAATCCCGACCGGGCGCCCTATTCCTATTTCGAGGACGGAAAAGCCTGCGGGATCCTCCCCGCGATCTTCGAAAAGGCGATCGAAAACATCGACCTTCCCTATGAATACGTCGTCGTGCGGGACCGCGCCGAATATTACGAAAAGCGCGGCTCGGGCGAAGTGGACGTCGTGCTGGATTTCAACGACGATCTGTATCTGGCGGAAAAGAGCGGCTACAAGGTCACCGACACCTACTACACGACCACGCACACGATGATCAAGCGGCGGGAGTTGAAGGGCGCGCCCAAAAAGTTCGCCGTTCAATCCTATGCCGACAATCCCTTCTCCGGCTATCTGGAAACCTATGTCGGGGGCAACACCGAGATCAAGCTGTATGACTCCCTTGACGAGAGCGTGGAGGCGGTCAAACGGGGAGATTGCGACGCGACGATCACCCTCTCCTACGTTGCAGAGCTCTATATCTGGGAGGATGAGCGGGATGAACTCACGTCCGAACTGATCGGCGAAGCCTCGTCCGCCTATGCCATCGGCGTGAACAGTTCCAAATGCGGGCACATTCTGCTTTCCATTTTGAACAAATGCGTGAACGGGCTCGACCGCAGCGCCGCCTCCGCCATTGTCAGCGAACAGGTCGCCCTGTTCCGCCCCACTTCCGATGGCGGGCTCCTCTACTTTCTGCGGCGCAATCCCATTTACATCGTGATCCTTGTCACCTCAGTGCTGCTGCTTCTCTTCGTCATCGCGATGTTGATCGTTCGAACGCTCAACCAGCGCAAATTGCAGCAGAAGGTGAGCGCAGCGACCCAAAAGCTCCAGGCGCAGACGGAGGAGCTCTCCGTCGCCCTGCACGCCGCCGACGCCGCCAACCGCTCCAAGACCACCTTCCTCAACAACATGTCCCACGATATCCGCACCCCGATGAACGCGATCATCGGCTTTACGGCGCTCGCTACCACCCATCTCGACAACCGGGAGCGCGCGCTCGACTATCTCGGCAAGATCTCGCAGGCCTCCAACCATCTGCTCTCGCTGATCAACGACGTCCTCGACATGAGCCGGATCGAAGCGGGCAAGGTCCACATCGAAAACCGTCCCGAAAATCTTGCGGACATCCTGCAAGGGCTTCGGAATATCATCCAATCGGATATCCACTCCAAACATCTCGAACTTTTCATCGACACGGTCGACGTGACGCATGAGGAGATCTACTGTGACAAGCTCCGCTTGAACCAGATCCTTCTCAACCTGACGTCGAACGCCATCAAGTTTACCAAGAGCGGCGGCTCGGTCTTTATCAAAGTCACCCAAAAGCCCGCCGAAACGGAAGGATACGGGACCTATGAATTCAGCGTGCGGGACACCGGTATCGGAATGAGCCCCGAGTTCCTCCAAACGGTGTTCGATCCCTTCACCCGCGAGCGCAATTCGACGGTGAGCGGGATCCAGGGCACCGGACTCGGCATGGCGATCACCAAGAACATCGTCGATTTCATGGGCGGGACCATCACCGTGCAGAGCGAACAGGGCAAGGGCACCGAATTTGTCGTCACGCTCGAGTTGAAATTCGCCGACGACGAGCCGGAGAGCGCCGTGCTCGCCGAGTTGAACGGGCTCTATTCCCTCGTCGTGGACGACGATCTCGTCTCCTGCCAGAGCGTCTCCAAAATGCTCCGGGCGATCGGCATGCACGCCGAATGGACGGTCACGGGATCGGAGGCGGTCGTCCGCACCCGGGAGGCGATCGAGCTGGGGCACCCGTTCGAAGTGTACATCGTCGACTGGTCCATGCCCGATATGGACGGCATTGCCACAGTGAAGCAGATCCGCGCGATCATCGGGGACGACTCCCCCATCATTCTGATGTCTGCGTACGATTGGGCGGACATCGAACAGGAGGCGCGCCTTGCCGGCGTGACCGGATTCCTCAGCAAGCCGCTGTTCGCCTCCGATCTTCACCGCGCGCTCGAAAAGAGTCTGGGCAAAGCGGAGCCCGCCCCCGAGCCGGCGCCGAAGGAAAACAAATTCTACGGCAAGCGCATTCTTCTGGCGGAGGACAACGAACTCAACCGGGAGATCGCGGAGGACATCCTCCAAGAGGCCGGGCTCAAGGTGGAGAGCGCCGAAAACGGCAAGATCGCCTGTGAAATGGTGGAAAAATCGGAGGCGGGCTATTACGACCTTGTCCTGATGGATATCCAAATGCCGATCATGGACGGCTATGAAGCGTCGAGGCGGATCCGCGCCCTTGAAAACGAGGCGCTTGCGAAGATCCCCATCATCGCCATGACGGCCAACGCCTTTGAAGAGGACAAGGCGAACGCCTTTGCCGCGGGCATGAACGGACATCTTGCCAAGCCTATCAACATCGAGGCCATGTTCGCCGTGCTCGAACAGATCTTAAACCCGAAAGAGACAAACGACGGGAACAACTGAAAACTCCAAATTGCAAGAAGAAAGGCGAAGCCGTCTCCGAATGGAAACGGTTTTGTTTTTTGCTCTTTGATGAGCGGACAGGTTCGGAAGTATTACCTCGTCATCCAACGGCGAGACGAAAAAGATTGCGAAGCAAGATTTTACGCAGGAACGCAAAACGGTTAAAAAAACAATTTTCTATCAAACGGATTGACATTTTGGGCGGAGAAGGTATAATAATTCTCGGAGAAAAGAAATGATCCTGAGCGCGAGCAGAAGGTGCGATATTCCCGCATTCTTCGGAAAATGGTTCCTGAATCGTCTAAAAGAGGGCTTCGTATGCGTGCGAAACCCCTATAACCATACTTCCGTATCGAAGATTTTTCTTGCGCCCCAAACGGTCGACTGTATCGTCTTTTGGACGAAGAATGCCGCGCCTTTCCTGCAGTTCCTGCCCCAAATAGACGAGCTCGGCTACTGTTACTATTTTCAATTTACGGTCACGCCCTACGGGAGCGAGATCGAGAAAAACGTCGACGACAAAAGGCGAATCCTGCAAACCTTTCGTACTCTTTCGGACAAAATCGGCAAAGAGCGCGTCATCTGGCGGTATGATCCCATTCTGCTGACGGACATAATTTCCGCCGATTGGCATTTCGAAAAATTTCACGCAATGTGCAAGAAATTGCAAGGATATACCGAGACGGTCGTCATCAGTTTTTTGGACGAATATCAGAAACTCGACAAGACGAAATTCCGTTCGCCAAATGAGGAAGAAATGCTCGAAATCGGACGCGCTTTTGCCGAAATCGCAAAGGAGTGTGGCCTACGTATTCAGACCTGCGCGGAGAAAATTTCTATTTCAGGGATCGAGAAGGGCGCGTGCATGGATAAGCCGCTTATCGAGCGCATTTGCGGTTACCCGATTTCCGTGAAGAAGGACAAATCGCAACGGATCGAATGTCTCTGCGCGGAGAGCATTGACATCGGCGAATACGATACCTGCGCGCACTTCTGCGAATATTGTTATGCAAATCACCGCAAAGCGACGATCGAGAGGAAGATGGCAGCGCACGACGAAACTTCGCCGCTGCTTGTCGGAAATATCCAATCGAACGATTCCGTCCACTTGCGCAAAACATTCAGTTTGCGCTGTTTGTGTTAAATCTCATCAGTTAAACAGTTTTATGATGATTTCGACGATCACGCCGTGATTACCTGCAACTACAAAGAGGGAACAGTGACGATCACCTTTGAGGATATAGAAGATCCGGAGCTTGGAGAATTTCTTGAAGTACAAAAAATAAACCCGAACAAGGGTGTTCGGATTTATCAAGACTTGGTGACCCGTACGGGACTCGAACCCATGATACCACCGTGAAAGGGTGGTGTCTTAACCGCTTGACCAACGGGCCATTTCCCGCGGCTCGCTCTTCGCGCGCCGCGCTCTTTTGGTAGCGATGAGTGGAGTCGAACCGCTGACCTATCGGGTATGAACCGATCGCTCTAACCAACTAAGCTACATCGCCATGGTTGCGGGGGCAGGATTCGAACCTGCGGCCTCCGGGTTATGAGCCCGACGAGCTACCTGGCTGCTCTACCCCGCGATATTGCCAAACTCCTTTCGTTTAGCTTATTTATTTTAACGGAATAAACCGCGATTGTCAACTGTTTTTGCCCCTTCTTTGAATTTTTTTTGAAATCCGTCCCAATCGGTGCCCTTCCCCCCGCTTGCCTTTTCCACCGCTTTATGCTATACTCTCCTCAAGGAGGCTTTTTATGGACTTCATCCTCGACGGCAACGACGCCTTTTTCCCCAAAGACCGCCGCCTTCTCATCCGCTATTGCATTCGCTCCGGCGATCGGGCGAAATGCTCCACCCTGTCGCTCTTGCGCCCGTTCCGGTTCAAATTCCTCACCGACGCCCTCGCCGAACAAGAAAAATTCCACCGTTCCAGGATGGAGACGTTTCGAAATCTCCCCAATGCGGCCCAATCCCGCCGCCTTCTCAAAGAGGAACGGGAACGCCTGCGCATTTTGAAACAAAATTACACGATCTCAGTCGATTACGCCTTCACAAGCAAGGAACTTCTCACCTTTCACAATTCCTTGACTCCCCGCGTCACCTTCGGCAATTCGAGCCTGCTCCATGAGGAATGCAATTTTCCCCTCGACGAAGAGAAAAAAGAGGCGTTTTTGTCCGCCTTTTCCTTGAAAGATCTCTCTTCTGTCGACTTCGACGGTTACGATTGGGGGCTTGTCGCCTTCGGAAAAGCCGAGCTTGTCTATGAAGATCTCGCCGTCTATCGCAAAGATCTTTGCATTTTGGAGACGATCACCCACGAGGACATGATGACCGTGCGGCTTCAAGAAGAAGATCTTACCCTTCTCGAAGCGCAAGAAGGCGGCAGGGCGCTCGTCAAAAAACTGCGGAGGATCGGAAAATGACCCTCTTTGACGTGACCCCCTACCAAAACAAAAAAATATGCGTCGCGCTGTCGGGCGGCGTGGATTCGGTCTGTCTTTTGCATTGCCTTTGCGCCGTGAAAGAGCGCTTTTGCCTGAAAATCTCCGCCGTGCACGTCGAACACGGGATCCGCGGGGAGGAGTCTCTGCGCGACATGCGCTTTTGCGAAGAACTCTGCAAGGCTTGGGAGGTGCCGCTTGACATCGAACGGCGCGACGTGCCCGCCCTTGCGAAGCGCTGCGGTCTGGGGCTCGAGGAGACGGCGCGGAACGTGCGGTATGAGATCTTTCAAAAGATCGTCTCGGACGGAAAGGCCGATCTTGTCGCGACCGCGCACCAAGCGGATGATCTTGCCGAGACCCTTCTCTTCCGTCTCGCGCGCGGGACCTCCCCCGCGGGAATGGACGCGATCGCCTCCTGCGGCTCTCTTGCGCGCCCCCTTCTGAAAGTCCCGAAGCGGGAGATCTTGCGCTATGCGAAGGCGAATGGGCTGCCCCACGTCGAAGATTCCACAAATTCCGACGAAACTTTCACGCGGAACTACATCCGCCGCACCGTGCTCCCCGCGTTCGCGAAGATCCATGCGGGCGCAGAGGCTCATCTGATCGCCTTTGCAGAGCAATGCGCGCGCGACGACGAATTTTTGCGCGGGCTCGCCGAAAAAGAGATCTTCATTTTTCGCGGAGACAAGTCGGTGCCGGTCGATCTGCCCGAGCCCCTCTTTTTGCGGGCGTGTCTTTTGTGCCTGGACGCCGAAAAAGACTACACGGGCGCCAATCTGAAGGAGATCGAAAAGCTCCGCCGGCTCCAAAGCGGCAGACGGGTCTGTCTGCCCGGGGAACAGGAAGCCGCGCGCGAATACGATAAGATCGTCTTTTACCGTCCCGCGCCGCCCCTGCCCGAGCGCCCATTTACGGAGGACGACTGCCGTTTCTCCCCGGTTTGCGGCGGGCTCAAAGCCGATTTCGACCGTTTCCCGGCGGGCTGCGTCGTCCGGACGCGGAGGGAGGGTGATTTTATCGTCCCCTTCGGCGGGAGGAGAAAGACGCTCAAAAAATTTCTGACCGACCGCAAGATCTCGGCGCGGCTCGGCAAAGCGCTCCCCCTCGTCGCCTGCGGCGCAGAGATTTTCGCCGTTTGCGGGGTGGAGATCTCGGACAAAGTCAAAGTGGACGATGAGACCAAGCGGGTCTGTTGGATCTCGATCTGAGCAGGCCCGGCGGCCCCGCATGGAAACCGCGGAGTGAAAACGCGCAGGAGGCGGCAATGGATTTTGATCGGGACCGCGGAAGAATACACGGGCGGCGGCACAGGGAAATGCCGTAAGAATGCCGCTTTGAGCGAGATCAGACAGAACGGACAACCTTTCGGGCAAATTGCAAGAAAAAAACTGTATATAATGCGGCGCGGAAAGCAAAATTCGCTTTCCGCGCCGCGCCTTTTTTCAGTTGAATTATTCTTCCGTGGGATCGGTCGGCTCGACCGGCACGTCCGCCGCCGTCTCCTCCGGCTTTTCGGTCTCCGCCTCGTCGTCGCGGTCGGTGATCGCCACCGTCGCCACGACCCCGCCCCGCAGGCTCATCAGCCGCACGCCGCGGGTGTTGCGCCCGATCCTCGAAATGTCCGCCCCGTGCATTCGGATGACGATCCCCGCCGAGGAGACCATCATCACGTCGAGATCGTCGCGGACGAGCTTCATGTTGACGAGCATGCCCGTCTTTTCGTTGAATACGCCTGCCTTGATCCCCTTGCCCGCGCGCGATTGCACCCGGTAATCAGCGGGCTCGGTCCGTTTGCCGTAGCCGTTCTCCGAGACGGTCAGAATGTCAAAGCCCTCTTTCAAGACCAGCATATCGACGACCCTATCGTCCCCGTCGAGGGTGATCGCTCGAACGCCCATCGTGTCCCGTCCCATCGGGCGCACGTCGTCCTCCGAGAAGCGGATACACTTGCCGAAGCGAGACGCCACGACGATCTCGTCATTGCCGCTTGCGAACTGCACCGAGATGAGCTCGTCGCCCTCGTTGATCTTGATCGCGATCTTGCCGCTGCGCAAAATACGGTCGAACTCGCTCGTCGCCGTCTTTTTGATGAGCCCGTTCTTCGTCGCCATGACAAGATATCCCGAGCCGTTCTCATAGACGGGCAAAACCGCCGCGATCTTCTCCCCTGCCGATAGCTGCAAAAGGTTCACGATCGCCCGTCCGCGCGCCTGTTTGTTCGCCTCGGGGATCATGTACCCCTTGATCGAGTACACCTTCCCAAAATTGGAGAAGAACAGCACCGATACGTGGGTGGAGCAGACGAACATTCGCTCGACGAAATCGTCCTCCTTCGGCTTGTGCCCGGTCACCCCGACGCCGCCGCGGTTCTGCGCGCGGTATTCCGAGGCGGGGAAGCGCTTCACGTATCCGCCGTGCGTCATGGAGATCACGACGTCCTCTTCGTCGATGAGATCCTCGTCCTCGATCTCGCCGAAATCCACCGAGACTTCCGTCTTGCGCTCGGAAGGATACTTCGCCTTGATCTGCACGAGATCCTCCCGGATGATCGCCATGACGCGGCTCTCGTTTGCGAGAATGTCTTTCAGATCCGCGATCGTCGCATGAAGCCCTTCGAGTTCTTCTTTGAGCTTTTCGACTTCCAGCGAAGTGAGCCGCTGCAAGCGCATTTCGAGGATCGCCGTCGCCTGTTTTTCGGACAGCTCGAACGCCGAGGTGAGTTTGTCGCAGGCGTCGTTTTTGTCCCGCGATTCCTTGATGATTTTGATCACTTCGTCGATGTTCGCCAGAGCGAGCACGAGCCCTTCGACGATATGGGCGCGCTCCTCGGTCTTGGCAAGGTCGTACTTCGTCCGCCGCGTGATGACTTCCTTCTGGTGGGCGAGATAATAGCTTAAGATCTCGCGGAGGTTGAGATATCTCGGCTCGGTGCCGTTTTCGACGAGCGCGAGCAGAATGATCCCGTCCGAGACCTGCAGATTGGTATGCTTGAAGAGGGTATTCAGAACGACCTGCGCGTTCGCGTCCTTCTTGCATTCAATGACAATGCGCAGCCCCTCTCTTCCCGATTCGTCGCGGATGTCCGAAATACCCTCGATCCGCTTGTCCTTGACCATGTCGGCGATCTGGATGATGAGCTGGGCTTTGTTGACCTGGTAAGGGATCTCGGTGACGACAATGCGCGAGCGCACATTCGCGCCGGTGCCGTGCTCCTCGATTTCGCACTTGGAACGGATGACAATGTTGCCCTGTCCGGTGCGGTAGGCCTTGCGAATGCCGCTCCGTCCCATGATGATCCCCCCCGTCGGGAAATCGGGCGCGGGAATGTACTGCATGAGATCGTCGATCGAGATCTCGGGATCGTCGATCATGGCGATCGTCCCGTCGATGACCTCGGCAAGATTGTGCGGCGGGATATTCGTCGCCATGCCGACCGCAATGCCGTCCGAACCGTTGACGAGGAGATTGGGGAAACGGGCGGGCAGCACCGCGGGCTCCATTTCGATCCCGTCGAAGTTGGGGAAGAAATCCACCGTCTCCTTGTCGAGATCGCGCAGCATTTCGGCGGCGAGTTTGGTGAGCCGCGCCTCGGTATAACGCATGGCGGCAGGCGGGTCGCCGTCCACCGAGCCGAAATTGCCGTGCCCGTCCACGAGCGGGAAGTTGATGGTAAAATCCTGCGCGAGCCGGACGAGGGCGTCATAGACGGAAGAGTCGCCGTGGGGATGGAATTTCCCCATGACGTCGCCGACGATACGCGCGCACTTGCGGTAGGCCTTGTCATTATAGAGCCCCATCTCGTGCATGGCGTAGAGGATCCTTCTGTGCACGGGTTTCAAGCCGTCGCGCACGTCGGGGATCGCACGGGATTTATTGACCGCCATCGCATAGGCGATGAACGAGCGTTTGAGCTCGTCGTTCACCTCGACGTCGAGGATCTTCGTCATTTCCAATGTTTTTTTGAATTCTTCGGTAAGTTCGGGACTTGTCTCTTTTTTCGCCATGGTATGCTCCAAAAATTACTTTATTTCGATGAAAAGGCTTGCTGCGCTATCTTTTCATCGAGAAAATGAGTTTTGCACATCAATTAAGTGTTTCTTTATTCTAAATTGAATGGTGCGAGGAAAATCACACTTTTCCGCTGCACGCCCCTATTTGCGCGCCACCGCACGCAGGTTGTTTAGCAAGGCAACCATAATGGCGGGCGACAAGCGCTCCATGAAATCAACAAAGTTGAATCCTCGAACGAAAGCTTTGCGAATGCAAAAGGATTTCGTTCGAAAAGGTTCAGATGTCCAAATCAGTTACTAAAGTGGCGTTTTGCTCGATAAACTGACGCCGCAGCGCCGGACTTTCTCCCATGAGAAGAGAGAACATCTTGTCCGCCTCGACCGCATCCTGCATGCTGACCTTGATCAGGGTGCGCGTCGCGGGGTTCATCGTGGTGTCCCAAAGCTGCTCCGTGCTCATCTCGCCGAGCCCCTTGTAACGCTGGTATTCCACCTTGTTGTTGTTCGCCGCGTCGAAAAGGGTCTTTTCCTCCTCCGAATAGAGGTAGACGTCCTCCTTCCCCTTGACGCTCGCCTTATAGAGCGGCGGCTTCGCCGAATACACATGCCCATGCTCGATGAGCGGGCGCATGTAGCGAAAGAGGAAGGTCAAGAGCAGAATGCGGATATGGGCGCCGTCGACATCGGCATCGGTCATGGAGATGATCCGGTCGTACCGGAGCTTGCTCTCGTCGAAATCGTCCAAAATGCCGCAGCCGAAGGCGGTGATCATCGCCTTGATCTCGGCGTTTTCGAGCGCGCGGTTGAGCCGCACTTTCTCGACGTTCAAAATCTTTCCGCGAAGAGGGAGGATCGCCTGAAACCGTCTGTCTCTGCCCTGCTTGGCGGTGCCGCCTGCCGAATCGCCCTCGACGATATAGATCTCGCAAAGCTCGGGACGCTTATCCGAGCAGTCGGCAAGTTTTCCGGGAAGGGTGGTGCTTTCGAGGACCCCCTTTCTTCGGGTCAATTCGCGGGCGTTCCGGGCGGCGTCGCGCGCCTTCTGCGCCGTGATACAGCGAAGAACCAGCTCCCGCGCCTCGCTCGGGTGTTCCTCGATATAGGTGCCGAATTTATCCTGTACGCATTTGGAGACAAAGCCGCGGATGAAGCTGTTGTTGAGCTTATCCTTGGTCTGGGACTCGAACTGCGCGTCCTCCAGCTTGACGGAGACGACCGCCGTGATCCCCTCGCGGACGTCCTCGCCCGTGAGACGGTCGCTCTCTTTGAGCAGGTTGAGCCGCCGCCCCGCGTCGTTGATGACCTTGGTGAGGGCGAGTTTCAAGCCCTCAATGTGGGTGCCGCCGTCGATCGTGTTGACGTTGTTCGCATAGGAATAGATGACTTCGTTGTAGCTCTCGTTGTATTGCAACGCGATCTCGCAGACCGTCGTACCCTCCTGCGCCTCGAAATAGAGCGGCTCGGAAAACAGGGTCTCCTGCCCCTTGTTGAGCTCCTCGACGAGCTCGCGGATCCCGCCCTCATAGCAGAATCTGTCGCTCCGCTCGCTCCCGCCGCGCTTGTCGCAAAGAGTGATCGTGAGCCCCTTGTTGAGAAAGGCGAGCTCTTTCAGGCGGACTTTGAGCAGATCGTACTTAAAGACGATGGTCTCGAAGATCTCGCTGTCGGGGAAGAAGGTGACCTTGGTGCCCGTCTTGTCCGTATCGCCGATGACCTGAAGGGGACGCTGGGGCACGCCGCGGTTATAAACTTGCTTATAGACGTGGCCGTTCTGGCAAATTTCCGCCTCGAGCCATTCGGAAAGGGCGTTGACCGCCTTCACGCCGACGCCGTGCAGCCCGCTCGAAACTTTATAGCCCGAGTCGCCGCCGAATTTCCCGCCCGCGTTGACCTTGGTAAAGACGACTTCGACCGTCGAGATCCCCTCCTTCGGGTGGATCTCCGTCGGGATCCCTCTGCCGTTGTCCACGACGGTGCAGGACCCGTCCTCGTTGATCGTGACCTCGATGTGGGTGCAGTAGCCGGCGAGCGCCTCGTCGATGGAATTGTCCACGACCTCGCTGACAAGATGGTGAAGTCCCTTTTCGTCCGTCGAGCTGATGTACATGCCGGGACGTTTGCGGATATGTTCCAGACCGTCGAGGACCTGGATCTGTTCGGCGCCGTAAGCCGTTTCCACTTTTTCGGGCATAGCGTTCTCCTTTTTGGACGGTATTTTGACCGTGCGTGATTTCGCGCGCGCGAGCGCGCGCCTTTCCCAATTATTATAACAAAAATTTTCCGTTCTGTACAGTAAATTTCCGCGTCCTGAAAGACTTTTTTCGAAAAAGAGCGCAAAAAAGGCGCGTAATTTGCGTTTTACGCGCCGCTTGATGGGCTTTATAAGGTTTTATTCGTCCGGCGCCTCTTCGCCCGGAAGAGCCCCGCAAGAGGCTTCCTCCGCGCCCTCCGGAAAGGCCCCGAAGATATCACGGGCGAGGCGTTCGACTTCCTCGACCGACTCCGCCGCAAACAGGGCGCGCTTCATCGCCGCCGCCCCTCTCTTGCCCTTGACGTAGAACGCCGCCATCTTGCGCATGTGGATGCAGGCGAAGCGTTCGCCGTAGATCTTCGCCGTTTCGGAAAGCTGTCGCAGAAAGATCTCGAGGAAGGGCGGCTCGTCGCGTTCAGTGATCTCGGAAAAAACCTGCGGACGATAGAGCGCGGCACGGGCGATCATCACCCCATCGACGCCCGTGCGGTCGATCATCTTGCGGAAATCCTTGTCGTTCCAGACGTTCCCGTTGCCGATCACGGGGATCTTCACCGCCGCCTTGGCCGCCGCGATCTGGGCGATGTCGGCGGGACCCGAGTAGATCTTCTTGCGCACCCTGCCGTGGACGGTGATCATGCAGGCGCCCGCGCCCTCGCACATTTTCGCAAATTCCGCCGCCATCTTGTCTCCCTCCTGGATCCCGGTGCGGAATTTGACCGAAATGCGCTTGCCGCTTTTCACGCACTCCTTGATGATCTGTTCGGCGAGCTTGGGATTTTCCATGAGCGCACTCCCCTCGCCGTTTTTCACGATCTTGGGCATGGGACAGCCCATGTTGAGGTCGATGAGGTCGAACGGGGCGAGATCCTCGCTCTCGCAGGCGCCGCGGAGGATGAAGGGCACGCTGCCGAAGAGCTGCGCCGCCTTGATCGTCTCTCCTTCCCCCGTCAGAAGCAGTTTTTTGGTCTCCTCACTGCCGAAGGCGAGCCCCTTGGCGCTCACCATCTCGGTGAAGGCGAGCCCCGCGCCGAGCCCCAGACACATTTTGCGAAAGGGATAATTCGTGTATCCCGCCATCGGCGCCAGAAACAGATTGTTCGGGATCTTCAGTCCCGCGACCTCGAGCTCATGCGTTTTCATCCTTGACTCTCCCGTAATAGCGGTCGCGTTCCTCCTTCGTGAGCGCCAGCGGATCCTTTCCGTCCGCGCGGACGAGCGCTTCGTATTCCGTGTAACGTTTCTGGACTTTCTTGACGGTGTCGGCGAGCGCCGTTTCCGCGTCCGCCCCGACCGCCCGCGCCAGCCATGCCGCGCTGAACAGCAGATCCCCCAGCTCGGAGGAGATCCTCTCCTTCTCGCCGCTCCGATAGGCTTCGAGGAGCTCCCCGTATTCCTCCCGGAGCTTTTCCCCGGCAGTCCCGACGTCGGCGGGATCCCAGCCTCCCTTTTCCACCCGCTTGCAGATCTTCTGCGCCCGCAAAAGGGCGGGGAAGCAGAGCGGCACGTCGTTCACCGCGTCCGAGAACGTCTCCTGCCGCTTTTCCTTCATCTTATTCTTGTCCCAGACCGAGAGCGCCCCGTCCGCCGACGAGGCCTTGTCGTTCCCGAATACATGGGTATGTCTTGTGATGAGCTTTTCGCAGAGCGCGGAGAGCATGTCCGTCACCGAAAAATTCCCTCGCTCCTCCTCGATGAGAGTGTGGAAGAGCGCCTGCATTAAGACGTCGCCCGCCTCCTCGCAGATCTTCTCGGGGTCTTTGCAGTCGATCGCGTCGACGAGCTCGTACGCCTCCTCGACCGCGTTTTCGCGAATGCTCTCATGGGTCTGCACCCTGTCCCAGGGGCAGCCGTCGGGCGCGCGCAGCCGTTTCAGGATCCCGACCGCGTCCCCGAAGGAGAACCGCTTTTTTTCAAGCAGGGGAATGTCCTTGATGACAAGCCCCGAAAGGGCGCCGAACCCTTTCCGCCTGTCCGCCTCATAGAGAGGGATATCCTTCCGGAAAGCGCCGTCGAAGAGGACGGCTTTCGCCTCGTCGCCGAACTCTTCCGCAAGACGAAGTTTGACGTCCGAAACGTTGCCGTCCGTCAGATCGTAAACGACGAGGGGCAGGGAGAGCGGCAGATCCGGAACGGAAAAAGCGGAGAGGGCGGTATAGTTTCCGCCGATCCCCGCGAGTGCGGCAAAATGCGAAGCCTTCGACTTTCCGTCGATCAGCTTCGCTCTTCCCTTCAAAAGGAGCTGCGCCGCCGCGTCCTCTGAAGCGCTCCCGTCCGTGCAATAGCAGACCGTTCCCTCTTTTCCGCACTGCCGCACCGCCCGCGCGATCTTCCCGGCGAGGGCGTCATAGCTACGGCTGTTTTCATAGAAACCGTCGAACGTCTCATAGGCGACGCCTTCGTCGTCCAAAGAGCGGACGGCGGGAGCCCCGCCCGTGCGGATCAGCACTTTATCCGCGGCTTTCAGCATTTTCAGCGCGTTCGACCCGAGATCGCCGCGCTCTGCGCCCAAACCCACTACGATGATCATGTTTCCTTCCCCGCTCTTTTTTTACAGTATAATATAAATCGAGAAAAAAAGCAACCAGATAGCAGGCATTTGCCGCGATTGCCGCCCCGCCGATGGAAAATAGGGGATTTTTTACCAGCGTCCATTGCAGGAAAAATTTGACGCAGACGGCGAGCAACATGGAGACGGCCGCCGATCTCGCCCGGCCCATTCCCGTCAGGCAGGACGCGAGCGTTCCCGTCCCCGAGATCGACACCGCCGAGACAGATAAGAGCCGCACCAGCAGCACGAGCGTCTCCGTCTCCCCCTCCGAAAGCCGTGGATAGAGGATGGAGACAATCGGTCTTGCGAGGAAAAACAGTCCCAGGGCGCAGGGGACCGCCAAAATCAGCGTGAGAAAAAGGGCATACAGGGCGCGGTTTTTGCCCTCCTCATACTCCCCGCGCGCAAAGCAGCCCGAAACGGACGGCACCGTCGCCGCCGCAAGCCCGCAGCAAGCCGCCGCCGGCAGATTGACGAGCGAGAGCGCACTCCCCGTGAACAGCCCATAGAGGGAG
This sequence comes from uncultured Clostridia bacterium, assembly GCA_947630115.1. Classification (GTDB taxonomy): domain Bacteria; phylum Bacillota; class Clostridia; order Christensenellales; family Borkfalkiaceae; genus Gallimonas. The sequence goes on from CANRGG010000002.1 coordinate 27,171, forward strand.
ACCGCTTCGGGGGTATAGCCGCTCAAAAGCCGCACCAAAACGACGCTGTCCGCCGTCTGCGAGAGGGGCAGAAGAGAGGTCGCCGCCATGACGGGAAGCGCTGCAAAGAGCACATCAGTCCCCGTGACCGGACGCGCCCGCATCAGTCCGCCCCGCCGTTCCCCCTTTGTCCGCACGGCGAGATAAAAGAGAGCAAATATCTCCGAGATCGTCACCGAGAGCAGGCAATAGCTCACCGCGAGCGCGGGCTCGCCGCGAAATCGCAGGGCGAAGAAAATGCCCGTCCCCGCCTTGACGGTCTGTTCGATGATCTCGGACGCCGCCGTGGGGAACATGTTGTTCTTGCCCTGAAAATAGCCGCGCAGGACGGCGATGAGCGAGACCAGAAAGACCGCGGGCGCCAGGGCGAGATAGCAGTGCACCAGCCGCTCGTCCCCCTGCAGACGGCTCATGCGGGGGGCAAGAAAGATCATGAGCGCCGTTCCCGCAAGCCCGAGAAGAGCGAAGATCTTCAGCGCGGTTTTGAGCGTCCCGGAAGAGTCCCGCCCCCGCGCCTCATCCTGCGCGACAAGGCGCGCGAACGCCGACGGGATCCCCGTCGAGGAAAAGGTGAGCATGAGCAGAAACAGCGGATACGCCATCTGATACATGCCCATGCCGTAGCCGCCCAGAATGTTGGAGAGCGGAATGCGGTAGCAGGCGCCGATGAGCTTTGCGAGGATCCCCCCGAGGGAAAGGATCGCCGCGGATTTCAGAAATTTGCCGTGTTTCATCTTCCTCCGAAAAAACGAAAGAGGGCAGATCGACCGTCCTCTTCCGTTTGAAAACAAATCAATTTTTTCCCTTTGGATCATTCGAACTGGTTTGCGATGATGTCCGAAGTCAGCCTTGCGAGCTTGACCGCCGAAGCCTCCATGATCGCCCCCTCGTCGGTAGAGAGGAGCACGACCGCGCCGAGGCAGTCTCCCCCCGCCACTACGGGCACGATGACCTGCGCCGTGACGGTAAGGTCCGAGTCGTTCGCGATGGGCAGGATGTCGCCGCCCTCCGCCTTGTTCGCAAGATAGCTGCGCCGCGAGAGCATGACCTCCGTCATCTTGTCCGAGACGTTCTTTCCCGCAAGCGATTTTTTACCCTGTCCGCTCGCCTGCAAAACGCCGTCCGTATCGCAGATCACGGCGAGATAGCCGCTCTGTTCGTTGAGAGACTTCGCCGTTCCCTTGGCAAACTGTTCAATGCTTGCGATCGGCGAATATTTTTTGAGCATGAGTTCGTCGCGCTCGGTAAAGAGCTCGAGCGGATCTCCCTCGCGAATGCGCAGCGTTCTTCTTATTTCCTTGGGAATGACGACCCGTCCCAGCTCGTCGATTCTCCTCACGATCCCCGTTGCCTTCATAAAAAACCTCCGTATACTTTCAATATGCTCGATGAGAAGGAAAATTATTTCAAATGCAACAAAATATTTCACGGACTTTCTTTTCTTTGCAAAGAAAGTCCGTGAGGAGTTGGGTTTGTTGATTTCATGAAACCTTCGTCGCCCGCCTCTTTGTTTGCCTTGCCAAACAATCTGCGTGCGGTGGCGCGCCAATAGGGGCGTGCAGCGGAAAAGTGTGATTTTCCTCGCACCATTGGAATTATAATAACGGGGTTAAGCACAAGGAGCTGTAATTTCTTTGCGAAGAAAAGAAATTCGTGAAAAAAAGATTTTAACTCAGTATTCTTTTTAAGAACTGTCCCGTGTAACTGTTCGGGCAATTCGCAACATCCTCGGGGGTGCCGGTCGCCAAGATCGTTCCGCCGCCGTCGCCCCCCTCGGGGCCCAGGTCGATGATCCAATCGGCAACTTTGATCACGTCGAGATTGTGCTCGATGACAAGGACGGTGTTGCCGCCGTCGCGGAGCCGCAGCAGGATCTTCACGAGTTTGTCGACGTCATAGCTCGAAAGCCCCGTCGTCGGCTCGTCGAGAATGTAGACCGTCCTCCCCGTCGAACGCTTGGAGAGCTCGGTCGCGAGCTTGACCCGCTGCGCCTCGCCCCCCGAAAGGGTAGTGGAGCTCTGCCCCAGCTTGATATAGCCGAGCCCGACTTCGTTCAACGTCTCGATCTTATGCGCGATCGCGGGAACGGGACGGAAAAATTCGCAGGCTTCCTCCACCGTCATGTCAAGCACGTCCGAGATCGTCTTTCCCTTATAGCGGACCTCGAGCGTCTCGCGGTTGTACCGCTTGCCGCCGCAGACTTCGCAGGGGACGTAGACGTCGGGCAAAAAGTGCATTTCGATCTTCATAATGCCGTCGCCCTGGCAGTTCTCGCACCGGCCGCCCGCGACGTTGAAAGAGAACCGTCCGGACTTGAACCCGAGCGCCTTTGCGTCGGGCGTGGCGGCGAACAGCTCGCGGATCGCCGTGAATACTCCCGTGTAGGTCGCGGGATTGCTCCGCGGCGTCCTCCCGATGGGCGATTGGTCGATCGCGATCACTTTGTCGAAATGTTCGAGCCCCGAAAAGCCCCCACTTTTCCCGAGCGGCAGCCTCGCCCCGCCCAGATTGTTGGAGAGAATGGGCAGAACGATCTCGCCGACGAGCGAGCTCTTCCCCGAGCCGCTCACCCCCGTGACGACGGTCAGAAGCCCCGCGGGAAGTTCCGCCGTAAAGCCTTTCAGATTGTTCTGGCGGCAATCTTCGATTTTGAGCCACCGTCCGTCCGGTCTTTTTCGCACCGCGGGGACCTCGATCTTCCGCCGCCCCGCCAGATAGTCCCCCGTGATGGAGCGCGGCTCGTCCATGATGTCCTGAAGGCTCCCGCAGGCGACGATCTCTCCGCCGTGGACGCCCGCCTTGGGCCCCACGTCCACGAGATAGTCGGCGGCGCGCATGGTGTCCTCGTCATGTTCGACGACGATGAGGGTATTCCCGAGATCGCGCAGCCCCTTGAGGGAAGCGAGCAGCTTTTCGTTGTCGCGCTGGTGCAGCCCGATGCTCGGCTCGTCCAAAATATATAAAACGCCCGAGAGCGCGCTGCCGATCTGCGTCGCCAGACGAATGCGCTGACTCTCTCCGCCCGAAAGGGTGGACGCGCTCCTCGACAGGGTGAGATAGTCGAGCCCCACCCCGACGAGAAAGCCGATTCGGCTTCGGATCTCCTTCAAGACGACGTCCGCGATCTTGTGCTGGGTCGGCGTGAGCGGGATCCCGTCCAGAAATTCCGCGATCTCACCGACGGGCATTTCGCAGACTTCGGCAATGTTTTTCCCCCCGACGGTGACGGCGAGCGCCTCCTTTTTGAGCCGCTTCCCCTTGCAGACGGGACAGTCCGACGTGCGCATATACCGCTCGATGTCCCAGCGCACCCCGTCCGAAGTCGTCTGCCCGTACCGCCGCTCCAGATTGTTGACAAAGCCCTCCCAGGCGCTCTTATAGGCGGAGCGGAAGGAACGGGTCTCATAGACGAGATCGACCTTTTCGCCGCCGTTGCCGAACATCAAAAGATCGTAGACCCCTGCGGGCAGATCTTTGACGGGCACGTCGAGGGAAAAGCCGTAATGCTTCGAGAGCGCCGCAAGATACATCTGGGTAACGGAGGAAGAGTCGAGGTTCCAGCCGCTGATCCGGATCGCCCCCTCGCGGAGGGTCTTGCTCTTGTCGGGGCAGATGAGGTCGGGATCCACCTTCTGGCGGAAACCGAGCCCCGAGCATTCGGGGCAGGCGCCCCAGACGGTGTTGAACGAAAAAAGCCGCGGCTCGATCTCCTCGATCGAAATGCCGCAGTCGGGACAGGAATAGCGGGAAGAATAGAGGGTCTCCTCCCCTCCGCAGTCGATGACGACGAGCCCGTCCGCAAGTTTCAGGGCGATCTCGAGGCTCTCGGTGAGCCGCTTCAAGATCCCCTCCTTGACGACAAGACGGTCGACGACGACCGAAATGTTGTGCTTGACGTTCTTTTCGAGGCGGATCTCCTCCTGCAAATCGTAGACGATCCCGTCGATCTTGACCCGCGCATAGCCGCTCTTGCGGAAGGAGGCGAGCTCCTTGGAATATTCCCCCTTTCTGCCGCGCACGACGGGGGCGCTCACAAGGATCTTTGAGCCCGCAGGAAGCTCCATCACCTTATCCGCGATCTCGTCCACCGTCTGGCGGCGGATCTCCCTGCCGCAGTTGGGGCAATGGGGCACGCCCGTCCGCGCAAAGAGCAGACGGAGATAGTCGTAGATCTCCGTCACGGTGCCCACCGTCGAGCGGGGGTTATGGCTCGTCGTCTTTTGGTCGATCGAAATGGCGGGCGACAGCCCTTCGATGAATTCGACGTCCGGCTTTTCCATCATGCCCAGAAATTGCCGCGCATAGGAAGAGAGACTCTCCATATAGCGGCGCTGCCCCTCGGCAAAGATGGTATCGAAGGCGAGCGTGGATTTTCCCGAGCCGCTCACTCCCGTAAAGACGGTGAGCGAACCGCGCGGAATGTGCACGTCGACGTTTTTCAGGTTGTTGGCTTTCGCCCCTTTGACGAAAATTTCCTCTTTCATGTTCTTTTTTCCGTTTCCGCTTCGCCAAGGCCTGCAAAAATGCTCCTTGCCGCCGCGTCGATCTGTCTCCAATTTGTCCCCCCGAAGCGGATCTCATGCGCGCGCTCCGCGTTGTGCCGCCCGATCATGAGGATCGCCGCGACCTTCCGTCTCTGCGCGCCCAGACAGGCGTCGGGATCGTCGTCCACGAGGAGGGAAATGCCGTTTTCGGCGCAGTATGCCCCCTTGCCGGAAAGCGGGATCTCTGCCGCGATCTCATCGTAGGGGATATGCCGTTTTTCCAGCCAATCGCGGCTGACGCGCTCGGGATTGTTGAACCATTCGCTCCTTCTCGAAGTGAGGACGACGATCTTGTGCCCCATCGCCCGCCACTTTTCGAGGGTCTCCTTCGCCCCCTTCCTCGCCTCCGCGTCGGTATAGAGCACGAGTCCGCCCTCTTCCCGGATAAAATGCAGAACGTCCTCCTCGGTCCAATCGAAGATGTCGAGAAGTTTGTTGGACGCCGGATCGACGGTGCGGAAGGGAAGCCCCTTGCGCTCGATATAAGCGCCCGCAAGCTCCAGCCGACGGACGACGTTCAAAGTGTCGTCGATATCCACCGCGATCTTCATCTTTTCCACTCCTTTTTCCTTTGTTTCCGAACTTTTTCGTTCAATTCTTCCGCATTCGCTTTCTGAGTTCGTTGATCGTCTCCCGGATCTCGATCGCCCGCTCGAAATCGAGCTGCGCCGAAGCGACCTTCATGAGCGCTTTGAGTTTTTCGATCTCCTCCGGAATATCTTGGAGCTTGACGCTGCCCGCCTTTTTGGATTTGTCCGTGATGACAAGCGAAGATCTGATCTCCTTGACGATCGTTTTCGGGACGATCCCGTGCGCCTCGTTGTATGCCTGTTGGATCGCGCGGCGGCGGTTGGTCTCCCCGATCGCCCGCTCCATGCTGCCCGTCATCTCGTCCGCATACATGACGACCCGTCCTTCGGCATTGCGGGCAGCTCTGCCAATCGTCTGCACGAGGGACGTCTCGCTCCGCAAAAATCCCTCCTTGTCGGCGTCGAGAATGGCGACGAGCCGGACCTCGGGAAGATCCAGCCCCTCGCGCAGGAGGTTGATCCCGCAGAGCACGTCGAACTCGCCCGAGCGCAGCCCGTTCACGATGTCGATCCGCTCGAGGGTGTCGATATCCGAGTGCATATAGCGCACTTTGACACCGTTTTCCTTCAAATAATCGGTGAGAGACTCCGCCATGCGCTTCGTGAGCGTCGTCACAAGCACCCTGCCCCCCGCCCCGGTGACGGTGCGGATCTCGGAGAGCAAATCGTCGATCTGTCCCTTGGTCGGCTTGACCGTGACGGGCGGATCCAGCAGCCCGGTCGGGCGGATGAGCTGTTCGACGACCTGCCCCGCCTGTCCGAGTTCGTACGGCGCGGGCGTCGCCGAGACGCAGATGAGCTGCGGCACCCGCTCGTCGAACTCCTCGAAGGTGAGCGGACGGTTGTCAAATGCTGAATGCATCCGGAACCCGTACTCGACGAGGTTGGTCTTTCTCGCAAGATCGCCGTTGTACATCGCGCGGATCTGCGGGATCGTCATATGACTCTCGTCGATAAAGACGAGAAAATTTTCGGGAAAATAGTCGAGCAGCGTGAAGGAGGGCTGCCCCGGCGCCCGGCCGTCGAAATAGCGGGAATAGTTCTCGATTCCCGAACAATATCCGATTTCGCGCATCATTTCAAGGTCGTGCTCCGTCCGCTGCCGGAGCCGCTGCGCTTCCAGGAGCTTTCCCGCGTCCTCGAACGCCTTCACTTCGCCGTCCAGATCCTGTTCGATCATGGAAAGGGCAATGGCGAGCCGCTCGCTGCCCACGGCATAGTGGCTGGCAGGAAAGATGACGGCATGTTTGAGGCTCGAGACGACTTTGCCCGTCACGACGTCCTCTTCGCCGATCGAGTCGATCTCGTCGCCGAAAAACTCGACGCGGATCGCCACTTCCGAGTTGCTTGCGGGGAAGATCTCCACAACGTCTCCGCGGACCCGGAAGGTCGAACGCTTGAAATCCATGTCGTTCCGCGCGTAGTGGATCTCGACCAGGCGGCGCAGAAGTTCGTCGCGCTCCATCGCCTGCCCGGGACGCATGGAGATCCCGAGACGGAAAAATTCTTCGGGCGCGCCGAGCCCATAAATACAGGAAACGGAGGAGACGACGATCACGTCGTCCCGCTCGCCGAGCGAACAGGTCGCGGCGTTCCGGAGCTTGTCGATCTCGTCGTTCATCGAAAGATCTTTTTCAATATAAGTATCCGTCGCGGGGATATAGCTCTCGGGCTGGTAATAGTCATAATAGGAGACGAAATATTCCACCCGATTCTCGGGGAAAAATTCGCGGAATTCGTTGCAAAGCTGCGCGGCGAGCGTCTTGTTGTGCGCAATGACGAGCGTGGGCCGGCCGACGTTTTTTATGACGTTCGCCATCGTGAACGTCTTGCCGCTGCCCGTCACCCCGACGAGCACCTGCGTGCGGATCCCGTCCAGAACGCCCTCGGTGAGTTTCTCGATCGCCTCGGGCTGGTCGCCCGTCGGTTCAAAGGGGGCTTTCAGTTGAAACTCGAAATGCTCCACCGCCTCTCCTTTTTGTAAGATAAACGTATGTTTTTATTATAGACAAACCCAAGCGGATTGTCAAGGAAAATCAAGAAAAAATCGCGCGGAGCAAAAGCCCCACGAGAAAGGTGACGACCGCGCCGAGCGCGGCGATCGCAAAGCGGAAGAGGATCGAGCGCTTTCTCTGCGCGTTCTGCCTTCTGTATGAGAGCCCCGCCTCCCGCATTTGGATGACGTAGACGGGCTCGCCCTTGCGCTCCGACTCGATGACGTCGAAATAGCCGTCGAGGGCAAGGCTGCGCAGAAGTCTCCCGATCGCCGCCTCGTCGAATTTTTCCCGGGAGGGGAGCGCCGCGCCGAGCTCGCAGGGGGAGAGCAGGAACCGTTCCTTGCCGCCGCTCAGTTCATAGACGGCGTTCATCACCTCGTTTTCCCGTCTGTTGAGCCGATCGCTGATCATGCGCCCACCCAAAAGGAGAGAAGGATCGCAAGCAGCGCCCCCGAAAAGGCGCCGAGAAAGGCGCCCAAAAGCGCGACGAGGAAGTTTTCCCGGCGGCGGCGCGCCCCTTCGCTCCGCGCCTCGCGCAGTTTTTCGAAATAGATCCTGCCCTCGGGCAGCGGACAGAGACAATAGACTCCCTCCTCCGCAAATTTCACGTCGATATAGCGGCGCTCTTCAAGATAATTCAGGATCCGTTTCAGTTCCTCTTTGTCCGCCTTGATCGTCTCGGGAAAACAGGAGAGCAGTTCGCTCTCCTCGGCGATCTTGTAGCCGCTTTCGCCGCAAAGCTCGTTGATCTTTTCCAAAAGCGCACTCGTCCTTTCGTCCAGCATGGTTTTCTCCCTTTGCAGTATTGCCGAACGGGGCGGGGAAAATTCATGCCGCAAACTCAAAAGAGCACGAAAGAAGGCGGGGCAGATCTTTTCTTATTTGTTGAAATTATCTTTGAGGGAGACGATCTCCGATAACACGAGCCCGCCGTTTTCGGTGCATTTTTTGTAGTAGCCCGTCCGCATGAGCTGGAACGCTTCGTCCTCTTTTGCCTCCGCGAGATAGGGCTCCGCCTTGCCGCGGAACAGGTGCTCGCTGTCCTTGTTCATGCGCTCCGAAAAATCCTGTCCGGGGAAATCCGCGTCCCGGAGAAGATGGTCGTACTGCTTGATCGTCACATCCTTGCAGGAGGTCGCCTCCACCCAATGGATGACCCCCTTCGCCTTGACGCCGCTCGTGTCCGAGCCGCTGCGGGAAGTGGGAATGTAGTGGCATTTGACCTCGACGATTTCGCCGGTTTCATCCTTCACCGCCTCGTCGCAGACGACGATATAGGCGTTTTTGAGCCGCACTGCGCCGCCGATCTTCAACCGGTAGTACTTGGGGGGCGGATCGAGCGAGAAGTCGCTCTTTTCGATATAGAGGCTGCCCGAAAATTTCACTTTGCGGGTGCCCGTGCCCTCCTGGGTTTGGTTGATCTCGAAATCGACCTCTTCCTCGCCCGTATAGTTGGTAATGGTAAGTTTCAAGGGGTCGACAACCGCCATGGCGCGCGGCGCGCGGGCGTTGAGGTAGTCCCTGACGACCGCTTCAAAGTATCCGATCTCGCACTCCGAGTTCGCCTTTGCAACGCCGATCCGCGCGCAGAAGTCGCGGATCGCCTCGGCGGGGATCCCGCGGTTTTTGAGCCCTGCCAAAGTGGGCATTCTCGGGTCGTCCCAGCCGTGAACCGAGCCGTCCTCGACGAGTTTTTTGAGATAGCGCTTGCTCATGACGAGGTTCGTGACGTTGAGCCTTGCGAATTCGATCTGCCGCGGCTTGGGCGAAAAGCCCAGATTGATCCCGACCCAATCGTAGAGCGGGCGATGATCCTCGAATTCGAGGGTGCAGAGGGAATGGGTGACGCCCTGCAAATAGTCGCAGATGGGATGGGCGTAATCGTACATGGGATAGATGCACCATTTGTCCCCCGTCCGGTGATGGGTCGCATGCAGGATCCGGTAGATGACGGGGTCGCGCAGGTTGAGATTGGGCGAGGACATGTCGATCTTCGCGCGGAGACACTTCTCCCCGTCGGCGTATTTTCCGTCCCGCATTTCGCGGAACAGACGCAGGTTTTCCTCCGCCGTGCGGTTGCGATAGGGGCTCTCCTGCCCAGGCTCCGTGAGCGTGCCGCGCGTCGCCTTGATCTCCTCCGCGGAGAGGTCGCACACGAACGCCTTGCCGTCCAGGATCAGTTTTTCGGCAAATTCGTAGATCTTGTCGAAAAAGTCGGAGGCATAGCACTCCCGCGCCCATTCATAGCCCAAAAAGCGGATGTCCCGCTTGATGGCGTCGACAAACTCCGTCTTTTCCTTGCTCGGGTTGGTATCGTCGAAGAAAAGATTGCACTTCCCGCCGTATTTTTCCGCCGTGCCGAAGTTGACGAACATGCTCTTGGCATGTCCGATATGGAGATATCCGTTCGGCTCGGGGGGGAACCGCGTCTGGATCGCCGTGACTTTTCCCGCAGCGAGGTCCTCGTCGATGATCTGTTCGATAAAATTGCTTGCTTCCGCCATATTCGCTCCTTGATCGTTGCCGATCTTATTATCGCGCATTTCCGTCCGAAATTTTCGCGCCAAGTTTTTTGCAAGAACATTATAACACAAGTCGGAAAAACTGCGCAAGCAAATTTATCCAATTCCCGCCGCAAGGAAAAATCCTTTTCTTTCGGATTTGCCGCCGCAGCCCTTGCGCTTTCCCCCAAAACATGCTATACTGAGAGCATGGACGCTGCGATCCTGCAATTTTTCGAAACCATCCGGAACCCCTTTCTCACCGCCGTTTTTGGGGTCTTTTCGCTGCTCGGCGAGGCGGCGGTGATCACGGCGCTCGTGCTGCTTCTCTATTGGCTGTTCCCCTCGAAAACGGGGGAACTTGCCCTCGTCACGGCGCTTTCCGGCTTCTGCCTCAATTCTTTTCTCAAATTCACGGTTCACCGCCCCCGCCCCTATGTGAGCGGCACGGTCCAAAAGCTCGATCCCTTCCTCGGCGGCGAACTCGACGGGTCCGCCTCCTTCCCCAGCGGGCACACCCAGATCACGACCGGCTTTTTCGGCACGCTCGCCGTGCATTTCAAGCGAGCGCTCGCCTTTGCCCTCTGCGGCGGGACCGTCCTTCTCGTCGCCCTTTCGAGAATTTATTTCGGCGTGCATTATCCCTCGGACGTCCTCGCGGGGCTTTTGTTCGGGCTCTTCGCCGTTCTGCTCTGGACGCTCGTCTTTCGCTATGCCTATCCCTTCCGCGAGCTCATCCTGCTCGGCCTTGCCGCGCTCTCCCTGATCCCCCTCTGCTTTTCTCCCTCGCAGGACTATTTGCAGGCGGCGGGGCTGCTTTCGGGCGCGGCAGTGTCGCTTGCGGTCCTCACCTTCTGTTCGGAGGGAAAGCCCGCGGAATTTCCACGCCGTCTGCTCCGCGTTCCCGTCGGGGGCGCGCTGCTCGTTTTGGTCTTTGCGATCTTCCTGCTCTTTCCGGAAAATCCCGCCTTTCTCTTTCTCAAATGGTTTTTCCTCGCGCTTGCCGCGATCCTCTGCGCAAAACTCACTTTCGAAAAACTGCAAATATGATTTCGCTTGACGAATCGGGCGCAAAATGGTAAGATAGAACGAAAAAAGACAAGGAGCGGACTTTATGGGAACAGCCGTGACGATGGACAAGCTCGTTGCGCTCTGTAAAAACAGAGGCATTATTTTCCCCGGGAGCGAAATTTACGGGGGCATGGGAAATACCTGGGACTACGGTCCCGTCGGCGTCGAGATCAAAAATAACGTCAAAAGAGTTTGGTGGAAGCGCTTCGTGCAGGAGAGCGACAACTCCTTCGGCGTGGACGCCGCCATCTTGATGAACTCGCGCGTCTGGGAGGCGAGCGGGCACACGACCTCCTTTTCCGACCCCAAAATGGACTGCAAAAAATGCAAGACCCGCCACCGCGCCGACAATCTCATCGAAATGCACTCCAAGGGCAAGGTCGACCCCGACCTCATGACCAACGAGGAGATGGAGCAATATATCCGCGAAAAAGAGGTGCACTGCCCCATCTGCGGCGGCTTCGACTGGACGAACATCCGCACCTTTAACCTCATGTTCGAGACCTCCCGCGGCGTCACCGACGAGAGCCAGAACAAGATCTATCTGCGTCCCGAAACGGCGCAGGGAGAATTTATCAACTTCCTGAACGTCCAGCGCACGACCCGCGCCAAGGTTCCCTTCGGGATCGCCCAGATCGGCAAGGCGTTCCGGAACGAGATCACGCCCGGCAACTTCATCTTCCGCACCATCGAATTCGAGCAGATGGAGCACCAATGGTTCTGCAAAGAGGGCACCGATTCGCAGTTCTATGAGGAATATAAGGCGCGCGCCATGCAATTTTTGCTCGATCTCGGGATCAAGCGCGAACATCTCCGCTTCCACGACCACGAAAAACTCGCCCACTATGCCAAGGCGGCGTGCGATATCCAATATCTCTATCCCATGGGCTGGAGCGAGCTCAACGGCATTCACAACCGCACCGACTACGATCTCTCCCGCCACCAGGAATATTCGGGCAAGAGCCTTACCTATGTCGATCCCATCGACGGCTCCCGCTATCTGCCCTACGTCATCGAGTATTCGATCGGCGCGGATCGGCTCATGCTCGCCCTTCTTGCGGAGGCGTACGAGGAGGAGACGCTCGAGGGCGGCGATGTGCGCGGCGTCATGCGCTTCCATCCCGCGATCGCGGCCTACAAAGCGGCGGTTCTGCCCTTGCAGAAAAATATCGCGGAGCCCGCAAAGGCGCTCCTGCAAAAACTCAAAAAGAAATTTTCCGTCTCCTACGACGAGGCGGGCTCGATCGGCAAACGTTATCGGCGGCAGGACGAGATCGGCACTCCCTTCTGCATTACGACCGACTTCGAGACCCTCGAAAACGGCACCGTCACCGTCCGCGAACGCGACAGCATGCAGCAGCTCCGCCTGCCCATGGACGAGATCGAGGCGTTCCTCGCCGAAAAGACCGCGTTTTGAGAAAAAAATCACGAAAACCGCCGAAAATTCGGGCGGTTTTTTCCCGAAAAAAATTTTTGGGCAAATGTCATATATTTTTATGACATTTGGTTGACAAAGGAGGATGGTTCCGCTATAATAAAGGGCGAAAAAATGTGAGAGGACGAAGAAATGACTGCTGCGATCTGGATCACGCTATGCGTTTACATGGGACTGAGCATTCTGGCGGTTGCGCTGTATCTGCCGAAGGTGTTCGGCTACCGCTATGCCTTTCGAAAACCGCCGAGGAAAAAAGCCCGGGATGTGCGCAAGATCTCGATCATCATTCCCGCGCGGAATGAGAGCGCGATCATCGGCGATCTGTTCGCTTCGCTTGAAAAGCAGAACTACGGGAAAGAAAATTTCGACGTCAACGTCATCGTGAAAGATGAAAACGACCCGACCCTTGCGCTTGCCGAGAAGATCGGGGCGCGGACTTTCGTCGTTTCGGGACAAAAATGCAAGGGGGACGCGCTCGACGGATACTTCCGGGCGATTGGCAAGGAGGGGATCGGCGGCTACGATGCGTTCGTGATCGTGGACGCGGACGCCGTGCTCGCGCCCGACTATATTTCGGAGCTCAACAACGCGCTCGAAAACGATTACGACATTTTCCTCACCCGGAAATTTGCGAAAAACTATCTCGGCGACCGCAAAAACCGCTCGGTCTTTTCCAACTGTTCGGCGCTCACCTGGCCGATCATCGACGATCTGGGCAATCTCTACCGCATGCACAAGGAGATCCCGCTCAACCTCTGCGGACAGGGCATGATGATCCGGCGGCGGGTCATCGAGGAGATCGGCGGCTGGCCCTACCGCACCCTCACCGAGGACTATGAACTCAAACTCGACAGCATTCTGAAGGGCTACAAGTCGATGTTCTATCCCTATGCCGTCATCTATACCGAAGAGGCGCTCACCCACGAGGAGAACTACCAGCGCCGTCTGCGCTGGCTGATGGGCTATTCACAGTGCGATAAAAAATACAAGAAGGAGATCCGGGAACGGGCCAAGGAGCGCGGTCGGCTGACAAGCGGCGAACGGGAATACTTTTTCGGGATCCTGCCGCTGCTTTTATACGCCGTGACGACCTTTTTGACGATGTTCACGGGCGCGGCGCTTGCGATCTTCTATGCCGTTCAGAGGCAGCCCTATTTCTTCTATGCGAGCTGGCTGCTCGTTTTCATGCCGTTCTGCGTCATGTATGCGCTGCTCTTCTGCTTCGGCGTGCTTGCCTATTTTTCGGACACGGAGGCCTTCCGCGCCCTGTCCGGGAAGGAACGTTGGGCGATGTTTTTGTTCAATCCGTTCTATCTGCTCGAATATATTCCCATTTTCCTGCGCTGCCGCAGAAATATCCGCAAGGGCAGGGCGCCCGCCTGGAAACAGACCGAGCGCATGACCTACCGCGAGGGAACGGCGGAACGCGCGGCGGAGCGCGAACGTGGCGAAGAGGCGCAGGAAGTCAATCAAACGTAAAAAAATTTTTGATCAAGGAGAGATCGTGATGAAAGATTTCGGCGTACAACCCTATTTGTTTCCCATGCCGACCTATATGATCGGCACCTACAACGAAGATGACAGCGTAGACGTCATGATGATGGCTTGGGGCGGCATCTGCGCGGAGGACATGGTCGCCCTGAACCTCGAAGCGTCGCACAAGACGGTCGAGAACATCAAAAAAAGAGGCGGGTTCACTCTCGCCGTTCCCGGGATCGACACGCTGGACGAGTCCGACTTTTTCGGGATCCTCTCCGCCGCCAAAGCGGGGGACAAATTCGCGCGGACCTCTCTGCACGCCTTCAAGAGCGCGCGGGTGGACGCGCCCGTCATCCGGGAATACCCCCTCACCCTCGAATGTTCGCTCGCGGAGATCCAGCAGCAGCCCTACGGCCTGCGGATCCTCGGAAAGATCGAAAACGTGCTCGCCGACGAAAAGATCCTCGACGAAAAGGGCAAGATCGACGCCGGCAAGCTGCGCGCGTTCGCCTTCGATCAAATGCAGAACGGCTACTATGCGATCGGCGAAAAGATCGGCAAGGCTTGGAAAAACGGCGCAAAATTCATCAAAAAATAATTTCCTTTCCCATAAATAATGAGAAAACGGCGGATCGACCGCCGTTTTTTCATTCCGCAGAAGTTCTCCGATCGGGGAGATAAACGCAGGGAGAGCCGTAAGCCTCCTCGTAGCATTTCCGCCAAGCCGCCGCCGTCCGCGCCTTCATGTCCGAAAGTTTTTCCTTGCGGGAAAGGGTCTCGTCCGCATAGATAGCGGGCAGAATGTGGATCCTGAGATGCTTCATGTGTCCGCGCTTGTTCTTTCGGAAGGTGCAGAAAATGGGCAGAACGGGCACCCGGTGCTTGATCGCATAGTGGAAGGCGCCGTCCTTCATGGGGCGCGGTTTCTGATAGTTGGTCCAGAGCGCCTGCTCGGGATAGAAGTTGACGATCTTTCCCGCTTCGAGCAGCCGCCCGATCTCGGCGTTCAGATTGCGCGCCGCGGCAAGATCGGCGCTGAACGGGAGCATGCCGCCGTGGCGGATGATGTGCCCGCCGAGCCCCGTCTTGTTGTTTTTGGGGCCCATGGTATGGAAAGAGCGGAAATACCCCGTCGCCTGCCGGACGAACAGGGTGTCGAGAAAGGAAAAATGGTTCATGACGCTGACCGCGCCCGATTTTTTGAGCGCGCGCAGATTTTTTCTGCCCGTCACCCGCGCGCCGTAAGCAAACCCGATCAGAAAGCGAGCAAGCAGGAAGAGCAGGGTGCGCCAGAAGCCGACCAGCGCGCGATCCGCTCCACGCCTATGGTAGCGGAAATTCTCATCCGGCATTTTCCAGTGCGGCCCAAAGGGAATGTAATCATAATCGAACCGGCGGTAGCCCTCCAAGGCGTCCTGGATCTTTTGGATCTTTTCGTGTTTCGCGCGTTTTTTCATACCTTCTTTATTCTATCCGAAACGCAGGGAAAAGTCAAGCGGCAGAGCCGTTTCGCCGCAAAGAAAAGCGCCCGCTCGGCAGGCGCGAAGATTTCAATATTGTCCCGAGGAGGAAGGCGAGGCGTATAAGTCAAATTCACCTTCAAGGTCGAAGGTCTCGCCCGCGTCGAAGGCGGCGAGCTTGGAGATCGACACCTCGTAGGCGGTCATCGTCACGACGTCCTTTTCGCTCAGTTTCTTTTGATATTCCCGGCTCTGGATCCTGCCCGAGAGCGCAACCCGGTCGCCCACTTTGAGATTCTGCACAAATCTTGCGTTGCGTCCCCAGGCAATGCAGGGGATATAGTCCGACTTGTTGTAGGCGCGGTTGACGGCGATGAGAAGATCGGCGATCTCGCGGTTGAACGGCGTGGTGCGGTAAATGGGAGGTTTGCAGATATAGCCCGAGAGCACGATACTGTTGGGGTTGCGCGAGGGGACGTTTTCGACGATCTCGCGGACAAAAACCGTCAGCATGAGCCGGGATTTGCCGTTTTCGAGCTTATTGTAGCTGCGGAACTGCCCCAGCGCGCAGATGACGCTCCCGACACGCAGATCGTTTTTTTCGATGATCCGCTCCGAGATGGTGACGGGCAGGATGTCCGCCTGTCCCGACAGCCGCATGACTTTCACAAACAGTTCGTAAAATCCCTCGCCGTACACTTCATGCGAAAAAGTTGCCTCCGAAACGATCTCCCCCGTAAAATAGACCTTGTTGTTTTTTTCCGAATTGTAATCCATTGTATTGTTTATGACCTCCAAAGGTGTTTCTTGCCGAATTTCCGTTTAGCCGTTTTTAAGAAATTGTCTGCCCGTGCCGTCGATCGAATAATTTTCACGGTAAATGAGCTCGCCAATGGGGACAAACTCGAAGCCGCGCGCACGGAGAGTGTCGAAAATGATGGGAAGGGCTTCCGCCGTGTGCAGCCCGTTGTTGTGGCAGAGGATGATGGAGCCGCTCTTCACCCGTTCCACAATGCGCGCCGCGATATCCCCCGCCGAAAGGTCTTTCCAATCGAGCGAGTCCACGTCCCATTGAATGGGATAGAGCCCCATTTTGTTGCTGGTATCGATGAGGGTATTGTTATAGTCGCCGTAGGGCGGACGGAAGAGGGTGACGGGCTTGCCCGTAACCGCCGTAATCGCCGCGGACGAGCTTTGAAGCTCCGCCTCGATCTCGCCCTCCGAAAGTTTGGACATATAGGAATGCGTCGCGCTGTGCGTGCCGATCTCATGTCCCGCCGCGTCCAGCTTTTTCACGTAGTCGGGATACTTCTTCGTCCAGAATTCCACCATAAAAAAGGTCGCGCGGACCTTGGCGGCTTCCAGATTTTTCAGGATCGCGTCGGTGTGTTCGGTGCCCCATGCGCAGTCGAAGGAGATCGCCACCTTGTTGTCCGTCCGCTCCACCGAATAGATGGGCAGCGAACGGGCGGCGCTCCACCAGACCTCCTCCGCGCCCGCGGCTTTCGCCGAAACCGCGCCCGCCGCCAACAAGATCATAAACACCGCGGCGACCGCCAAGTACTTCAAACGAAGCGTGATGACTTTCATTCCCTTGCTCCTATATGATAAAATATCCGCAGACTCGTATTTTGAAAGAAATTGTCAGGAAAAATACGATCGTGTCGAATGTCCGTCCGCAGATCGTTCGGGGACGGCTTGTTCTATTTCTATGGCAAAAGCGGGGGAATTATGCAAAGAAAAAACGTGGCGGGACAAAGAAAAAAACGCAAAACAGGTCATCGAAAAAGGACGGAAAAGGACAAAGAGTAACGCCGAAAAGGCAAAGAAATAAGGCGCGGCGGACCTTTGGTCCGCCGCGCCCCGTTCAAACTGATTTCAAATTTATTATCCGATCAAGGCTGCCGCAAGGGAGAGGATCATCCCCAAAGTCAGCAGGATCTGCCCGATGAAAAAGGGAAGGCGCGGATAGAGCGCGCGCTTTTTCTGTCCGAGTTTTTCCGCCGCACAGCGGGAAAAAATCTCCCCCGCCGCCAAAAACGCCGCGCCGAGCAGCACAAACAGCGTGGAATAGAGGATCTGTGCCGCAAACAGGGCGACGGAAAAGACGAAGAGCCCTGCTTCCGCGGCAAGATAGAGAACGTCCGCCGTCTGAAAGATCAGCGTTTTGCCGTCCTTTTTTCCGCGCGAGAGATAGCCCGCCGCCGCGCCGCCCCCCGCCGCTGCAAAGACGGCCGCGAGAAGCCAGAGGAAGGGACGGGGCATTCCGACGCGGTCCGCGAACAATTCGCCGACCAGGACAAGCTGTAAGACCGCCGCCGCGAACAAAATGATCTTCCCGATGGGAAGGGCAAGATGGAATTTCTCGTCGAAGGCGCCGCAGGCTTCGCCGGCCGCGATCAAAAAGACGGCGAAATAGACAAGCGGCTCCCCGGGCGCCAGACAGGCGAGCGCGGTGCCCCAACAGAGCAGGGGCAGCGGCTTCAAAAATCCGCCCGCGCGGAACTTGCCGCGCAGGACAAATCCTGCCCACACCGCCGCCGACGCGAAAAACAGCACGAAAAAGATCCAAAAACAGATCTCCGCGGCTTGGTTTGCAAATTGCAGCGGCATAAGCCCCCTCCTTATCTCCCGATAACCCTATTATAAACCTTTTCCGCGAAAAAATCAATCGCTTCCCGGTCTCTTTCTGGCGGGATCGGCCGAGGTGGGGTCGCCGACGCTCGTCACCGTCAGCACAAAGACCTTTTTCGCCTTCGCCGCGAGAAATTGCTTCGTCAGCTCGTTCGCCGTCGCGCCCGTCGTGAGGGTATCGTCTATGAGAAGGATGGTTTTGCCCTCCACCGCCTTCTTCTCCGTGATTTTGAAGCAGCCCTCGAGGTTTTTCTGCCGTCCCCGCCTTCCAAGGGATTTCTGCTCGTCCGTCTCGCGCACTTTTTCCGCGGCGGAGAGCAGCGGAAGCCCGCTCTTTTGTGCAAGTCCCTCCGCGAGCAGGCGGGATTGATTGTATCCGCGCGCCCGCTCCGCTCGCGCCGTCATCGGGACAAAGGCGATCGCGTCCGCCTCGGGAAATTCTTTAAACCGCGGCAGCAGCAGCTCCAGAATCGTGCGGGAGAGGTATTTCTCTCCGTTTTTATAGCGCAAAACAAGCCGCGCAGCCTCTCCCTCATGCCGGAAAAGCGAACGCGCGGCCTCAAAAAGGGGACGCGTCTGCTTGCATTCAAGGCAGATCCCCTCCGCATGCTGTACCCGGCCGCAGATGGGACAGCACTTTTCTCCGATCCGGGGCAAGGCCTCGTTGCAGCGCCTGCAAATCCGCTCGCCGCCGAACACCTCCCGGCCGCAGATGTCGCAGGTGAAATTGGGACGCCGGAATTTCTCCAAAAATTCGCTCGCTTTCATGCCGCTTTCGTGTTTTAACGGTAATTTTTCGCGCCCGTTTCGTCCTCTAACCCGAGCAGATAGTCCGCCGAGACCTGAAAGAGCCGGCACAGCTTGACAAGATCGCCCGTCCCCAGATCGTGCGTCTCGTTCTCATAGCGGCTGACCGTGTTCTGGTTGCAGTGCAAAAGTTCCGCCAACTGCTGTTGCGACAGGTCCCGCTCTTCTCTCAATTCTTTGATCCGTTTCCCGTACATATTACCAAAATATACGAATTTGGGATATTTGTTCTTTTTTATCCTGTTTCGGGATAAAAAGGAAGTCGATCGGGCGCGAAAAAACAAAAAAAGCGACGAAAAATATCGCCGCTTGTCTTTTTTTGTCCGTGCCGTTCCCAAAGAGGGGAGGCAAATCAGAAGTCGTCCTCGTCGGGCTCTTCTTCCTCGTCGTCCTCGTCGTCGGTGAGCGTGTAGATCTCGTCCCCGGTGACATATTCGAGATCCTCTTCATCGTCCACCGCTTCCTCTTCTTCCTCCTCTTCTTCCTCTTCGAGCTCGTCCTCGTCGAACGTCTCGCCGATCTCCTCCATCTCGCCGTTCATGTCGTCCGTTTCGTCGTCGAGATATTCCCGCCATTCGTCGTCATCCTCGTCCTCGGGGTCGGGCTCCTCTTCGAATTCCGATTTGCGGCGGCATTCCTCGCACATCTTTTCTCCTGCGCGCATCATGTTTTCGCCGCAGACGGGACAGAGCTCCGTGGGGAGTTCGTTCTCCTCTTCCTCTTCGAGCTCATCGACATCCGTCCGGATCCCCTTCATCTCTTTCAGGCACACGTCGCAATATTCCTGCACTTCCGGGTTGATATAATTCAACTCGCAGCGCGGGCATTTCATGTATCTCACCATATCTTTCCTTCGCCCCCTTGTTTTTCTTGATTTGCGATAGGCTAATAAATTATATTAGGTATTATTGTTTTTGTAAACTGTTTTTTTGCGGTTTTCCCAAAAAAATCGTCGTTTTTGAAAAATTTTTTTCGGGTGAAAGAAAAACCCGTCTCAAAAGACGGGTTTCCCGGGTTTTCAAATTATTCCTGAGGTTTTTCTTCGGAAGTTTCCTCGGGCTTTTCTTCGTTCGTCTCCGCGGGCGCATTATCCGATTGCTCAGAAGCAGACTCCGCCGGCTCTTCCGCGGCGTTTTCCGCCGTTTCGGGCGCCTGATCGGGCTCCTGCGGCGTCTCATCCTCGGATCCCGCCTCTTCTTCGGGCGTTTCGGCCTCTTCCGTTTCAGGCTCTTCGGGTTCCTCCGGCTCTTCCGCAGGCGCCTCTTCGGGCTGAGGCTCCGGCTGGTCCGCATAGACGTCCACGCTCTTGTCGTCCGTCGTATCGACGAACATCTTCTCTTCCTTCTCTTCCTCTTCGCTCTTCCTGGAGCGCATGACGAGGTACACGCCGACGGCAACGCCGAGCACGACGACGCCGATCGCAATGCCGATCAACGCGCCTGCCCAAGCAGGAAGCCCGCCGGACGTCTCTTCCTCCGACGAGGGCGCCGTGTAATGTTCGAGCGTCGTTTTCCAATAAGAATCGATCGCGTCGATGTCATTTTCGCTCTTGGAGCCGATCTCATGGATGAACATGCTGCGAAGATCTTTTCCGCTCTTGGTGTAAGCCTCGAAATCGGCGATGTCCTCCTGATGATAGAGCTCATAGTCCGACTCGCCGCTCTCGGTCTTGGCTTCCTCGATGTTTTCATAGAAAAGATCGGTCTTGCCCGTGTAGAAATAGTATTTTATAGCGGTCGAAAGGGCGGTCCTGTCCTCGTCCGTGAGCTCCGCAAGATACCCTTCGTCACCCAGCGTTTCGTCGAGCCTGTCGTTATAATCGCTCAGCTCGGAGTTGTTCATCAGCGCGCCGCTGGCGTTTTTCAGATCCACATAGGCGACATAGTTATAGGAGGAACTGCCGATCGTCTCCGCATCTGCGAAGAAGAGACGTCCGTCGAGGACCTCGATGTCATACCAGGATCTGGCATGCTCGATCCGGAGGACCTGCGTCGGCCGGTAGGGCTTGTTGGCGTCATAGTTCAGCGTCTTGTAATTTTCCTCGCTGCCGTTGTAGACCACCCGGAACACATAGTTGCCGGCATTGCCCGACGTCGTATAGTAGAGATAGCGGTAGGTGGGGTCGGAATCGTCGATACAGACGAGCGTCGCCGTCCCAATTCCCTGCGCGATCCTTACAACATTCGCCTCGCCCGCTTCGTTCACGTCGACGCGGTAAATGTTGGAATCTGCCGTGTAGAGATAATGATGTTCGCCGTTTTCAACGTAATAGATCGCCTCGTCGTTCGCCTTCTCGGTATCGGTGGGCTGCGCCACAATGTCGAGCGTCTCATCGGAGTTTCTGGTGACGGAATTGCCGGTCTCCAGCTTGTCCGCGGGAAGGAAATAGAGCCAAGCCGCTTCGCCGACAGAGCCGGTCGTCGCAAGGTCTGCCCTCGTGAAATAAATTCCGTCGTCCGTGACCGATTGCACCGTGTAGGTGAAGCCCGCCGCGGAAAGCGGAGTGCTGCCCGCCAGATCGTGCGAGAAGATGGTGGGGTTCTCCTGATAGATCGAGCCGATCCCGTCGAGGAGAAGGGTCCCGAAGTTCAGATAGGGCTCTTCGTCGTTCTCTTCGAGGTAATCCTCGTTCCAGGCATAGTCCCGGATCTCCGCATAGGGGCATTCCGTGACGTCCGCCCGCACGCGGAAAAGCTGATTATAGTCCCGATCGTGCGAGCCGTTCGGCATGTCCGCGTCCATCGTGACGCCCATCGTGTAATATGCGTAAGGATCCTCTTTATTTTCCGAAAAAATAACGTCGCTCACGCCTTTTGCAAGCACAGTGTCCTGCTTCTTCGCCGTATTATAGGAATGAAGGGTCTCGCTCTGAGTATAGAGGACGTAGACCGTGCCGTCCACCTGCACGAAGCGGTAATTCGCCGCGTTGTCGGAGACGTTGAAGTAGCTCTCCACCGAGCTGCCGTCGAGCTTCGCGCTCTTGAAGTCGAGATAGTTCTGCTCGATCTCGCCGACCGTATTTTCGATGTTGTTGGGGGTCGCATAATAGACGCGGTCGCCGTAGATGTAGATACCCGCCTCATAGTCCCCCGCAGCCATGAGCGAAGGAACGACGATCTCGCCCGAAGCACCCGAGGAAAGCTCGGATTTTTTCACCCGCATGAGCGCGCCCTTCACGGGATCGCCGTAAGTGTTGTCTGCCGTGTAGCTCTCGACTCCGTTGATGAAATAAATATAATCCTGCACCTCGACGACAAAGCCGCCGTTGGAGGTTGCCGTCCCGCTCGGGATCCCGGATAACGGCTTGAATTTTCCGCCGCAGCCGGCGAGCGAAGCCGCCGCCGTCACCGCAAGCGTCCCGGCGGTAAAGACCGTCATCAATTTTTTCAAAGTGTTCCGCATAAGAAGTTCCTTTTTCCGAAAAATATAAGGTTCTACTTTTTCTTCCCCTATTATATACTAAAACAAGCGTTTTGACAATCGAAAAGCTATAAAATTTGCAAGATTTCTCTCTAATTTTTTGCAAACGGAGGTATTTTCAATGGAAAAATTCGGCATTTTCGAACTTTTGGACGCACTGTCCGCCGCCACCGCGCGGGAAATTCCGCCCGAAGAGGAAAGCCCGCAAAAGGGGACGGACGAAAATCTCTCTCCTTCCGTCCGCGACGCGGCGTTTTCCGCCCCCGTCTACGGCGTCTTTCCGCCCGAAGCGGGTGGATCTTCCGCAGCCGCCAAGCCCGCCCCGGAGGGCGCGTCCCCCGAACCGCCGCCCAAGGCGCCGCCGGCCCCGAAACCCTCCCCGGAAGCGGACGCTTTGAGGGGATTTTACGCGCGGCATGACGCCGTCGCCAAAAAGGCAAAGGGGAAATAAGGTCAAGACGAAAAAACCGACCGCTTCTGCGGTCGGTTGAATTTTTTTCCATCATCTCTTGGAGAACTGCGGCGCACGGCGCGCTTTTTTGAGACCGTACTTCTTTCTCTCCTTGACTCTCGGGTCGCGGGTGAGGAAGCCTGCCTTTTTGAGGGCGGGTCTCGTTTCGGGCTCCGCTTCGAGGAGCGCCCGCGAGATCCCCAAGCGGATCGCGCCCGCCTGGCCGGTGAATCCGCCGCCGACGACGCTGACGCGCACGTCATATTTGCCTTCCGCGCCGACTTCCGCAAGCGGCTGCTTGACGATGAATTGCGTCGTGCCCTGCGGGAAATAATCTTCGAGAGCTCTGCCGTTGATCACGATCTCTCCGCTGCCCGAGGGAATGAGACGGACGCGCGCGATCGCCTTCTTTCTGCGACCCGTGCCCCAATACTGCAATTTCTTTTTCAAATTCGCTTTCGCCATTTCATTACCTCACATCAAAACAATTTTAATACTTCGGGCTTCTGCGCCTCATGATTGTGCTCGCTGCCTTTGTAGACGCGCAGCTTTTTGATCATCTGTCTGCCAAGCGAATTTTTGGGAAGCATTCCCCGCACCGCCTCGTAGACCGCAAGATCGCTCCGCTCCGCCATGAGCTTGCCGTATGCGATCTCCTTCAGCCCGCCGATATATCCGGTGTGATAGCGATAATATTTGTCCTCGAGTTTCTTGCCCGTCAGGACGATCTTATCGCTGTTGAGAATGATGACAAAGTCGCCCGTGTCCACGTTGGGCGTGAACGTAGGCTTGTTTTTCCCGCGCAGGATCGCCGCGACTTTGGACGCCACTCTCCCGAGCGGAAGTCCTGCCGCGTCTACGACATACCACTTTCTTTCGACCGTCTGCGCTTTTGCCATATAGGTTTTCATATTCGTACTCCTTGAATGGGGCTCCTGCCCGATCAATTTGCTTTTTTCTTTGATTTCCGGTGCAGGAACGGGGCTTCCCGCCGATTTCCCCTTCATTATAGGCTATCGCAAAATTTCAGTCAAGCTGTTTTGAGTTGCGATTTTAAGATTTTTTCGGAAAAAACAAAAATTTTTTCGGAATAAGTTGCTTCACATCCTCTTTTTTCGCGGGAGCAGCCCTTATTCCTTATTCTTTTATGCAACTTTCATTCCAAAATCGCCTTGATCCGCCGGATCCCCGCCGAAGAGCTCTGCTCTTTGACGATTTTGAAATGCCCCAGCTCGCCCGTATGCGAAACGTGGGGACCGCCGCACATCTCCTTGGAAAAGTCGCCGATCGAGTAAGTTTTGACGATCTGCCCGTATTTTGCGTCGAACACGCCGACAAAATTTTCCTTTCTCGCCTCTTCGAGGCTCATCTCGCGGAATTCGACGGGAATGTCCTCTTGAATTTTCTCGTTGACAAGATCCTCGACGGCTTTCACCTCTTCCGCCGTCATGGGGCGGGGGAAATTGAAGTCGAAGCGCATGCGCTCGTCGTTGATATTGCTGCCCTTCTGGTTGCAGTCGGGGGAGAGCACCCGTTTGAGCGCCGCGTTGAGAAGGTGGGTCGCCGTATGATATTTGACGGCAATGCCGCTGTGGCTTTCAAGTCCGCCCTTTGCCTCTCCCTTTTCGAGGACGCGGCTCTTTTCCCGGTGCTCTTTGAACGCCGCTTCAAAGCCCGCCGTATCGACGGAGAGCCCCCGCTCCGCGGCGAGCTCCTCGGTCAGCTCGGGCGGGAAGCCATAGGTATCGTACAGGCGGAACGCCGCCTTGCCGCCGATCGTCCTGTCGGGAACGTAGGCAGGGTCGTTCTTTTTCATGAATTCGTTCTTGCGCTCGAGCCCGCTCACGCACTTTTCAAACTCTTTCATGCCCTGAACGAGGGTCGCCTCGAAGCGGCCGATCTCCTTTTCGAGCTCCTCGAGGATAAAGCCTTCCTTCTCCCGCAGCAGCGGATAGGCCTCGCCGTATACTTCCTCGATGAAGATCTTTGCGAGCGGAAGCATGACCCCGCTTTCGATCCCGAGCCCGCGGCAATAGCGGATCGCGCGGCGAAGGATCCGCCGCAAAATGTAGCCCGCGCCCGTGTTGGAGGGGATGACGCCCTGCTCGTCGCCGATGAGCATGACCGCCGTGCGGGTATGGTCGGCGATGATCCGCATCGCCCGCTGCGGCTCGCCGCCGTCCGAATATTTTTTGCCCGAAGTCTCTTCGAGCAGTTTCAAGGCGCCCGAAAAGAGGTCGGTGAGGTATGCGTCGCTCGTGCCGTTGAGAAAGGCGAGCATGCGATCGAACCCGAAGCCCGTATCGACGTTCTTGTTTTCGAGCGGCTCGTAGCCGTCCCGGGTCTTGCAGTACTGCATATAGACGTCGTTGCCGATCTCAACATAGTCGTCCGGGAAAACGGGGTCCTGTTTCCCTTCGTCGGCGGGATAGAACCATTCGTTGTCCGGCCCGCAGGGGGTACCGACGGTCCCTTCGAGCTCCCACCAGTTGTCCTTTTGCGGCAGAAAGAAAATATGCTCTTTCCGGATCCCCTGCGCAAGGAGGAAATTTGCCGTCTCCTCGTCGCGCGGGACGGAGCCGCTCCCTTCGAAAACCGTCGCGCAGAGCTTTTCCCTGTCGAGCCCCAGAACCTTCGTCAGAAGTTCGACGGTCCAGCCCGTCTTTTCCTTTTTGAAATAGTCGCCGAGCGACCAGTTGCCCATCATTTCGAAGAAGGTGAAATGGGAGGCGTCGCCGACCGAGTCGATGTCCACCGTCCTCAGACAACCCTGAATGTTGCAGAGCCGTTTGCCGGCGGGGTGCGGCATGCCCAAAAGATAGGGCATGAGCGACTGCATGCCCGCGACGTTGAACAAGACGCCCGTCGTGCCGTCGCCGATGAGCGAGACCGCGCCGATGTCGGTGTGGCCCTTGCTCCGATAAAATTCCAGCCAGGTTTTTCTCAGTTCTTTTGCCGTGATCTTCATAACTTCCTCCCTCAGATCTTCGTCAAGGTGTAGCCGTCCTTCGAGTCCTTGACGGCATAGCCCATCTCTTTGAGTTTTTCGCGCAGTTCGTCCGATTTTTTCCAATCCTTTCCCTCGCGCGCCGCCCGGCGCTCCTCGGCGATCTTGATCACTTCCGCGGGCGCGTCCGCTTCCTTCGGCGCATATTTTTCGAGATATTCTCCGGCGTCCTTTTTGAAGAGCCCCAAAAGGGAGTACGTCCGGCGGATCTGATCGGTCATCCGCCGCGCCTTTGCGTCCTTTGCCTCCAAAAGGCGGGCGATCTCCTTAAAATAGCCGTAAAGATCGGAAAGCGCGAGCGCGGTGTTGAAATCGTCGCTCATTGCCCCGTCGAATCTTTCGTCGATCTCCTTTTCTCCCTCCGTCGGTTGCGGAAACGCTTTTTCGGCGGCGAAGATCAGCCCGTAAAACCGGACAAGGGTCTTTTCGGCGTCCGGGAAGAGGCTGTCCGTGATGTTGACGTCGCCGCGGTAGCCCGTCGAAAGCAGGGCGAACTTGATCGCCTCGTTCGAATATTTTTTCAAAAGATCTTCGAGCAGCAAACTGTTGCCGAGAGATTTGCTCATCTTCTGCCCGTTGACCTTGATGAGCCCGTTGTGGATCCAATAATTCGCAAACCGCTTGCCCGTGAGCGCCTCAGTCTGCGCGATCTCGTTCTCATGGTGGGGGAAGATGAGGTCGCGCCCGCCGCCGTGGATGTCGATCCGATCTCCGAACGCGGCGCGGTTCATCGCCGAGCATTCGATATGCCAGCCCGGCCGCCCTTTCCCCCAAGGGGAATCCCAAAAGATCTCTCCCTCCTTCGCCGCCTTCCAGAGCGCGAAGTCATAGGGGTTTTTCTTGCAGTCGTCGTTTTCGACGCGCACGCCGTCGAGCATATCCTCCTTGTCCCGCCCCGAGAGCTGTCCGTAGGCGGGGAAGGTATCGACGTCGAAATACACGTCGCCGTTCGGAGCGGCATAGGCATGCCCTTTTTGAATGAGCTCTTGAATAAAAGAGATGATATTGCCGATGTTTTCGGTCGCTTTGAGCCAGAGCGTCGGCTCGCCGACGTCGAGCTCCTTCATGACGGCGTCGATCTTTCCGATCATCATTTGGGCGTACTCGTCCGCGGGAATGCCCGTTTCGAGCGATTTTGCGATGATCTTGTCGTCGACGTCGGTATAATTGCGCGCATAGCGCACCGCATAGCCCTGTTTTTCGAGGAACTTGCGGAAAATATCGTACAAGATCGCCTGAAAGCCGTGCCCGACATGCGCCTCGCCCGAGACGGTGATCCCGCAAGCGTACATTTTGACCTTGCCCGCTTCGAGCGGCACGAACTCTTCTTTTTTCCTGGTAAGCGAATTGTAAATCTTCATATTGTTCACCTATGCCGCTATTTTAGCATTTCGCGCGCAAAAAAGCAAAGTATTTTGCCCCGCGAAAATGAAATTTCCGGCGGAAATCGCAGCAGATCTTTCTCCGCTGCCAAAGATCGGCGCTTCAAAAGGAAGTCGCAAGCGCCGGAAAGAGCCGAAAATCCTGCCCCGCGCCCGCCGGCGTGCGAGAAATCTGCCCGAAATTCACATTATGAGCGAAATTTTCAAAAAAAATTTGGAATTTTGGGCGAAACGCTTGCATTCCTCCGGGAAAATGTGTTATAATTTTACATGTAGAATTTACACAGGGGAGGAAAATGATGAAAAAAGACAGAATCGAAGAAATTGCGGAATTGCTTGATAAGCGGGGCAAGCTGACTTTGAGCCAACTCGACGACTTTTTCCCCGACGTCTCCCAGATGACCCTTCGGCGTGATCTTCTCTATCTTGAACAGACGGGAAGGATCATCCGCGTGCGCGGCGGCGCCATGTCCGTCAAGGAAGTGCAGAAGGTATCGAGCGAGCCCTACGCCAAAAAGACCGCCATGCACACCGACGCCAAGATCAAGATCGCCCAGAAGGCGGCGAGCCTCATCGAAGAGAACTGCTCCCTCTTCATCGACGGCGGCACGACCGCCATGTATCTTGCGAAGGAAATGCGCGACATCGACATCCACGTCTTTACCAACGGACTTGCGGTCGCGATCGAGCTCGCGCAGAAGAAAAATCTCGACGTCACCATGCTCGGCGGGCAGGTCATGAAGGACAACCTCTCCACCGCTTCTCCCGTCGCGCGCTCCTATTTCGAAAATACCAATTTTGAGCTTGCGATCATCTCCGCCTCGGCGTTCACCCCCGAGAACGGCTTTTCCTGCGGGTCGATGATCGAGGCGGATCTTCTCAAAATGGCGCGCAAAAAGAGCAAATCGATGTACATGATGCTCGACAGTTCCAAGATCGGCAAGATCATGCCGCACACTTTCGCACGGCTCGAGGATATCGACGTGCTCATCACCGACGACGACTTCCCCGCCGACCTCAAAGAGGCGTTCGGGAAACAGAATATCATCGTCATGTAACAAGATCGCCGAAACAAAACGCCGTCCCGCAGCAGGGGACGGCGAATTTTTTTGCTTTTTTATGGATTTTCAAGCTTTTTTTGGTTTTTTACGAATTTTTGGCGACGTAGCAGACGCCCGCGGCGTTGGGGCCGATATGGGTGCCGACGGCGCAGCAGATGGACAGAAGTTCGCCCTCTCTTTGAAGCGTCTGCATGAGTTTTTTTGCGGGCTCGCCGCTATCCGTCTGCAAAAAGCAGAGGGGATAGCGTTCGTCCGGCTCCTCCTTCTCAAACAGCTCTTTGACGGCCTCCATCGCGCGGCCCTGTCCGCGCGCCTTGCCCACCGCTTTGACCTGTCCCTCAAGGTCGATCGTGATGATGGGCTTGATCTTCAGAAATTCCCCGAAAAAGGCCGTACCGCGCTTGATCCTGCCGCCCCGACGAAGATATTCGAGGGTATCGAGAAAGGCGAAGAGCCGAAGGCGGGGACGCAGCGCGTCCAGCTCCTTCACGACTTCCCCGACCCTCCGATCTCGCATTTCGACGGCTTTCCGGACGAGAAAGCGCAACATCGCCGAGACGCAGCGCGAATCGTAGACGGTGACGTTCGAAAAATTTCCGTCCCGCTTTGCGAGCTCTGCGGCGTTCACCGTGCCCGAGAGGGCGGAAGAGAGCAGAATGCAGAGCGTCTCCTGTCCGTCCGTGCGCAAAAACGCGTCGAAAAACTGCGCCGCGGACGGCTGGCTCGTCTTGGGAAATTCCCCGCCCTTCAGCCGCTCGTAAAATTCTTCCTTTTGGATCTGCCTGCCCTCAAGCCGCGCCCCCTCTTTGAGGGTCACCGTCAGGGGAACGATCTCGATCCCCAGCCTTTTTGCCTCTTCCTCCGAGATCTCCGATGAGGAGTCCGTCACGATTTTCAACATGCCTTTGCCTCCGAACTTTTTCGTCCTCATGATAGCGCAAATTGTTCACTTTGTCAACTGTTTTGGAGAAAGAAAAATGCCGTCCCGGAAGCGGGGCGGCAAGTTTTGATGGAGTTTGCCCAGAAAATTATTCCGCGCAGTTCTTTTTGAGCGTTTCGAGGCTTTCGCGAAGCTCCTTGGGAAGGCGGTCGCCGAACTGTTTATAGTACTCTTCGATCTCTTCCGCCTCTTTGCCCCAGCGCGCTTTGTCAACATGGAGAATGCTCTCGAGCTTTTCTTCGCTCAGATCGAGCCCGGTGCGATCGATGTCCTTTGCATAGGGGACGTAGCCGATCGCGGTCTCCCGGGCGTCCGCTTCGCCGCTGCAGCGCTTTAAGATCCAGTCGAGCACGCGCAGGTTGTCGCCGAAGCCCGGCCAGATGAAATTGCCTTCCTCGTCCTGACGGAACCAGTTGACGTTGAAGATCTTGGGCGGGTTTTTGATCTTCTTGCCCATCTCGATCCAATGTCCGAAATAGTCCGCCATGTGATAGCCCGCAAACGGCTTCATCGCCATGGGGTCGTGGCGCAGGACGCCGACTGCGCCCGTCGCCGCCGCCGTCGTCTCCGAGCTCATGATCGAGCCGACGAACACGCCGTGGTCCCAATCGCGGGACTGATAGACGAGCGGGGTGGTCGAAGCCCGTCTGCCGCCGAACACGATCGCGTCGAGCGGCACGCCTTCCTTCGAATAAAATTCGGGGGAGAGGCAGGGGCAGTTCTCCGCGGGCGCGGTAAAGCGGGAGTTGGGGTGCGCCGCCTTCACGCCGGACTCCTTCGTCCAATCGTTCCCGAGCCAGTCGATGAGCTTTTCGGGCGGGTTCTTGGTAAGCCCTTCCCACCAGACGGTGTTGTCCGCGGGATCGATCGCGACGTTCGTGAAGATCGTGCCCTTCTTCGTTGCGGCGAGGGCGTTGGGATTGCTCTTTTCGTTGGTCCCGGGCGCGACGCCGAAGAAGCCATTCTCGGGGTTGACCGCCCAGAGCCTGCCGTCCTTGCCAACGCGGATCCAGGCGATGTCATCGCCGACGCATTCCACTTGATAGCCCATCTTGCGGTAATGTTCGGGCGGAATGAGCATGGCGAGGTTGGTCTTGCCGCAGGCGGACGGAAACGCCGCCGCGAGATATTTCTTTTTGCCGTCGGGATAGGTGACGCCGAGAATTAACATGTGCTCCGCCATCCAGCCCTCTCTT
Organism: uncultured Clostridia bacterium; assembly: GCA_947630115.1. Lineage (GTDB taxonomy): Bacteria > Bacillota > Clostridia > Christensenellales > Borkfalkiaceae > Gallimonas. The sequence continues at coordinate 57,185 of CANRGG010000002.1, forward strand.
CTGCCGAGACAGGAGGCGATCCGGAGGGCAAAGCACTTTTTGCCGAGCAGAACGTTCCCGCCGTATGCCGAGTTGACCGAGATGATCGTGTTGTCCTCGGGGAAGTGCATGATGTAGCGCTTTTCGGGATCGACGTCGCACTTGCAGTGGAAACCCTTGATGAAATCGCCGTCCTCGCCGAGCGCCTTATAGCAGTCGAGCCCGACGCGCGTCATGATCGCCATGTTCAGAACGACGTAAATGCTGTCCGTGACTTCGATGCCGATCTTCGAGAAGGACGAGCCGACAATGCCCATGGAATAGGGGATGACGTACATCGTTCTGCCCTTCATCTTGCCGCGCGCGATCTCGCCGCAGAGCTTATAAGCCTCTTTCGGGTCCATCCAATAGTTGATGGGGCCGGCGTCCTCCTTGTTTTTGCAGCAGATGAACGTCCTGTCCTCGACGCGCGCGACGTCGTTCTGCGCCGTTCTGTGATAATAGCAGCCGGGCAGTTTTTCCTGGTTGAGTTTGATCATCTCGCCCGTTTTTACCGCCTCTTTGCGCAGCGATTCGAGCTGGGCTTCGCTCCCGTCGATCCAGACGATCTCGTCGGGGCAGGCGAGCGCGGCGCTCTCTTTGACAAAATCGAGCACCTTTTTGTTGTTTGTCAATGCCATAAATTTACCTCCCGTATTATGATACCCATTTTATGGTAGGGCGTTTCCCCTCCGAGTATAATTATACCATAAAATTCCGGTAAATCAAAGGATTTTCAAGAATTTTTTCCCAAAATTTTCCGGATCTACACATCTTCCACCTTGACATAATCGCCGGTGTCCGCGTCCTGAAAGACGACATGATATCCATCCTCGTCGCCGAAGGGCCCGACGGGCACGAAAAGGCTCGCGTCCTGGACTTCCTCGGGCGGTTCGCCCTTCATCGCGACGCAAAGATATCGGGGCAGCCCCTCCTGATAGATGACGCCGAGGAGCCCGTTTTCCGTTTTGACCCACTGCGAATGGGGGAAGGCGGCTTTCAGCGTATCGTCGCGCGGAAATTTCTGCATGGCGCTTGTAAGCCGCGGCGCGATCTCCCGATAATAGGCAAGATTTCCCCGCGGATTTTCAAACGGGTGCACCGCGTCCTCCTCTCCGTCTGCCGTCTCCGCTTCGGGCGCACCGTTTTCCGCTTCCCGTCTGAAATAATCGGTCGAGGCGATCGCCTCGTCGTCGTATGGCGGCGGGGAAAGCTCGTCGTCCTCGCCGGAAGGTTTTTTTTCGCACGTTTCGAGCTCTTCGAGCGGTTCGCTTTGAGCGTTTGGAAGGGGCGCCGGGGCCTTTTCGGGCTCTTCCCGCGGCATTTCGGGAGGAGGGGTCCTGCGCGAAAAGACGGCAAGCAAGTCGCTGGGCTCGTCCTTTGCGCCGCCGCAGCAGCCGAAGGCGACCGGCTCCGCCTCGCCGCGCACGAAACAGACGAGCGCCGAAAAGCCGTTCGAGATCGAAGGGGCGTCGGGAATGCGCAGGCTCTCCCCGCCCCGCAGTTCGAGGCAGAATTCCCGCCCGGCGATCCTGATCGCAAGTCCGTAGCGTCCCTCGCGCAAGGGGGAGAGTCCCGCGATCTTCGGGGTGACGAGAAGTTCTTTGCCCAGCCGTTCGAGATAGATCGCGCCCATGAGCGGCGTTCCGTCCGCCGAAAATCCCTTCTTCATTTGTCGGAGGATACACAGCCTTTTTTCGTACATTGCCTTTCTCCTTGAAAGTTCGTTGTTTCAGTGTATGCCGAAACGCCGTGCGGTTTTATGAAAGTGTTGTAAAAAAAAGTCTGAATTGCGCGGGGAAACGCCGCCGCAAAAGATTTTTCCGCCGCTTTGCTCGTTCGCGCCTTGCTATCCGTCGCCTTGCAAGCCGCTGCCCCGCCGTCCATCTGCTGTTCGCAACCCGTGCTGCCCGTCGCACCGCATAAAAGTTTTTGCCGCGAAAATTTTCCGTCCCCTTGACAGGACGGAGTTTTTCTGATACACTCGGATCATGAAACGATCCTCGAAATTCATTTTTTCCTCTTTGCTGCTTCTCGTCAAAGTCGCCCTGCTCGCCCTCTTTTTGTTCTTTCTCGTCCTCTATTTCCTTATGTTCGGGCGCATGCTGGATCTGAATGTCTATTGGGCCTCCTTTGTCGTGATCGCCGCCGTGGGGATCTTCCTTGTCGCCCTCTTCCTTCCCTTCAAAAAGATCCGCAAGGGGTTCTTTTTCTGCGGAGGAGCTGTGGCGCTTGCGGGCGTCATCGCGATCAGCGCATGTCTCGGCTATAATGCCTGGCTCGATTCCATCATCGTCGTCGACAAGAGCGCGATCGACACCGATCTCTATCTCGCCTTCGACCCGAATTCCAAGATCGCGCGACTCGACCGGGAAGCCTCGCTCTCCCTTCCTTCCGGGAAAGATCTGCCCGTTCTCGACGGGGCGGCGGCGTTCTTCCCCGTCTATTCGGCGTTCGTCGAGGCGGTCTATCCGAGCACCATTCCCTCGCTCAACGACCAAGACAGCCCGTATCAATATCATAACACGATCTGGGGCTATGAACTGCTGACAAACGGCGAGACCGACATTCTCTTTGCCTTCGGGCCCGACGAGGAACAGAAGGCCTATGCCGAGGAATGCGGCGTCTCCTTCGAGCTCATCCCGATCGGAAGAGAGGCGTTCGTCTTTTTCACGAACAGCAAAAATCCCGTGGAAAATCTCTCGGTGGACGAAATCCGCGCCATCTATTCGGGGAAGATCACAAATTGGAAGGAAGTCGGGGGAAAGGACGAGAACATCTTGCCCTATCAGCGCAACGAGGGCAGCGGTAGCCAGACCGCCTTGAAGGAATTTATGGGCGACGTGCCGCTCATGGACGCGCCGACGGAACTTCGGAACAGCTTTATGTGGGGAATCATCGAGGCGGTCTCCGACTATCACAACCACCGCGGCGCGCTGGGCTTTTCCTTCCGCAATTACGCCGAAGAGATCGTCTCCAACCCAGGCGTCCGACTGCTCAAAGTCAACGGCAGCGAGCCGACACTCGAAAACATCGAGTCGGGCGCCTATCCCGTCACCATGCCCTTCTATATGGTCCTCAGAAAGGAAGAACACTCAAAAGAGACGCTCGCCTTCCTCGATTGGGTACTCTCCGAAGAGGGGCAGAGCCTCGTCTCCGCCTCCGGCTTTGCAAGGATCTGACAAAGCGGAACAAAAAAATCGCCGCCGCGCGTTGAAAACGCGCGGCGGCTCTTTCTGTCAATTCCTTATTTTTTGATGATGTCAACCCAGCCGAACTTATCGGCATACTTGCCCGTCTGGATCCCGGTGAGCTCGTCGTAGACCTTCCTGCTGATCTCGCCCATCTCGCCGCCGTTGACGACGAAATCTCTGCCGTGATAGCCGAATGCGCCGACGGGGGAGATGACTGCCGCCGTGCCCGTTCCGAACACTTCGGTCAACGTGCCCTTTTCCGCCGCCTCCGCGACCTTGCGGATATCGACGTTGCACTCGCGAACCTTATACCCGTGCGATTTCAGAAGGGCGATGACGCTCCTTCTCGTAATGCCGGGCAGAATGCTGCCGCGAAGCGCCGGCGTGTAGACGATCCCGTCCATCACAAAGAAGATGTTCATCGCGCCGACTTCCTCGACATAGCGGTGATACTTTGCGTCCAGCCACATCGCCTGGTCGTATCCCTTTTCGTGAGCGAGTTCGCCCGCCTTCATGCTCGCCGCATAGTTGCCGATGACCTTGTGTCCGCCCGTGCCGCCCTTCGCCGCGCGCACATAGTTTTCCTCGACGAGGAGCTTGACGGGCGCGAGCCCATTCGCATAATAGGCGCCCGCAGGCCCGATAATGACGTACATGAGATAGGTCTTGGACGCATGCACGCCGAGCGCGGGCTCCGTCGCGATCATCGTGGGCCGTATGTAGAGCGCGGTGCCCTCGTCGGTCGGGATCCAATCCTCGTCCAAAAGCACGAGCTGTTTGATCGCCTCATAGACAAACTTCTTGTCGAAGGTGGGCATGCAGAGCCGCGCCGCGGAATCGTTCATTCTATCGAGGTTGTCGCTTAAGCGGAACATGCGGATCTCACCCTTCTTGTTCTTATACGCCTTCGCGCCCTCGAACACTCCCTGCGCATAGTGCAGGACGGAAGCCGACGGCTCGAGCGAAAGCGGCTGATAGGGCTGAATGCGCGCATTGACCCATTGGGATCCGTCGTACTCCATGATGAACATATGGTCTGTAAAGTACTTGCCGAAGCCCAGCTTTCCCGTGGGTTTCTGACGTTTTTGCTCGGTCTTGATGATTTTCAGTTCCATATTTTTGTATCTCCTTTTGCGTTTTAGCAATTTTTATTTGACCTTTGCGATCTCTTTCTTGAACATGTCGCCGAGACGGTGGATCCCCGCGTCGATCTTGTCGACGGGCGCGTTCGAGAAGTTGAGACGGATCATATTGACGACGTCCGCCTTCGGATAGAACACCTGCCCCTGGATATAGGCGACGTCATACTTGATCGCCTCGGGCGCGAGCTTGGTCGTGTCGATGGGCGCGTTGAAGCCGCCCCAGATGAAGAGTCCGCCCTCCGCGTTGATGAAGCTGAATTCCTCGGGCATATATTCCTTGATCGCCCGGATCATCGCATTCTTGCGCTCGCGGTAGATGGGCATGTTCTTCTCGATGTTCGGGAAGAGATATCCGCGCTTTAAGTATTCGCAGACGATGAGCTGCGAGAGATTGGAAGTCGTCACGTCGACGCCCTGCTTGCCGATCGTCATCTTGCGGATGACTTCCTTGTCGCCGATCGCGACGCCCATGCGGAGCCCGGGCGAGAGGACCTTCGAAAAGCTCGTCAGATACACGACGTTGCCCGCCTTGTCAAAGCTCTTGATACTCGGCACCCATTTGCCCTCGAAGCGCAGCTTGCTGTACGGGTCGTCCTCGAGCACCATGACGCCGTATTTTGCGGTAATTTCCGCGATCGCCTTCCGGTTCTCGACGGTATACGTCTTGCCCGTGGGGTTGGAGAAGGTCGAAACGCAGTACAAAAACTTGGGATGATGTTCCTTGATCTTTTTCTCGAGATCCTCGATGACGAGCCCGTTTTCATCCGCGTCCACGCCGACGATGTTCGCCTGATAGGAATCGAAGATCTGGAGCGCCGTCAGATAGGTGGGATTTTCGACGAGCACTGCGTCGCCCTTGTCGAGGAAGATCTTGCTCATGAGGTCGATCCCCTGCTGCCCGCCGCTGATGACGAGAGTGTTTTCGAGCCCGATGTTCTCGATCCCCGCCGTCTTGACGTACTTGATGAGCTCCTCGCGAAGTTCCGAAAAGCCCTCGGTCGTGCCATATTGCAAGACCGCCGTCGCCCTGCCCTCGCTCAGAAGTTCCTGGGCGATCTCCTGCACTTCCTTCTGCGGAAGGCACTGCGTTGCGGGAAAACCGCCCGCAAACGAGATGATCTCGGGACGGGTCAGAAGTTTTAAGATCTCTCTCGTCGCCGCGCCGTTCATCTTTGCCATTCTTTCACTGTAACGATATTCCATAATTCATCACTCCTTAATTTTTTTCTTCAAATTCATGCCTTCCGGACGGTTCAGTCCTGGATGAGCCCCAGCTCTCTCGCCTTTTGGGTGAGTTCGTCACGGTATTTTGGATGTGCGATCGAGATGATCGCCTTCGCCCTATCCGCGATCGAAAGCCCGCGGAGGCACACGACGCCGTACTCGGTGACGAGATAGTGCAAATCGTTGCGGGAGAGGGAGACGGTCGCGCCCGGCTTCAGCTGCGGGACGATCCGGCTGATCTCCACCCGTTCGTCGCCGTTGCCCGTGCGGACGTTCGCCGTCGAATAGAGGGCGATGAACGCTCTGCCCCCCTTTGCCATCTGCGCGCCGATCGCGGTATCCATCTGTCCGCCCGTGCCGCTGTATTGCTTGGAGCCGAGGCTTTCCGAGCAGCACTGTCCGGTAAGATCCACTTCGAGAGTCGTGTTGATGGAAACCTGGTTGTCGTTCTTTGCGAGCGTCTCATAGGCGTTGCAGTAGCTGCAATCCATGACGAGGACGTCGGGGTTGTGATCGACAAACTGATAGACCTTTTCGGTGCCGAGGACGATACTCGTGACGATCTTGCCCTTATGCAGGGTCTTTTTGCTGCCGTTGACGACTCCCTTTTTCGCGAGCTCCGCGATCCCGTCGCCCAAGAGCTCGGTATGGATCCCGATGTCCTTCTTGGTCTCGAGGAACTGCACGACGGAGTTGGGGATGGAGCCGATCCCGATCTGCAGGCAGTCGCCGTCCTGGATGTATTCGGAGATATAGCCGCCGATGATCTTATCCTTTTCGTTGATCGGCGCGGTCTTATCCTGCACCATGGGGAAATCCACGGGGACGAAGTAGTCCACTTCCGATTCGTCGATCACCGCGTCGCCGCAGGTGAAGGGCATATTCGGATTGACCTCCATGACGACCGTCTTTGCCCGTCTCATGACTTCGCGGTCGTAGATGTCCGAGAGTCCCAGCGAGATCCTGCCGTCCTTGTCGGGCGGGGTGCAGGTGCCGACGAAGATGTCGGGATCTCCCCCCGCGCAGATCGTGACCGCCGTCTTGCGGAGGTGGGTCGGCGCATAGGAGACCGTTTTCAGCACTTTCTGCGCATTGCGCATGGGCCCCGAGAAGAACACGCTGTTGATCTTGATATGGTTGCCGTAGGCGGGATCCTCGAGGAAGGGATAGGAGCGCATTGTGAGACACATCCAAATGCTCAGTCCCCTGTCGCGATCCAGAATTTTGTGCAGGTTGCTCAAAAAGCCCTGCGGTTCGACGGTCGCGTCGCCGACCGCGATCTTGTAATTGTCTTTCACGAGCGCAAGCGCTTCGTCGATCGTAATTGTCTTTGCCATTTTCATCTCCTGAAATGTTGTCACAGTAATTATAGTAAATAACCGATTCAAAGTCAAACAAAATGCTGCGGTTTTTCAATTTCGGCAGCCGAATTTGCCGTGCGAAAGAAAAGAAATTTCCCCCGCCCGCCGCAAGCGGCGGGCGGGGGAACCAAGTGGAAGAAATAGGCGAGGAAAATGCGCGCGAGCACAGAGCAGAAGAAATAAGTGCGAGCGACGAACGGGGGAATTACGCGCGGGCAGAGGAATGCGCGCATGCCGCAAGCGAGGAAATTATGCACGGGCGCGCCCACCGCGGGCGCATTTTGAAAAACTCAGCCAAGCAGCCGCCCGATCCGGTTCATCATCTCCGCCTTGTGCTCCGGAAGGGAGTGGGCGTAGCGGCGGAGGGTGACTTCGGGGCTCTTGTGGCCCAAGATCTCCGAGAGCGTCTTGACGTCCATCCCGACTTCGAGCGCCCGCGTTGCAAAGGTGTGCCGCAGAGCGTGGAAACCCATGTGCCGGATCTGCAAATTTTTTAAGACGATGGAAAACGTCCGCTGGTAGGAACGGATCTCCGCGCCGTACTCGCTTTTCCCCGGAACGACAAAAGAAGAGCCCGTCTTGCGTTTGAGGATCCGCAGATAGCCGACGAGCTGTCTGGGCAGAGGGATGACCCGTTCCGAGCTCGGCGTTTTGGGGGTGTCGATAATCTTGACGTAACGGTTTTCGACCCAGCTGTCGCGGCAGGATTTGGTGATCGTCATCGTTTTTCTTTCGAAGTCGATATCCGCCCAAGTGAGGGCGAGCAGTTCCCCGATCCGAAGCCCCGAATACAGGCAGATCAGAATGCCGGACAGGGCGGGCCGCTGTTTCCAGCGGATATATTCTTCGACCCTTTTTTGTTCCGCCTTCGAAAGGCAGTCCGTTCGGCCCGTTCTCGGCCTCGGACGGACGACGGCGTCCGAGTACTGCCGCTCGATCGCCCCAAGCAGGGCGCCTTTTTTGAGCGATGATTTCAAAATCGTGACGAGAAATCCGACGCTGCTCGGCGAGAGCCCGCGCTCCGAGAGGGAGAGCGAAAACCGTTGAAGTTTCATCGCCGTGAGCTCGCCCACTTCCAGCCCGCCAAGTTCGGGCAAAAGATATTTTTCCGCCTGCCGTCGGTATTTCCGATAAGTCTGTTCCTTGGTGGACGCCTTGACGTAAAGCTCCAGCCACGATTCGAGCCATTCCCCGTACCGCATTGTTCGCTCCTTCCGTTCGGTCCGGCGGCAGCGCGCCGTCCCGATTTTTTCTTGTTTTTTTCCCTTTTTGCGCCGAAATTAACCGTTTCCCCGCCGATCAAACAAAAAAACGGCGAGCCCTCCTCGCCGTTCTCTTTTATTTCGCGGATCGTTCCGCGCGATTTTTGTTGTTTGCCGATCCTCCGCCCCCGGTTTATGCCCGGTTTTTCGCGACGATCTCCGCCTTGAGCGGATATTTGCTGTGGCCGAGGATCACTTCGCCGATGCTGTCCGCTTCGATCCTGCCGCTTCTCGGGTTCTTGACCGAGACGATCCCGCCCTTGATCGTCGCCTCGACGTCGCTGTACTCGAACGAAAGGTCGCAATCCTCCGTCGTGCAGTTAATCAGGCGCAGATTTTTGCAGTAGCAGAGCGGCTGGGTGCCCTTGATGTGGCAGTTGATGAGGGTGAGCCCGTCCGAATACCAGCCGAGATATTCCCCCTCGATCACGCTGTCCCTGACCACGGCGTTCCGGGAATGCCAGAAAGCGTCCTTCGTCTTGAGCTTGGAGCCGGTGATCTTCAGATTTTTCGTATATTGGAACGAGTATTTGCCCGTAAAGACCAGATCTTCGATCTCGATGTCGCTGCTGCCCGAAAAGGCGTACTCCGACACGAGGCTCCCGCCCTTGATCTTGAAATCCCGGCACCGCCAGCCGAATTCTGTGGAATTTGCCGTGACATTGAGAAGCTCGATCTTTTTGCATTCGCGCAGCGCCTTCACGCCGTTTAAGATACTGTTTTCGATCTTCACGCCGCTGTCATACCAGAGCGCGGCGCGGCAGCGTTCGGTCATCTCGCAGCCGCTCATCAAAAGTCCCCGGCAGTGCCAGAACGGATACCTCAGATCCATAAAACAATCCCGGACGGTGATGTTTCCGCTCTCTTTGAGGAAGGACTCGCCATCCTCCTCGCCTTCGAAACGGCAGTTCTCAATGAGCGCGTTTTTCGTCATGTAGAGGGCGCGCTCTTCCCCGAACCGCTTGTCCCTGATGATCTTCATATCTTACCTTCCTTGATTTTTTATAGCAAGAGCGCGAACAAGGCGTACAGCCAATGCGCCGTAAAGCCCGCGACAAGGCCGCCGATCGTGTGATAGAGGATGGAGCTCGTGGTGAGCCGTCGGAAACCAAGCGAATCCATCATGGCAACATGGGTCGAAAGATATCCGCTCCAGAACATGCACATGGCGGTAAAGACCGCGATCTCGGTCGCCGTATAGGCGCCGCTGCCGACGAGCCCGATCGCCGCGCCCGCACTGCCGAGCGCCGTGATGGGGATCTTGATCGCGTCCGGATTTTCAAATCCGAACAGCCATTTGAACACGACGGAGAGCTTGTCGCCGATCCACGGGAGCAAGCCGACGCCTTCGCCCGCCGCGCCTGTATATGCGCCGCCCGCGCCGGTTCCATCCGACAAGAGCATGACGAGATTGGCGATGATGAGAACGCCGGGAACGATCGCAAAGCCGATCTTCACGCCGCCCGCGCCGCCGTCGAGCAAGCTGTCGAAAAACCGCTGCACATAACCGCCCTTCCGCACTTCCCGCTGGCGCAGCACGTCGAAATTCTGATCGCCCGCGCTCTCCGCGGCCTCCGCCTCCGTCCCGAAGAGCTTCTTCGATTTATGCAGCATGAGCCGCGTTGCAAGCACGCTGCCCAAGAGCGCGCCCACGACCCCCATGCAGACCGCCAGAATGACCGAGCCGTCCGTCACCTGCTTGCCCGCCATGGTAATGACGACAATGAGCCCCATGCCGAACGCCGTGCCGATGTTCGTGAGCCCCGCCAGCTGATATTTTTTGAAATAGCGGCGGTATCTCACGTCGTCCGCGAGCGTCAAAACGGCGGGATTGTCCGATAAAAACGCCGAGAAGATCGCGACCGACGTCGCCCCCGGCATGCCATAGACGGGTTTCATGAGGGGGGAGAGGGCGCGGTTCGCAAGCGCGATGACGCCGAATTCGGTCAGGACCGAACTGAGCGCGCCGATGACGACCGCCACGCCCAACAGATAAAAGCAGGTGTTGAGAAGCAGGTCGAGCGCATTGTTAAACAGGGTGTTGAGCATGTTGCCGAAGCCCATGATACAGGCGATCGGCACAAAGATCGCAAGCACGATCAAAAGGGTCACAAAGCCCTCGACGCTGACGACCTTCTTCACCGCAAATTTTGCGCCCGTCCCGGCCGTTTCATCCGGAAGGAAAGGCTCGCCCTTTTTCTCCGCCCCGGCCGCAGGTTCCGCGGCAGGTTCCGCGAGATCGGCTCCGGTCGGCAATTCCGCCGCGGGTGAGAGCGCCGCCGCGGCCTCTTCTCGCAGTTCCTCGGACGTCTCCGGCTCCGTGGTCTCTTCCGCCGCGACTTCCGTCTCCGGCTCCGCGGGCTCGGTTTTACGGGATTTTTTCCCGAAAATGGTAATTTTTCGCATTTTATGAAAACTCCAAATGCCCTCCCTTATGAAAGAGAGGGCATTTCTTTGCGCTGAAACTTTATTTCATCAAATTCTTCATGTATTCGATCCCGGCTTTCAGACATTCGATGTTGGAGGGAATGACTTTCGGCTTGCTCTCGAACACGTGCTCGACCGCGTGGATCGCGCTCTCCTCGCTGATGTCGCCGCCGAACAGCGGGAGCAGAATGCCCAGCATATAGACGTTCGCGCCGCGCTTGTTGATCGCCGCAGCGAGGGTGTCGACGGGGATCTCATAGAACTTGACGTCCTTCCGCGTCGTCTTTTTGTGGACGATGTCCGAATTGATGATGATCGTGCCGCCCTCTTTCACCGAGCCCTCGAACTTGTCGAGCGAAGGTTCGTTGAACGCGATCATGATGTCGGGACGGTCGATGACGGGCGCCGCGATCTCTTCATGGGAATAGATGACGGAGCAGTTCGCCGTGCCCCCGCGCATTTCAGGTCCGTAAGAGGGAAGCCAGGAGGTGTTGAGGTTCTGTTCGATCGCGGAATAGGAGATGAACTTTCCGAGCGAAAGCACGCCCTGTCCGCCGAAACCGCTGATGATGATCTTATTCATTATTTGTTCTCCTCCTTCGTGATGTCCTTGAACACGCCGAGCGGATAGAACGGCTCGCCCTGCGTCTTGACGAATTCCATCGCCTCGAGCGGGGTCATGTGGAAGTTCGTCGGGCAGCTTGCAAGCACTTCGATGAACGAAAGCCCCTTCTTCTGCATCTGGATCTCAAACGCTTTTTTAAGAGCCGCCTTCGCCTTCTTCACATGGGGCACGTCGTAGCAGGCGACGCGCTCGATATAGGCGGGACCGGTGAGGGTCGCGAGCATTTCGCTCAGATGCACGGGGTTGCCGTACCGCTTGGGATCGCGCCCGTAAATGCAGGTCGTCGCCTTCACGCCGGGCATGGTGGTGGGCGCCATCTGGCCGCCCGTCATGCCGTAAATGCCGTTGTTGATGAAGATGACCGTGATGTTCTCCCCGCGCATGCAGGCATGGACGGTCTCCGCCATCCCGATGGACGCGCAGTCGCCGTCGCCCTGATAGCAGAAGATGATATTCTCGGGATTCACGACCCGTCTCAGGGCGCTCGAAATGGCGGGCGCTCTGCCGTGCGCCGCTTCGATCATGTCGCAGTTGAAATATTTATACGCATAGACCGCGCAGCCGACGGGCGCGATACCGATCGCATTGTCCGTCTTGCCGAGCTCTTCGAGGACCTCGGCGATCAGTCTATGTACGATGCCGTGCGTGCACCCCGGGCAATAATGCATGGGGGTATCGGTAAGCATTTTCGGCTTATCGGCTATGATTTTCATCTTATTTACCCTCCTTAATATACTTCACAAGGTCGGCAGGCATCATGACGTTCCCGCCGCTTCTGCCGTAAAATTCGACGGGCTTCTGTCCGTTGACGGCAAGACGGACGTCCTCTACCATCTGTCCCATGCTCATTTCGACGGTGACAAACTTCTTGACGTTCGGGTTCTTCGCGGCTTTTTCGATCGTCGCGGTGGGATAGGGATAGAGGGTGATCGGCCGGATGAGCCCCGCCTTGATCCCCTGCTCTCTCAGTTCCACGATGGCAGCCTTGCAGATCCGCGCGACCGAACCGTATGCGACAAAGACGTATTCCGCGTCGTCCATGCGGTATTCCTCGACCTTCGTCTCCTTCTTTGCGATCTCCTCGTACTTCTTGTAGAGGCGGATCGTAAATTCCTCGTTTTCGTCGGGCTCGATCCGGAGCGAATTGATGATCCTCGGCTTTCCGTCGCTGTGGCCGCAGGTCGCCCATTCGTTCTTATGATATTTTTCGAACATTTCCGCGGCGTCCTTCATGGGCGGGATCTCCGCGGGCTCCATCATCTGTCCGAGCATGCCGTCGCCGATGATCATGACGGGGTTGCGGTATTCGTCGGCAACATCAAACGCATTATACATGATGTCGACAAATTCCTGGACGGTGCTGGGCGCGTAGACGATACAGTGATAGTCGCCGTGGCCGCCGCCCTTCGTCGCCTGGAAATAGTCGCCCTGCGAAGCCTGAATGCCGCCGAGACCGGGGCCGGATCGCATCATGTTGACGATGACGCAGGGAAGCTCCGCCGCCGCGATATAGGAAATGCCCTCCTGTTTCAAGCTGATTCCGGGGGAGGAAGAGCTCGTCATCGCTCTTGCGCCCGCGCTCGCCGCGCCGTAGACCATGTTGATTGCAGAGACTTCGCTCTCCGCCTGGATGAAGGCGCCGCCGACCTCATACAGTCTCCAGGACATGTATTCGGGGATCTCGTTTTGGGGCGTGATGGGATAGCCGAAGAAATACCTGCATCCTGCGGCGACTGCAGCCTCTGCGATCGCCTCGTTTCCTTTCCAAAGTTTTTTCATTTTTTAAGGACCTCCTCGTTTTTAATCGCGGTAGACGGTGATCACGCTGTCGGGGCACATCGTCGCGCAGCTTGCGCAGCCGATGCATTTGTCCATATCAACGCATTCCGCCACCTCGTATCCCTTCGCGTTGGTGCGCTTGGAGATCTGCAAAATTTTCATCGGACAAGCGTTGACGCATAAGCTGCAGCCCTTGCAGTAGGCTTCGCGGAATTCAACCTTACCTTTTGCCATAAAAACAACAACCCTCCTAAAAATTTTAAGCCCGGCGTTACCCGCTTTTGCTCGGTGATATTATATACGATTCTCTTGGTAAAGTCAAGAATTTTTCGTCAATTTTCGCGCCGCCTTTTTTTCCCGGCCGTCTGCGCGAAAAGAGCGCCCCCGAAGGCGCTCCCGTCTCTTTGAAATGTTTGCTCAGGAATTTTGTTCGGCGGCGACAAGCGGCGGCTGTTCCGGCTTTTCGCTCTGCGCTTTTTCCGCTTTCCCCGCAGCCTTTTCCCGATGTTTGTTGAGAAAGAACACGACGATGTTCGTCGAGACCGACAAAATGTTGATGAGATAGGCAAAAAGAACGTAGTTCACGTTGCCGCTGATGAATTTTGCCGCGACGCCTGCGGCATAGCCCGCAAGGACCAGCAGGATAAAGGGCAGGCTCGTCGATTTCGAACTGCGGCTCTTGTAGCTCTTCACCGCCGCGATCGGCCAGGAGAGCCCGAAACAGACGAGCATAAAGATTTCCAGAATGTTTGCGATCATGATTTTCCTCCGAAGATCGGCTTTTTTTGTTTTCCTCTACATTATATCATTGACAGATCAATAAATCTAATATATAATTTTTACCGAAACGATAACGCTTGCGTTATGAATTGGGAGGATTTACCATGGAACTCATGCAGCTGAGATATTTTCTGGAAGTGGCGGGGTCGCAGCATATCACGAAGAGCGCGGAAAAGCTGCACATTGCCCAGCCGGCGCTGACCCAGTCGCTAAAGCGGCTGGAAGAAGATCTGGGGGTGCCCCTCTTCTTTCGGCAGGGGCGAAACATCCGACTGAATGAATACGGGCAGCATTTTTACCGTTCCCTTGCGCCGGTGATCGAACATCTCGACCGGATCCCCGAAGAGCTTCGCGCCATGGCGAAGCTGGACGCGGACACGGTGCGGCTGAACGTTCTGGCGGCGTCGACGCTCGTCACAAAGGCGATCATCGAATACAAAAAACAGCACACGGGTCTGCATTTTCAGGTTTTTCAGAATTCTTTGAGCGACATCAGTGACATCCTCATCACGACAAAGGAGCGCCATCAGACGCCGCCCGAGCGGCGGGGGAACGAGACGGTCATCCATGAGAAGATCTTCCTTGCCGCGGCGGCGGAGAAATACCGGGACACCGACAGCGTTTCCTTTTCGGAGATCGCGCAGGAGGGCTTCATCACCCTTCTCGGTTCGCGGCAGTTCCGCGCCGTCTGCGACAGGATCTGCCGCCGGGCTGGATTTAAGCCGAAAGTCCTCTTCGAGAGCGACAGCCCCACGGCGGTGCAGAACATGATCGCGGCGAACATGGGGGTGGGGTTCTGGCCGGAATTTACCTGGGGAAAACCGGAGAGCGGCGAGATGAAACTTTTGACGCTGCGGGATTTCCCCTGCGGAAGGGACATTGTGATCCTCCGGAACGAGTCCCGTGAAGAGAACCGGAACGTCCGGGAGTTTTATCTGTTTTTGAAAGAGTATTTTCTGAAAAATTCCAAGGCTCCGAAATGAGCGGATTTCAGTTCAAAAAAATCACGGGCACCCCTTTTTTGATCGCATAGTCTGCGGTATAGGCGGTGCCGCTCTGTTCCTTTTTGCAGTAGGCGAGCACGGCGTCGGCATGCTCCACCATATAGCGGTTGCGCGCCAGAAAACAGCCCGCTCGATAATGTTCAAACAAAACGGTGACCCGATCGCAAAGTTCGAGCCCCTTTTTCAAAAGTTTCTTCTCCTCCGCGGAGAATTTCGCGTCGTGCCCGCGATAGGGAATGCAAGCCTCGATCTCGAAGCGATATTTCATCCTCAGATCGATCAGGCAGCGGAGCGCCCTCAGATCAAATCCGCAGGCCATGCCGCATAAAAATTTTGTACAGCCGAGCTCGATAAGCTCGTTCAGCTTATCGTAGAGGGCGTTTTCGTCGAAATCTTCGGGGAGCGCCCTGTGTCCCGTCAATGCGCAAGTCCAAATTCTTCCCGTGATCTCCATCCTCATCCCCTGATGGGCGCGCTCCGCTCTTTTCCTCTGCCGCGCGGATATTTTTCGGGTGTTTGACCGATCTTTTTCACGATGACGAGCGTCCGCAGACCGGCGTTTTCCGGAAGGGAAAATTTGACGATCTTTTCCGTCCTTCCCCCCAAGAGAGATATCGCCTTTTCCGCCTCCTCAATCTCTTCGTCCGCGTTTCCCTTATAGGCAATGAATCTGCCGCCCTTTTTGACGAGCGGCAGGCAATATTCGGCAAGGGTATTCAGCCGCGCCACCGCCCGGGCGCAGCAGACGTCGAATTTTTCCCGGAATTTCTCCATTTTTCCCGCCTCTTCCGCGCGCAGGTTAAAAACTTCCATATCTGAAAGGCCCAACGTTTGAACGGCGGCGCGCAAAAATTCGCACTTTTTCCCGGTGCTCTCGATCAGAGCAAAACGCAGATCATCCCGAATCAGTTTGAGCGGAATGGAGGGAAAGCCCGCGCCCGAGCCCACCTCGCAGACGGAGGCGCCCTGCGGGAAAAAACGCTCGCCCGCGACGGAATCGAGAAAATGCTTATAGAGGATCTCTTTTTCGTCCGTCAAAGAGGTCAGATTGAATTTTTTGTTCCCCTCGATCAGCGTTTTCCGGAAACGTTCGAATTTTTCTTGGGCTCCGTTTTGGATCAAATCGAGATAGGCAGCCGTCGGAATCGTCTCGTTCATGGGAAGATTATACCATAAAACGGCGCAAAAACGCAAGGAGTTTTCCTCTTTCCGGGTGGAATCGTGCAATACTTTTTCCACGCTGTGGATAAAAATGGGCATAACTTTTTTCCATTTCGCTTTTTCCCGAAAATCCGCCCTTTTTTTCGCGGGAGCCTTCGCCCCTTCCTTTCGAGGCAAATTTTTCGCGGCTCCGGGTTATCCCCTTGTCCACGAAGTTTCCACCGGCTTGTCCACCGAATTTCCACAAAAGTTTTTTTCTCTTCTCGCCTGAAAAAACCCGTTTTTACTTGAAATTTTTCCCGATTTCCGCTATAATGGGGACAAGAACGGGTCCGGACGGGAAACTGTCCACATTTCCACCCGCCTTAATATTACTAATAATAAAAATCTATTTTATATCAAGAGAACAAGGGAGGGAACGATATGAAATTCGTCTGCAACGGCATGAATCTTTCGGACGCGGTGGTCAAGACAAGCAAAGCCTGCGCTATTCGCACGACAGCGCCCGTCATGGAGTGTATCCGGGTCACCGCGGAGAGCGATCAAGTCGTCTTGACCGCGACGGACGGGGAACTCACCATCCGTAAAACGCTGCAAGCGGAAGTGTTCGAAGAAGGAGAGACCTGCGTCGCCGGAAAACTCTTTTCCGATTTTGTCGGAAAACTCACCGAGCACCGCGTCACATTGGAGACGTCCGACCGCGGGCTCGAGATCAGCTACGGGGACTCCGTTTCCGATCTGCAGACCATGCCCGCCGATGAATTTCCGCGGATCGACTTCGAGATCGGCGAGAATTATTTCGTCATGAAGCAGAAAGATCTCAAAAAAGCGATCGCGGAGACGACGTTCTGCTGCGCGCAGGACGATTCCCGTCCGATTTTGAAGGGCTGTCTTTTCGAATTCAAGGACAAGCTCGAAGTCACGGCGCTCGACGGCTACCGTCTTGCGGTCGCCGAGACCGAAGTTTTGAGTAAGAGCGGCGAAAACAGCGTGATCTGTCCCGCAAAAACGCTCAACGAGATCGCGCGAATGATCTCGGACGACGAAAAGGAGATCACTCTCTATACGCAGGGCGGCATGCTCCTTGTGAGCGTCGGGGACATGACGATCGTTTCCCGCCTTTATCAAGGAGAATTTATCCGCAAGGAGAGCGTTCTGCCGTCCTCTTTCTCGACGGAAGTTTTCGTGTCCCGCGCAGAACTCACCGCCGGGACGGAGCGCGCCGCCATCCTCAACCGGGGAGACAAGAACAATCTCATCACCCTCGAGATCTCGGCGAGCAGTCTGAAGATCCATTCCGTTTCCGACGCGGGCAAGGTACTCGAGCCCGTCAAGGCGCAGACGGAAGGGAAGGATCTGACGATCTCCATGAATGCGAAATTTTTGCTCGACGCTCTCCGCGCGCTTTCGGAGGAGACCGTCGTTCTTTCCTTCAACGGCGCGATTTCCCCCTTTATTTTACAAAATAAAGAGCGAAAAGACAGCTTGTATTTGATTTTACCCGTCAGAAACGTCCAATAATTGCTTGACGAAAACGGGGAAATTCTTTATAATCAAACAATGAAGAACATTGAGGAGTAAATCGAAATGAAAAGAACCTATCAGCCCAAGAAAAGACAGAGAAGCAAAGTTCACGGCTTCCGCAAGAGAATGAGCACGACCGCAGGACGGAAGGTGCTCAAGAGAAGAAGAAATAAGGGCAGAAAACATCTCTCCGCATAACCCGGAGGGGAGGGCGCATGGAATTCCTGCCCTTGAAAAAACAGAAAGAGATCACGAGAGTGCTGAAAACGGGGAAGAGGATCTACACTTCTTCCCTGACGGCGGTCTTTTTATCCGCCCGGGAACCGCGGTATGCGGTGTGCGTGGGAAAAAAATATGGGAAGAGCGTCCGGCGAAACCGCCTGAAACGATTGCTCCGGGAAGCGTTCCGCAGCAATACAGCTCCTTTAGAGGCGCCGTTTTTTGTTTTGCTCATTCCAAAGCTCGCGCCGGAGTACTCCTATGAAGGATTCAAACGCGATATCTCAGTTGCCCTTTCCAAATGGCGGCATTTCTCTGCCGCCGCTCCGCACGTTGATCCATGAAAACATCGGGCTCCTGAAAAGAAAGCTGAAAAATCCCCTGAAAGCGCTCTTGATCCTTCTGATCAACTTCTACCAAAGACGACTCTCCCGTCATACCTGTCTGTATTCGCCGACTTGCTCGGAATACACCAAACGCTGTATCAATAATTGGGGAGTTTTGGCGGGAAGTTTGCTCGGACTTTGCAGGATCCTGCGCTGCAATCCCTTTTCGAAGGGCGGGATCGACCCCGCGCCCGAAGTTTTTTGGAAGCTCCGCTGGCTCGTCTGAGCGCGGCGGACAAGGAAACTATGACATCTTTACTTTCTGCGGTCACGCAATTCACCATGCAAAACAGCTTCAGTATCGATCTGGGCTGGCTTGCGAATTTCGTCAAGATCATCATCGAAGGAGTCGGTATCGTCGGATGGGGCGTTATCGTCTTTACGCTTATTCTGAAAGCGATCACGACGCCCTTCGATATCTATCAGCGCGTCAAAATGCGCAAACAGACGCTCATCATGCGCAGCATGCAGGACGATCTCGAGAAACTGCAAAAGCAGTATGCGAACGACAAGGACGCATACAGCCGGAAAATGCTCGAATTGCAGAAAAAGAACGGGATCGGACTGTTTTCCGCCTGCCTGCCGATGATCATCTCCTTCGTCATCCTCATCTTTGCGGTGACGGCGTTCCAATCCTATGCGAATTACGCGAATCTCTCCATGTACCAGGGCATGGCGCAGAGCTATAATGCCGCGGTGCTCGCATACGCGCCCGACGCGCAGTCCGCGGAAACGGTCACCGTCAGCGAATATCTCGACGAAGCCTCCGGCGCCACGCGCGTGCGGGTGGAATCCTCTGCGGCGGATTGCTACCTCTATTATACCTGCGCCAAGGAAGATTACGAAAAAGATCCCGCTACGGCGGAAAAGTATTACTATATTCTGATCGACAAATTCTACACCGAGCAATCCGACGCCGCATTCAAGCAGGAAGTCGGGGCCTTTCTCGCCGAATACACCGGGAAAGCGGCGGGGACCGAGACAGATGAGGAGCTTGCGCTCGGCTGTAACGCCTGGTTCAAAAACGAGGGCGCAAAGGCTGCCGCCGAGCATTTCCGCACGACCGAAAATCCTGGCTTTTTATGGATCAAAAACGTCTGGTATCCGGACGTCAGCTATAAACATCCTATCCAGGATTATGCCGGCTTCATCAGCTCGATCTCCGCGGATATCGTGGACGCTTACGGCAGGGAGAGTACGATCGCCGAAGTGTTCCCCGAAGCGCAGTACAACGACATGACCGCCCTTCTCGGCGAAGAAAAAGAGCAGGCGAACGGCTATTATATCCTCATCATTCTCACGATCGGGCTCATGGTGCTCTCGCAGCTCATCATGATGAAGAGCCAGAAGGAATCCAACAAGTACCAGACGGTGGACGGACAGGGCGCGGCGACGCAGAAAATGATGCTCTTCATCATGCCGCTCATCTATGCGATCACCGGATTTTTGTGGACGGCAGCGTTCTCCATCTATATCGCCGTCAGCTCGATCTTCGGGATCGTGATCACACTGATCTCCAATCTCGTCCTCGACCGCGTTTTCCGGAAGAAAGAGGAAGAGGCGATCAAGGCGCGCTATACCCGCACGGTGCCCTGGAAAACGGACGCAGGACAAAACGGCAAAAAAGACAAAAAGAAAAAATAACTCGAAAGGGGCTTATGTAATATGTCGGAAAATTTATTCAGCGGTAAGACGGCGGAGGAAGCCGTCGAGACAGGACTTCGCGAACTCGGCTTGAAACGCGAAGAAGTGCAGATCGAGGTGATCGAGGAAGGGAAGCGCAAGCTGTTCGGCTCGGTCCCCGCGCAGGTGCGGCTCACCCCCATTCCGAAACAGACGGACGGGGAGCGCGCGTTGAAATTTTTGGAGGGACTGACGGAACTGCTCGGGCAAGATCTCGTTCCCGCGCTCAAAGAGGAGTCGGAACGGATCGTGATCGACCTCTCCGGCGGGGGAAAGAGCCTGATCGGGCGGCACGGCGAAGTCATCGACGCGATCCAGACCCTTGCGGGCGCGGTCGCAAACATCGGCAGAGAAGAGTATGTCCGCGTCGTGGTGGACTGTGAAAATTACCGCGAGGATCGGGAAAACACCTTGAAGCGGGTCGCAGAAAAGATGGCGGCAAAGGCGGTGCGGCTCGGAAAGCGCGTGCGCCTCGAACCCATGAACCCCTATGAGCGCAGGATCATCCACGCGGCGCTCGTGGACAGCCCCGACGTCACGACGAAGAGCGAAGGCAAGGAGCCGATGAGATTTGTCGTGATCATTCCGAAAAATCTCAAGCCCTATGAGAGAAAGGACCGCGGCGGACGCGGAGGCGATCGGAACCGCGGCCGGGACAACCGCTATTCGGGCGGGAACCGCGGGGGAGATCGGAACCGTGGCCGAGACCGCGACAACAAGAAGCCCTACCCGAAGCGCGAACTGCCCAAGGACGACACCCCGCAGACGACGGGCACGAGCCTCAACCGCGGCGGCGGGAACAGCGGGTTCCGCAAGGGCGGTTTCAGCGGCTTCTTCGGGACCTATCTGGGCAATTCCCGCGACGAAAACGAGAACGAGACGCCTTCTTCGGACGACAAGACCGAGGAATAACGCAAAACGGGTCGCAAAAAGCGACGCATTGAAGCGAAAAACCGACCTTCCGCGCACATTTCGCGGAAGGTTTTTTCTTGCCTGAAATTCTTTACAAACGCAAAAAAATTTTGTATAATGAAAGAGTCAAATTCTCTTTGCATTCAAAAGACTTGTGGAGGAACCGTATGAAAAAACTGAAAAGAAAGACGGCCGCGCTCGCGCTTTTTGCGGGGCTCTTGATGGGCGCCGGTCTCGGGTGCACGGCATGTTCAAATCCCGTCCCGCCGCCCGCGATCGACAACGGCGGCAGCCAGACCGACCCCGGCGACAACGATCGTCCGGATGAAACGCCTGACGAAAATCCGAAAACGCCTGACGAAAATCCGGAAAAACCAGACGGGAAAGATCCCGCGCCCGACACGCCGCCCAAAGAAGATCCCGCCGAAAAACTGAAAAAGGGCGTTGAAAAGTTCGATGAATTTTTGGAAAAGGCGATCTCGACGAAGAATTTCACCTGTTCGCAAGCGGGCGGCGGGAAGGAGCTGCTCGCCGAGATCGACGGCGGAAACGCGAAGATGACCGAAGCCGGCCGTTCAACCTATTATGAAGGGGCGGAAAACGGGAATTTTTCGTATGTTTGGAGCGACGAGCTCGAGCTTTGGGAGAAAGATTTCAGCGAAACGACTTCAGATTCCTTGATCTCTTCCCTGTTCGGCGCGCTCAAAGAGATCAAGTGGGATACCTTCGACGAAGAGGCGCAAAAGCTTTCCGGGAACACCCAATTCGGACTGGACGGGTCGGCGGCGTCGGTGCCGGTGGAGGCAGATCTGTCCGCGGCGGGCGCGCTGTCGCTGGTTTTGCGCGCGGAAAGCGGGGAGGTGGAGATCGAAATCGGCAAAGTTGGCGGCACGGCGGTGAGCCTGCCGGCATTCGAGCAGGTGCACGATAAAACGTTGCCGGTCGAAAACATTTATGAGATTGTGGACGGGGAATATCAATGGAACATACCGCTGCTGTTTGACATTTTCGACAAATGGATGAAGGGCGACAATCAGTATCAGAATGATTATTATAATGAATATGCAAAGAGATTTCAATATGTAGAACTTCTTTTTGTTAACCCGAATGATATAAATTTTAAGATTGGTGTAATTGCAAAAGATATTGAAACGAATGAGTGTCGATATAATACACTGAGCTTTGTGAAAGATAGCTTTTATGAAAAGCTGTAATGCGGTGATTTACAAACGAAAGATAATTTTTTAGACTACTTAAATGGAACGATTTACAAGGAATTTCCAAGAGGAACAAGTATTCCATTTGAGTATTCCACCGACACGGCGACGGCGGAGCAGCAAACAGAATTCGAGGCCTTGACGAAAAACGTCCTTGACCGCTTGGAAACCGTCGGCTTGCAAGGAGACAGCGTCAACAATGAGGGGCAAAAAACGACCAAGTTTGCCCATGCCAAGGTTTTGTTCGGCTTCAAAACGCTAAATTCTCATACAGTCGCCGGCGCCGATTTGGGAAATAGACAGGATTGGAATCAATATTATTTGGTTGAAATTGACGGAAAAATCGAATTTATAAATTTTGGAATTATTGCAAGCATTGATGGAATTGGGGACGCGATTTATAAAGTTGTCAACAATAGCGAAAAGCGTTGGATGGTTTCGACGTTATTTGAACGAGAACTTGACGCCGGGAACCTTGAGTTATATCAAACATATTGGTATGAACATGGGAAATCCGCGGTTTGAAATTTTGAATTTTGACTGAATATGCTCCGCATGATCCTCGACTATGCGGACAACGTGGATTATGCAGCGCCCTTCGGCTTCCGTCGGGCGC
This sequence comes from uncultured Clostridia bacterium, assembly GCA_947630115.1. Lineage (GTDB taxonomy): Bacteria > Bacillota > Clostridia > Christensenellales > Borkfalkiaceae > Gallimonas. The sequence continues at coordinate 79,719 of CANRGG010000002.1, forward strand.
TGAATTTTTGCCTTCGCCCGCCCCGCTGTTTTTGTTGATAGCTTTTTGTCAGGTGCTGGGGGTTTTGCTGCAACTTTCCTTCGTGTGCCGCGGGTTTTGCCGTAATTTTTTGTCGAGCCTCGCTTTTTGTCGAAACTTTTTGACAGGTGCCACTTTTTGCCGTAAATTTCCGTCGGCACCATGTTTTTATCAACTATTTTTCAGAAATTCCTCTGCGCGCTGCTTGGAAAACGCCGTGATCGCCTCTTTCGCGTAGACCGACTCGCTGCCGCCGTACGTGTAGAGAAAGTAATCTCCGTCCTTTGTCTGGAACAGCGTCGTCTCGAAGCCCTTCGGGTCGCCGTATGCGCCGTGCGTGATTTTTTTCACGACGTGCGCCGTCGCGGTGTCATAAGTTTTCATTTTGATTGTCTTAACCATTTTTTATCTCCCTGCGTTTAGTTTTTGCGCTTCGCCGTTCTTTTATTCGGGCCTTTCTGTTCCGTCTTTCTGCGCCATCAAGAGGTCCCATTTGCAACATAAAACGCCACACGATTACAGAAAAATGCGCCAAAGTACTTTTCTTTGTTCCACAAAATGCTGCACGGTTGCATAAAAACGCACTATGACACCTCGCGCAGATCAGATGTATTATACCTTTTATTTCGCTACATAGAATGCCGTTCGATTGCGTAAAAATTCGCTGAGCGCCTCGCAGATCGTCTCAGCCATTTGATAGACAACGCACAGGCGCGTTAAATTCAGTTTCGCAAAGCTGAAATTGTTTTTTTCTGTCACGATCCCGAGGATTGAGCAGTCCCCCACCCGATTCAAACGTTTGTTTGCGCCTGCGCCTGGCTGTAAAGAGGTATCGGAAAGCTTGATGAGTCCGATCTCATTGCGATCGCCGACTGCTGCGTCTACCGCAATGACCTTGGAATTGGGATGGGTTTTCTTCAAAAATTTCCCCAAATATTTGATTTCCTTCGCCGTCACGGGCGTGCGCAGGGTTCCGTAAACAAATGCTGAGCCGTGTGCGAGTCGCTCGGACAGCATAGTACCGACGATTGGGCCGAGGCTGTCGCCGATCGCCAGATCGCTTCCGATACACGCGATCACCGGCGGCGCAGTCATATTTCCGACTAAATTATGCAGCGCATGTTCCGCGCCAATGTGCGCCATTGAATTAAAGGCATGAAACGAGTAATCCATGAGTCCCCCATTTCGCTTGATTTTTGCCGAAACCGAAAATTTTATACGAATTTGGATAAAATCCCCTAAAAAAGTCAAGACAAATGATTTGGATTCGTGTATAATAGAAGGGAACTTCGGAGGTGGGTTCATGCAAACCTTGATTCTTGCTTCGTTTGGCTGGATTTTTGACGTGCTTTTCTTCGCCGTTTTGATTTTAAGGACGGTTTACGGTGCACACCGCGGCTTTATTGTGGAAGCGTGCAAGCTTGCGGGTAAAGTTGCGTCAATCATTTTTGCTTTTATGCTTTGCGTCTCGTTCTCTAATTTTTTGGAGAGTTGTTTTGGAATGACCTCGGCAATTGCAAACCGTATTGCGTCATCCATTGCTAAAAACGAGGCCTATGCCGCCGCATTTCCGATTGCCATTCCCAGCTCAGAGCTTCTCGACGTTCTGACCGAAATGGGTATTGGCGCAATTCCCAGATGGTTTATTGCGATCGGATTTTCCGACGTCAAAATGATACCCGCGGGAACGACGCCGGCATTGATGATTGGCTCCATTTTGGCAAAATGGATTGCGATCGTTATTTCGTTCTTCCTGCTGATCATTTTGATTCGCTTGGCCGTTGTGTTTTTATCGAAACTCATGACAAAAGTCGTTGATAAACTTGCACCGTTTCGATTGCTAAATCAATTCTTGGGCGCACTGCTTGGGTTTGCAAAGGCTTGCTTTCTTTTGTTTATCGCCTTAACGGTGTTGAGCTGGCTGCCTATGGACTCCGCCTTCGAGTCAAGTTTTCTCGTCGGAAATATTATTTCGTCGGAGTGGTTTCGAAGTGCCACCGGCTATGCAATCTCCGGAAAATGGTTTACCGATTTTCTCGCCGCTGCAAAATAAGATTTGAAAAGACCGCATCCGCGCGGTCTTTATCTTTTATAAAAAGCCCCACTTTGCGTTTCGTGAAAACATTTGCGTTAATTGTTTCACGTGAAACACCCAGTATTCAGATAAAAGAACATGGATTGTTTCACATGAAACATTTTTGGGGAAAAAATAAGCGATTTTTAATAGGTGCAGAGGTAAACATAAGGTTCTCGAAGATATTTTTTGAAAAACAGGAAAGAAATGCCGTAATATGCTTGCATTTCCAAAGAAGATGTGATACAATAATAAAGACAAAACGACCATACTGTGGCGTGTACAAATAAAAAGATAAGGAGCAAAAGTTGAGCAAAACCTTTAAGATAGTTCTCACAGTGATTCTGGTGGGCGTGCTTGGGATCGGGTTGTATTTCGTGATCACGACAAAATACAAGAACGACCGCGAAATCTCCGCAACGGAATTCGAGAAGCGGATCGTCAATAGTGAGATGTACCCCGATGAGGGGCGTATCGTGATGATCCGGGTGGAAAATTACACGGTTTACGGCTACACGAGCAAGGACGCGGCGAATTATACCTATTGGGCGAACATGTTCAGCCTCTATGGTGCCGACGCGTGGAACACGGTGCTTGCGGATTGGAGCGAGAAAGGCCTTGAAATCTGGTACACCGATCCGAATGCGGGAGCCGGTTGGGGCAATTTCATTTATATCGCGGTGCTGGTCGTCGGAGTTGTTGCATTCTTCCTCGTTCTTCGCGCGACGAGCGGCGGTGGCGGCAAGGTGATGAACTTCGGCAAGACGAAGGCGAAGGTTTCTACCAATCTGAAAGTCCGCTTCTCTGACGTTGCGGGGGCGGAGGAGGAAAAAGTCGAGCTTGCCGAGATCGTCGAGTTTTTGAAAACCCCCAAAAAGTTTTCCGACCTTGGGGCGAGGATCCCGAAGGGCGTTCTTTTGGTTGGGCCTCCCGGAACGGGTAAAACTTTGTTCGCCAAGGCGGTCGCAGGCGAAGCGGGCGTGCCGTTTTTCTCGGTCAGCGGTTCTGACTTCGTGGAAATGTACGTCGGCGTCGGCGCGTCGCGTGTGCGCGATCTGTTTGATATGGCAAAGCGGAACCAGCCGTGTATCATCTTTATTGATGAGATCGACGCGGTCGGCAGACAGCGTGGAGCGGGTCTCGGCGGCGGGAACGACGAACGGGAACAGACGTTGAACCAGATCCTTGTCCAAATGGATGGGTTTGATTCCAACGAGGGCGTCATCGTGATGGCAGCGACAAACCGTGCGGATATTTTGGATAGCGCATTGCTTCGGCCGGGGCGCTTTGATAGGCAAATATATGTTCACATGCCGGACGTCAAGGGGCGCGAACAAATTTTGAAAGTTCATGCCCGGAACAAACCGCTTGCGCCCGATGTCAACTTCAAAACGATCGCGCGTATGACGAGCGGCTTTTCGGGAGCGGATCTTGCCAATCTTCTCAATGAGGCGGCGATTTTGGCCGCGCGGCTCGGCAAAAGTACGATCGGTAACCTCGAGCTCTACGAGGGAATTAACAAAGTCATTATGGGGCCGCAGAAAAAGAGCCGCGTCGTGACCGAAGAGGAAAAGCGGTTGACCGCTTATCACGAGTCGGGGCATGCGATCCTCGGCAAGCTGTGCCACGAGCGCGACAACGTGCAGGAAGTGACGATCATTCCGCGCGGCGCAGCAGGCGGATATACACTTTATCGTCCTGAATCAGACAACAATCTGGAAACTTACGGCTATGCGCTGGCGCATATTTGTTCTGCGCTCGGCGGAAGAGTGGCGGAAGAGCTCGTCATCCATGATATCTCCTCCGGCGCGTCCGGGGATATCCGGCAGGTCACGGCGATTGCGCGGAAAATGGTGATGGAATGGGGCATGAGCCAGAAGCTCGGCCCGATCGCCTATTCGAGCGACGGCCCTGTCTTTATTGGAAGAGATTTCGAGGAGCGCGCGACGTACAGCGAAGAGACCGCATCCGCGATCGACGAGGAAGTCAAGCGGATCGTCGCGGAACAATATGAACGCGCGAAGCGGCTGCTCACCGAGCACCGCAGCATTCTCGACAACATGGCGCACGTCCTTGTGGAGCGTGAGACGATCTACACCGCCGAGGTGGATATGCTCATGCGCGGCGCAAGCTGGGAAGAAGTGATCGCATATATGGAAGAGCATGACAAGGACGCGCCGGACGACCCGTTTGCTGTAATCCGCGGTTCGGATGGCGGCACGCAGACTGAAAATGCGCAGGGTGAAAGCACGCATAGCGATAATACGCAAACCGCGGACGGGAGCAAAGACGCTTTGGAGACGCAAAACGGTTCGGGCGCAGCGGACAGCAGTGCAGAAAAAGATCCCGAAAAACCGAACGGCGGGAACTGAGACGATCGAAAGACCGTTCAAAATTACAAGCGAAAGGTCGGAGGATAAGACGGTATGGGTAAGATCATTCCCTTTTCCAACCAGAAAGGCGGCGTCGGAAAGACGACGACCTGTGTGAATATGGCGGCATACCTTGCGAAGGCGGGCAAGAAAGTTTTGCTTGCGGATATCGACCCGCAGGGAAACGCCACGACGGGGCTCGGCTTTTCCAAAAGCTCGCTCAAAAAATCCGTTTATAATGTGCTCATCGACGATGATCCCGTCAAGGAAAACATCCTTTCTACCATGGTCGAGGGGCTCGACATTCTGCCTGCCAATATCGACCTTGCAGGCGCGGAAGTGGAGCTCGTCTATAAGAAAAACAGAGAACGGGTGCTCAAAAACGCCCTTTCCAAGGTCAAGGACGAGTACGATTTCATTTTGATCGATTGCCCGCCCTCGCTGGGATTGATCACGATCAACGCCTTGGCTGCGGCCGACAGCGTCGTCATCCCGATCCAGAGCGAGTACTACGCTTTGGAGGGATTGAGCCAGCTCATGAACACGATCTCGCTTGTGAGACAGCACCTGAACAAGACATTAAAGGTCGAGGGCGTCGTTTTGACTATGCACGACCGCCGCTCCCTCATCAGCCGGCAGATCGCCGCCGAGATCAAGAAATATTTCACGCGGACGCTCTACGAAGTGGTGATCCCGCGCAATGTGCGGCTCGCCGAAGCGCCCAGCCACGGAAAGCCCATCATGCTGCATGACCCGCGCTGTATCGGAGCAAAGGCGTATGCGGCGCTTACCGAGGAATTTTTGAAAAAAACGCAAGGAGGAGAATAAGCAATGGCGAAAGGTCTTGGAAGAGGGCTCGAGGAGCTTTTTAAGGACACGGGCGCCGCTTACGAGAATGCGCAGGGCGAAGGTGCCGCTGCGGCGGGAGGCGTGAGCGAACTGCCCATCGACGAAATTTACCCGAACCCGAACCAGCCGAGAAAGGATTTCGACGAGGGCGCCCTCCTCGATCTGACCAACTCCATCAAAGAACACGGGGTGATCAGCCCGATCGTCGTCAATCGCAACAAAGACGGCACCTATATGATCATCGCCGGCGAGCGCAGATACCGCGCCGCAAAACGGGCGGGACTGGAACAGATCCCCGCGGTCGTCAAAGATTACGACGAGCGCAAGATCCAGGAAGTGTCCCTCATCGAAAACTTGCAGCGCGAGGACCTGAACCCCATCGAAGCGGCGTTCGGCATGAAGCGGCTCATGGACGAGTTCAATCTCACGCAGGAGTTCCTTGCGGAGCGGCTCGGAAAATCCCGCCCCGCGATCGCAAACACCTTGCGCCTTCTGACTCTTTCGGAGGAAGTCGTCGCCCTGGTCCGCGACGGGAAGCTCTCTTCGGGCCATGCGAGAACGCTCGTGCCCGTTCCCAAGGAGAACCAGGCGGAACTTGCGCGCGAATGCGTGAAGGAGGGCTGGTCGGTGCGCGAAACGGAACGCGCCGTCAAACAGTTCCTCAATCCGCCGGAAGTTTTGACTCGCGAGAAGGAGAAAAAGAACGCCCTCGCAAACGCCGAGCTCAAACATCTCGTCGAACGGCTGCGTTCCTCCTTTAAGACGAAAGTTTCGCTCATCGGCACCGAGAAAAAGGGCAGGATCTATATCGACTATTATTCGCGCGACGATCTCGACCGGATTTATGAGCTCCTCGACATCATCGACAGACAGGAATAAACAAGAGATGTTGACCTTTCAAAAACTGAACAGAGAAGAAATGGAACCGTTTGCGCCGTATTTTGCGGCGCAAACGACGCATATCGGCGATTATTCGCAGGGCTTTCAATTCATGTGGGGAGAGGCGCTTTCGCTCGACTATTGCGTCGCCGCAAACTGCCTGATTTTGCATGAATTTTACGCGGGTTGCAACTATTTTTATTACCCGTTGTCAGTTTCGGGCAATGAAACGGAGGAGGACGCCGCGCTTGACGAGATCGAACGGCACTGCCGGGACAGCAATATCCGCCTGCATTTTACCAATATCCCGGAGGGGAAGCTGTTAAAACTTCTGAAACGGTACGGACAGGATTGTACCGTCAATAACCGCCGCCGCTGGAGAGATTATCTCTACCGCGCGGAGGATTTTATTTTTTATGCCGGCAAGCGGTACGCGGGACAGCGGAACCACGTCAACAAGTTCAAAAAACTCTATACAGGTTGGCAATTCCGCCCCTATGAGCCGGCCGATCTGCCCGCCCTTTTGCAATTTCTGAACGGCTATTCCGAAGTTCAGAAGGGCAAAAACGAATTTCTTGCCAAGGAGGAGATGGACGAAACATTCTCCATTTTGCCCAAACTTTTATCGCTGGGCTTGTTCGGGGGGCTCCTCACGGTGGACGGAAAGATCGTCGGTTTTTCGGCGGGAGAGCGCTGCGGCGACATGGTGATCGTCCATATTGAAAAGGCGGATCGCGCCTTCGAGGGCGCCTATCCCATGCTCGCGCAGCAGTTTGCCACGCGGTTTTGCGGGGATGGGGTGAGTTTTTTGAACCGAATGGACGACGCGGGCGATCCCGGGCTGAGAAAATCCAAGCTGCAATATCTCCCCTGCGAGATCGTCTCCAAATACAATGTGTTGCCGCGGCGGGCGATCGACGCGCTCTCGAAAGAACCGGAGATCGAAACGGAGCGCCTGCGGCTTGCGCCTGTCGGGGACGGCGACAAGGCGGACTATGCGAGGCTTGCAAGAGATCGGGCGCGCAACCGCTTCTGGGGATACGATTGGCGGCAGGATTTTCCGGAGGGCGAGCCGTCCGACGAGTATTTTTTGCAGCTTGCGCGCGAAGATTTTCACCGCAAGGACGAAATGCCGCTCGGGATCTATCGGGAAAACCGGCTTATCGGCGAGGTCGTTCTGCACCGATTTGGCTACCGCGCGGACGTGGAGCTCGGCGTGCGGCTCCTTCCCGAGGCGGAGGGCAACGGCTATGCCGCCGAGGCCATGCGCGCGCTCGCGGAATATGCGTTCGTCAAGCTCGGGATCGAGACGGCGGACGCGAAATGCTACCGGGAAAACGTAAGGTCGGACAAAATGTTGCGTGCGGCGGGCTTTGTTCCTTGCGGCGCGGACGAAACCTTCTTTTATTATAAAAAGACCCCTGCCATGTAAAACAGTGAGCAATCTCTGCGATTTTTTGTCGCTTACTGCGGGACGTTCTTTAGCAAACATGCTGCAAGGACGTCGAACCGTGGCGCCCCACTCATTGAGCAAGCTCTGCGATTTCGCCGTCTATTGTTGAGGCGGCTCGGCGACCGGGCAAGAAGTTCTGCCGATTTTTGTCCAATAGCACGCTCGGCTTCGCCCTCGCCCGTCGGCGCAGAGCGATTTTTCCGAAGAGCGCCGAGAAAAAACAGAATTTCCCCATCAAAACACAAGATCTCCCAAATTTCGCGCCCTATTATAATAATGTATAGGCAGCAAAGACGGACAGATCAAAACAAGGCGCGCAGGCGGCTTTTGCCGCCTGCGCGCCCCTTAAAAATTTCAAACCTTATTTCTTTTCGTCGTTTCCCTCTATCAGATCGGGCTCGGCTGCGGCAGTCTGCACTTCGGCCTGCGCATCGGCGGCAGTCTGCCCAAGCTCATTCTGCGCCGCGGCACGGATCCGTTCGTTCTCCTCATCGGTGTTCATAAAATCGGGGTGCGGCTCCTCCTCTTCGCGGCGAAAGGGATTGCCATGCTTCATCAGAAGGGTGAGCAGAAGAAAGATAAGCGCCGCTCCCGCTCCGATGAGCGCGTAGAAAAATCCCAGAAAAACACCCAAAAAAAACGCCGCTGCGGCACAAAGCACCGAACAAATACAAAAAACGACCTGAAAAATTTGTCTCATAATTTTGCCTGCCCAAGTATAAGATCTATTCCATTGTAGCATAAAAGAATCGGAAATACAACATCTTGTGGTCAAAAATATGTCGGAAAAATTTTCCGAAATTTCCGAAAAAAAGACGAAAAAAGTTGCGAAAAACAGTTGACTTATTTTTTTCGGTATGATAGAATGAACAAGCTGTCTGCGAGAAAGGCAAACAAAAAGCGCAATGGAAACGGATCGAGAAAAAATTCTTGAAAAAATCCGAAAAAAGTTGCGAAAAACGCTTGACGAATGGATTTAGATTTGTTATAATAGTCAAGCTCACCTTTTGAAGCAGGTGTGCAAGCGGGCTGTCGCCCGATTTATGCAGATTAAAAATCGAATAAGAAAGAAACGATTTTTTGTAACACAAAAAGCAGTTTCTGTCAATTTTTTGAGCAGCAAATAGTACTCAAAACAAAGTCAGCAAAAAGATAACGAGAATTTATTCAAGTTAGAGCCATCGGGGCGGTTAGCCCGCTTCGATTCTAAACAATTAAACTTAAGAGTTTGATTCTGGCTCAGGATGAACGCTGGCGGCGTGCTTAACACATGCAAGTCGAACGGATGCAAGGGGCTTGCTCCTTGCATTAGTGGCGGACGGGTGAGTAACACGTGAGCAATCTGCCCATGTCTGGGGAATAACAGTTAGAAATGACTGCTAATA
>CANRGG010000003.1 GCA_947630115.1 uncultured Clostridia bacterium
GGCTTGGTAGCTCAGTTGGTAGAGCGGAGGACTGAAAATCCTTATGTCGGCGGTTCGATTCCACCCCAAGCCACCACATTTTGCTGGTGTAGCTCAATCGGCAGAGCAGCTGATTTGTAATCAGCAGGTTGCAGGTTCAATTCCCGTCACCAGCTCCACCGAGAGAACAAAAACAGAATATAGAAGGGAAGATTCCAGAGCGGCCAAATGGATCAGACTGTAAATCTGACGTCAACGACTTCGGTGGTTCGAATCCACCTCTTCCCACCACGCAAAAACCCTTGCCCTGTGCAAGGGTTTTTGCGTAGGCGAAAGGTGGTAAAAAGAAACGCCGCGTGGTTTGCGCGAGGAGAAGGGTACGATAAGCATATTTTTTCCTAAAACATTCCCCTTCGACGAAGCTATCGAGCGAAGCAAAGATAATCCCACCACTTCCCATTCATACTTCTTCATTTTGTGCTTTAAGATATTTCCGTAAGATCACATTTATGAATTGAGAAAGTGAGCGATCGTCCTTTTCCGCTTCGACTTTTAACTTTTCCAATAAATCAGAATCAATCGTAATGCTTATTTTTTCTTTCAAAGGTTTCATATCCCGCTCTATCCTATTATGTTTTTATAGCTAAATTATATCAATTATCTTATTTTTGCTTGACAAGTAGGATAAAGTAGTGTATAATGCTACCAAATTACATGATAGGAGTCTAACAAGATGTCAAATAATGGAGGGCGGGGACTTGGATTTTTCGGGGTTGTTGGTGCAATTGTCGTTGCGATAATCATATGCTGTCTTCTTTAAGCAAATCATCTGCGTCAATTTATGGCAAAATTAAGTCCCGTCTATTATATTGCCTTATCGTTATTCATTTTATTATTATAATTTTATATTTTATAAATACATATAAAATTAAACCGATTTTAACCAACCTTGAAAGCCCAATCGAATTTTTTATGATGAATTACTTCAATGATATTTGTGCGGGCAGTTTGATATCTGCATTGTCAAATTTACTTTTTTTGAATTATAATCGATATTTTGATCATTTCCGATTTTACTTTGTCCTCTGGGTGATGGAATGTATTTTTTGGGAAGTTTTACGACCTTATATTTTGCTATTCTATAATCCGTTTAATAAAACGCCGAAATTTTTATGGAATGATTTTATTGCGTATGCGATTGGAACCATTTTGATATATTTACTTATCTGTATAATAGTAAGAAATCGTCAAAACCTTTTTCCGAATTCTATTCAGAGTTTGCATGATAAAAATTTCAATTATTCAAAAAAATAAAAAGAGCCGGATCCTTGACGGATCCGGCTCTTTTTGCATATTTGCTATTCGAATATGGGTTTAGTTGTGGTCCATGACCCAATATCCGCCTTCATGCTGCAAAGGCGGAAATCTCATGCCCTTTTCAAGATAGGTCTTTTCATCGTCATGGCTCTGGCCGTCTTTGTCGTATGCCTTGTAGTTGCAAGTCATCGGCACGATTTCACCCGATCTGAATTTTTCCATCTTTTCACCTCCGCAATCTATTTTGCGCAGGCCGCAAGATTTTATGCGTCCCCTTCTTGGCTTTCCGAAAACCGCCGCCCCTCCAAAAAGACCGCTTTCACTTCAAGCGCCCCGTCCAAAAGGACCAAATCGGCAAAATTTCCCTCTTTCAGCCTGCCCCGCTTTTCGATCCCGAGCGAGTCGCAGGGCGCGGCGGACGCCGCATAGACCGCCTCCCCCAGCCCGATCCCGAAACAGACGGCGCGGCGCACCCCCTCCATCAGATGAATGGAAGAACCCGCCAGCGTGCCGTCTTTTAAGGTCGCTCTCCCCTCACGGACGAAAACTTCCTGCCCGCCGAGCTCGTACGTCCCGTCCGAAAGCCCCGCGCAGCGCATGGAGTCGGAGATGAGATCGGTCTTGCTTCCGAAAAGCCGGAACGCTGCGCGGACGGCCGACGGATGAAGATGAAGGCCGTCGCAGATGATCTCGACGAACGCGCCGCTGTCCAGCGCCGCGCCGAGAACGCCCGGCGCACGGTGCAAAAAGGGCGGCATGGCGTTGAACAAGTGGGTGACGCGGCTCGCCCCCGCCCCGAACGCCCGCATTGCCGTCTCATAGTCTGCCGCCGTGTGCCCCAGCGAGACCGTGCACCTTTTGGAAACCTTTTCGATCCATTCGATCGCCCCTTCCGTCTCGGGCGCGACGGTGACAAGCTTCACCCGCCCGCCGCAAGCCTCGTTCAGCCGTTCGAAGAGCGCAAGATCGGGCGCTCTCAAATGCTCCGCCGCCTGCGCTCCCCGCTTTTCGGGCGAGAGAAAGGGTCCTTCCAGATGAACGCCCAGACATTTTGCGCCCGAACCTTTGAAATGCTCCGCCGCCCTCACCGCGCGAAGAAGCTGTTCCTCGGGCAGAGTCATGGTCGTGGCGAGAAAGCCCGTCACGCCGCCGCGGGCATAGTAGGCGGAGAGCTTCTCCCCGCTCCCCTCCTTCCCGTCCGAGAAATCCTCGCCGACCGCGCCGTGGGTGTGGACGTCGATCAGCCCCGGGATGAGATAGTCTCCCGAAGCGTCGATCCGCTCGACGTCCGGCGGCAAAGCGGCGGCCTTCGCGTCCGGGAAGAAGAGCGCCTCGATCCGCTCCGAAAAGAGGATCGCCCCCGGACGGAAGCGCTTTCCGATCAGAATTTTCGCGTTTTCGATGAGTTTCATACAAGATCGCATTCCTTCAGGGCTTCCGCGTCGGCGATCAGCGTGACCGCCGGGTGCAGCTGCAGGACAGAGGCGGGCACCTTGGGGGTGATGGGCCCGAAGAACGCCTCTTTCACGATCTTCGCCTTTTGCGCGCCGCTCGCAAGGAGCAAGATCTTTCTCGCGCGCATGATCGAAAGGATCCCCATTGTCACCGCCTGCCGTGGCACTTCGTCGGGCGAAGAGAAAAACCGCGCGTTTGCCTTGATCGTGCGCTCCGAAAGGTTCACGAGATGGGTCTCCTTTTCAAAGACCTCCCCCGGTTCGTTGAAACCGATGTGCCCGTTGTGCCCGATCCCAAGCAGCTGCAGATCGATCCCCTTCAGCGAGCGGATGAGCGCTTCGTACTCCCCGCAGGCCTTGGGAAGGTCCTTTGCCATGCCGTCCGGGACAAACGTGTTCTCCCGCTTGATATCCACCCAATCGAACAGGTTTTTTTGCATGAAATAGCGGTAACTCTGCTCATTTTCGGGCGGAAGTCCCACATATTCGTCGAGATTGACCGTCTTTGCCTTGGAAAAATGCAGCAGACCTTCGCGGGCTCTTCGAACGAGTTCGCGGTACGTTCCGACGGGCGTCGAGCCCGTCGCAAGACCAAGAACGCAGTCCGGCTTTTCCCGGAGCTGTGCCTCCATAAGATCTGCGGCCTTTCGGCTCATTTCTTCGTAATCCGATGTTCTGATGATGTCCATGATTTCCTCTTTTGTCTATTTTTGATTCAAAAAATCTATGATTTTCAGGATGAGATCGCCGCTGCCGACGTTGTATCCGGCGCAGGCGTAGACGGCCGTGCCGTCCGGCTTTTGAACGAGCGAGAGCGGAAGTTTCCCCGGTTCGAGAAAAACCCGCCGCGCGAGCTTGTCCAAAAGCTTCGGCGCCCAAAAGGCGACGTCCGCGCCCGGAAAGACCTTAAAAAACGCGGAAAATCGGGGATCTTCGAGCGCCTCGGGCCCCGGAAGGACGAACAGGAGCCGATCTTTGATCTTTTCGTATTCCTCCCGCCGCGCAAGGATCTCATTCAGAAGGTGTTCCGTGGGTTCCCGCCCCGTTTCGAGGCAGAACAGAACCTGTTTCGGCGCTTTTTCGGAAAATTCCTTGGGCAAAAGGTCTTTCAAAGCGATCTCGAAGAGCATTTCCGACAGATCGGCCTCGTATTTTTGAAGTAGAATTTTGCGCGTCTCCCCCGCTTGCAGTGAAAGATCCGTCTCTCTCGCAAAGAGATTGCCGTTGGGCAGGCGGTTGACCGTGAGCAAGCGGTAATTCCCGCAGGGCAGACGGACCGTCATGCGGTCCTCTTCGAAGGCGAGCCCGGTAAGATCGAAGGCGATCTCGCCGTCCGGGCAGATTCTTGTGAGCGAAAAATCTCCGGGGCGCAGCCCGCCGCCTTGCTCTCTTTCCAGAACGAGAGTCCCCTCCTTTTCCGGCGCCGGAGAGACAAATTTTCCGTTTTCGAAGAACTGCTCCTCTTTCGTGACGGGATCCAGCCGCGCCGGAATTCCGAGCGTGCGGCAGATCGCGACGAAGAGGATCTTTTTTGAGCGCGGATCCGCCCGCCCCGACAAGAGCGCGGCGGACGGGCAGACCGTCAATGCGCCATATCCGAACTCCCCCAAAGGGGAAAGCCGCGCCGCAAGATCTTCCGCGATCTTTCGGGGATCCTGCCGGAACGCCCGCTTCTGCTCCTCGGAAAAAAATTCAAAGATCTGCGCCCGCCAAAGAGAGAGCGGCTCTTCCTCGATCCGCGGACAGGCAAGATAGGCGTTGAAAAACTCCTCGTCCCACACCTCGCTGCGATAGAGCCGTGAAAAGCGAAGCGATTCAAACAAAATTTCGGGATCGACATCCGTCAAGTCCTTGTCGGAAAGCGAAAGAAGGAGCCCCTCCTTTTCGTTTTCGGGAAAGCGGCTGTCCGAAAGAAAGGCGGAGAGCGCCGAAAAGTTCGCGGCGGAGCGTTCGAGCGCGGCGAGCGTCTCCTCTTTTCGGATCCGGCCCGCGGCGATCTTTTCCGCCTCCCCGGGCTTTCTCTGCGCCGACATCTTCCGGCGGTATGCTTCGGCCGCCCGCCTCTTTTTCTCCTCGCCCGCCGCCCGCTGTTCGTCCGAAAGCGGGGGCGGATCTTTCCTCGTCCCCTCCGGCGCGTAAAAGACAAAGTTCTCCGCGCCCTCCCGGAAGGTTTCCTTTTGAAGAGAGAGAACCTGCCGCGCGGTCTTTCGGGTGTCGACGAGCGCCCGGGCGGAGAGTTCCCCCTTCGACGCGCGGACAAACAGGCTGCCCTCGCCGCAGGTCAGACGGACGCAGCCGTTTTCATCCGTTTCTGCCGACGCGACCGGACAAATTTGCGCATAATTGAGGATCCCGAACTCCACCCGCGCATGCGGTTCCGGCTCCCCCTGTTCGTTTTGCACGAGAATGCACAGCAATTTCGTCTTTGCATAGGTTTTCAGGACGTTGACGGAGCGCGCCGCCCCCATGCGGCCGATGAACTCCCCCTCGGGCGGGTCACAGAAGGTCAGCGCCCGGATCAGCATGGCGCGACCCGCGGCGGCGTTGAACCAGCCCTGATCGAGCGTCTCTTCCGGCTCGCAGGCGCCGAGAAAACGCCAGGCTTTCCCGTCGAAGATCTCCACCCAGGCATGATTGTCGTCGCAGTGCGACCAGCGCGGCGCATAGACCTGCCGCGCGGCGATCCCGAGCGCGCGGAAAACGTTCACGGCAAAGACCGATTCCTCCCCGCAACGCCCGAAGCCGCTTGAAAAGACGGACAGCGCCGACCTCGTCCGCCCGTCCGTCGAGCGGTAGACGACCTGTTCCGCGTTGAAATAATTGATCTCGAGCGCCGCCTCGACGAGCGGCTTTCCCAAGACGCGGTCTTTGATCGTTTCATAAAAAAATTTGCGGCAGTCGCAGAGCTCCTCGTCGTTGACGCGGGGATGAAGCACATAGCAGAGAAAGATCTCCTCGGGAAGGGCGGAAGCGTAAGGTGTTCCGCGCAAAAAGATCCCGTGCCGCGCCGCGGCGCAAAACAGGGAGACGTCAAAGTTGAGCGCGTCGGAAAGCGGGCTGTTCGCATAGATCCATTTGACGGCGAAAAGCTCCTCTTCGGAGAGTTTTTCGGCCACAAGACGGCATTCGATCTTCTCCGCCGTAAATCGGCCGACTGCCTCTTGGAATTTCCGGAAGGCTTCTTCCGTCTTTTTGACGAGCGTGAAGGAAAAACCGTTCATCTCATCCCCCGCACGATCGCCGCGCAGGCGGCAAGCTCTTCTTCGTCGAGTTCAAACCGGTCATACTCTGAGACCGAGGCAAAGCCCATGGAAACTTCTCCGCGACGGAAGATCATGCCGCTGTCGAGCCGCTTCCTCGCCGAAGTGTGAAAGACGGTGATCCCCGTCTTTTCGTGCAGCGCGGCGAGGTTCCCGCTCCTGACGCCCCCGCCCGCCATGACGGCGATCCGTCCGCCCGCGCGCACTTTGAGGGCTTTCAGAAGTTCCGCGCCCTCCTCTGCCGTCTGTCTTTGTCCCGAAGTCAAGATCGTGTCGATCCCGAGGCCGATCGCCCGTTCGAGCGTTTCGAAGGGATCGCGCGAGAGATCGAACGCCCGATGAAGGGTGATCTCCATGCCCTCTGCGCACAGGCGGAACCGCTCCATCTTTTTCTCGTCGAGCTCTCCCTCGGGCGTGAGCGCGCCGACCACGACCCCGTCCGCCCCCAAAAGGCGGAAGGCGCGGATCTCGCGGCACATCTGCTCCGTCTCCTCTTCGGAATAGAGAAAATCGCCGAAGCGCGGACGGATCAGGACGTTGATCTTGATCCCGATCTCCTCCCGCACCCGGCGGAAAAGTTCATAGGAGGGCGTGACGCCCCCGATCAGAAGCTGGCCGCACAGCTCGATACGGTCCGCGCCGCCCCGCTCTGCGGAGAGACACGAGACAAAACTGTCCGCACAGGCTTCCAAAAGCGCCCCCTCTTTTTTCTGTTTGTTTTCCATAATTTTATTGTATCACAAAGAAAACGGCAAGTCAATCGTTTGAAAAACTCAGCTCCCGGATCCGTTCGAAGGCGATCTCGGCGCCCTCCAGAATTAGCCGCTTCCGACGCACGTCGATCTTGAGCAGTCTGCCCTCCACGGTGGAGAATTTCCCGCCCCTGCCCGCTCCGTTCCCGCAAAAACAGACGGCAACGACCCAAGGCTGCTCCTTTTCGCGCAGTTTCAGCGCTTCAAGCGTCTCTTCGATCAGTTCGGCGCGGAATTCGTCCTGCTCAAACTCCTCGGCGTAACCCGACGCCGCTTGGATCCGCTCTTCGAACCCGTCGAGCGCCGCGAACGGCGAAAACTGTGCCGCGCGCTCGGAAATCGGCATTCTCCGCCTCGTTTTCGACTCGGGACGGGGCAGGTCGATGATGTCCGCATACTTTCCCTTGTCCATATTCACCCCTTTTTGTGCCCGCCGATCGTGTCGTTCCGCTCGATCGCCGTCGCCCCTTCCTCGAGATCCATCCCCTTCACGAGGGCGTTCTTGCCGAATTTTTTGCGGATCTTCAAAACCGCCTCCTGAACGCTGCGCTCCTTTTGCAGAAATTCCTCCTCCGCCGCCCGCTCCCTCTCCTCGCGCTCATAGTCGCGGAAGAGATCGAGCTGCTCCGCTTTCCCGGGCGGAAGCGCGTCCCGGTCCGAAACCTTGCAAAAACAGAGATAGAGCCGTCTGACGAGCAGCGAGGGATCGGCGATCCGTTCGAAGAGACGGCAAGCCGCCTTTGAGAGAAGTTTGGAGGAGGAAGTGCGGCGCGGCAGGTTCTCGGTGCCGTGCCCGTGCCGGGGAACGAGCCTTCCGTAATGGTCGCGGGTCACTTCACCCCGGTATTCCGCGCGGCGGGCGGGATCGGAGAGATTTTCAACGTCATAGCCGACGGTGAGGACAACCTGGTTGGTGACGAGCCGCTTTTCGACGAGCTCCAACGCAAGCAGGTCGGCCATCTCCCGCACGATGAGCTTCGCCTTTTCGAAAGAATAGGGAGCGGAGAGCACCTGCCCCGCGCCGAGGCTGTTCTCCCGCGGGCGGTACGCCTTGATATCCGCGATCGTGCAGGGCTCATAGCCCCAGGCGTGGTCGATCAGAAGCTCCGCGTTCACCCCGAACAGCCGGTAGAGATTGTCCTCCTTCGTCAGCGAACAGCG
The DNA here is from genome assembly GCA_947630115.1 of uncultured Clostridia bacterium. Classification (GTDB taxonomy): domain Bacteria; phylum Bacillota; class Clostridia; order Christensenellales; family Borkfalkiaceae; genus Gallimonas. Next base: position 7,924 of record CANRGG010000003.1, read on the forward strand.
CGCGACGTCGCCCATCGTATACAGTCCGTTCGCCTCGAGCTTTTCCGCATAACCCCTGCCCACCCGCCAGAAATCGGTCAGCGGACGGTGGTCCCAGAGAAGTTCCCGATAGCTTTTTTCGTTGAGCTGCGCGATCCGCACCCCGTTTTCGTCGGGCGGCACCCGCTTTGCGACGATGTCCATCGCCACTTTGCAAAGATAGAGGTTGCTCCCGATCCCCGCGGTCGCGGTGATCCCGGTGCGCGCAAAGACCTCCCGGATGATCTTCATCGCGAGCCCCGCGGCGGTCGTTTTATAGGCTTTGAGATAGCCCGTGACGTCCATGAAAACCTCGTCGATGGAATAGACGTGGATGTCCTCGGGCGAGACAAACTGCTTGTAGATCTCGAAGATCTTCGCGCTGTAAGAAAGATAGAGCGCCATCCGGGGCGGCGCGATGAGAAAGTCGAGTGCAAGGGAAGGATCGCGCGCGAGTTCTTCGTCGAAGCAGGATTTGCCCGAAAATCCGCCCTTCGGCGCCTTTTTGCGGCGCGCCGCGTTGATTTTCCGGACCTGCTCGATGACCTCGAACAATCTTGCACGCGAGGAAACCCCCTGCGCTTTCAGCGGGGGCGAAACGGCAAGACAGATCGTCTTTTCGGTGCGCTTTTCGTCCGCGACGACCAGATGGACGCGCAGGGGATCGAGTCCCCGTTCCACGCATTCGACGGAGGCATAAAAGGATTTCAGATCGATCGCGAGATAGCTCTTTTCCATGGCTCTCTTCTTTCCGGGTCCATTATATCATAAATTTGTCGAAGAAAACAAAAAATATTCCGGAAAAAGGCAAAAAGGCGGCGCGGACCGAGCAAAACCGCTCGGTCCGCGCCGCCTTGCCGTTTCAGTTTTCTTCCCGCCGCAAACGACTTGCCGTATCAAGCATTTCCTGTTGCGCTCGTTGCAGCCGCGTCAGCTTCCGGTTGCGAGCGTTGCAGCCGCGTCAGTTTCCGCCAGATCCCGACCATGACGGGCGCCGTGATCAGAAGCGCCGCGGCGTCGGCGGCGGGCGCCGCCCAGACGACCCCCATGACGCCCAGGGAGAGCGGCATCAAAAAGGCGAACAAAATGACGAGAAGATCGCGCAGAAAGGACAGCGGCGCCGCGAGCCTTGAAAGCCCCATGGATTGCAGAAAGATCGCCGAGACCTTTTGCAGACAGCCGAGGGCGACAAACATCAGATAGATCCTGAGGCACGGGATTGCAAACTCGAGATAGAGGCTCTCGAACGCGCCCCCGCCGTTTGCGCCGCCGAACATGGCGATGAAAAGCCCGGGCGCCGCCTCGAAGAGAACGGTGCAGAGAAGGCAGAGCCCGCCCGTCCAGAGCAAAACGAGAACGAGCAGCTTTTTAACGCGGTCGTACTTCTTCGCGCCGTAGTTATAGCCGATGATCGGCTGCGCCCCCATCGCGATCCCGATCGCGACGTTGAGAACGATCTGGAAAAGTTTCATGATGACGACAAACGCCGCGAGCGCGACGTCCCCGCCGTATTCGGCGTTCCATTCATAGCCGTAACGGACAAAGAGCACGTTGTTGACGACGGTCGTCGCCACAATACACAGCTGGGTGAAGAGGCTCGAAAGCCCGAGACGGCAGATCTGCTTCAAAATCCCGAGATCGGGGACGAAACTTTTCCGGGAAAGGGCGAACGAGCGGCTCCTTTTCAGATAGCAAAGGCAGATGACGAGCGAGACAAACTGCCCCAGAACGGTCGCCCAGGCGGCCCCCGAGATCCCGAGATGGAGCGCATAGATGGCGACGGGATCCCCGATGATATTCAAAACCGCTCCGGCGATCATGGCCGCCATCGCAAAACGGGGCGCGCCGTCCGCGCGGATCACCGCGGCGAGACTGTTCTGCACGAGCGCAAGCGGGATCATCGCGTAAATGATCGTGCCGTAATCACGGGCATAGCCGAGATTGGCCTCCGTGCCGCCGAGACGCAGCAGCAGTCCGTCTCCCCAAAGATAGGCGACGAGGATCAAAACGCCGCCCGAGAGAAAGGAGAAGAGAAGGGCGTTCCCCACCGCCCGATGGATCTTTTCGGGCTCGTTTTTGCCGAGCGAAATGGACAAAAACGCTGCGGCGCCGTCGCCGAAGAAGAGCGAAAGCCCCCAGCCCACGACGGTGATGGGGAAAATGACCCCCGTCGCCGCATTGGCGAGCGGCCCCACTCCGTGTCCCACAAAGATCTGGTCCACGATGTTGTAAAGACAGGAAATGATGAGGGAAAGGATACAGGGGACCGCGAATTTTACAAGGAGTTTCCCGACCCGTTCCTCTCCGAGATAGGCGCTGTCTGCCATAAAAAACCTCCGCACGGCACAAAAAAAGCACATGAACGCCATGTGCCCCGGAAAAAGACACACGCGAGCCGTACCGTAATCAGATTTACGCGCCCAAACGGCGCAACGTGTGTCGTGTCTATGAAATTGGATTTACCTTTTTATTTTATCCGAAAAAGCGGAAAAAGTCAACCGTTTTTTCGCTTTCCCCGCAAAATTTCCGTTCCGGACGGGCGGGAAAAAGTGTATTTGAAACGGGAAGGCGCCCCTTTGAAAGATCCGCTCAGAAGTTCTGTTTTCGAAAGGCGCGAAAGAGGGAAAATTCGGCCGAAAAAGACGGCAAGTTGTTGACAGGCGGCGGCGAAATATGATAGAATACAGGAATGGGCCAAAGACGGCCGCTTTTTCGCGGCAAGCGCAAAAATCTTATGCGCTGATCTTCTGCGGCGCCGCTCATTTTCGGGCGCCGCGCACTTTCTGATCGGACCTTGGAGGGTCGGAACATGCTGCTCGGCAGACACATCAACAAATTTTATCTGAAATATCTGTGGCTCTACCTCATCGGCGTTGCGGGGCTGATCGCGGTCGACTGGTTTCAGCTTCTGATCCCCGAATACCTCGGAAAGATCGTCGACCTCTTTCAGGGCACGCAGATCGACACCGCCGCGCTCAGCGAGATCGTGCTCGGCGTGGTTTTCGTCGCCTTCGTGCTCTTCTTGGGGAGGATCGCCTGGCGGCTCTCCATCTTTGCGGCGTCCCAGCGGACGGAAGCGGGGCTTCGGCGCAAAATGTTCGCAAAGAGCGAGCGCCTTCCCCTCTCCTATTATGCGAAAAACAAGGTCGGCACGGTCATGGCGTGGTTTACGACCGACCTCGAAACGATCGAGGAATTCTTGGGCTGGGGCACGATCATGCTCTTCGACGCGGGCTTTCTGACCCTTCTCGTCATCGTGAAGATGATCCGCCTCGATTGGGTGCTCTCCCTCGTCGTGTTCGTCCCCCTCGTCCTCATCGCGGTCTGGGGCGGGCTTGTCGAAAAATTCCAGGCGAAAAAATGGAACGCAAGGCAGGAGGAGTTCGATAAACTCTACGATTATTCGCGGGAGAGCTTCACGGGGATCCGCGTGATCAAGGCGTTCGTCTGCGAGACGCGCCGCCTGCACGAGTGCGCGGGGATCATCCGCAAAAACAAGAACATCAACCTCTCCTATGCGCGCATGACGGTCATCTTCGACTGTATCATCTCCCTCATCATCGCGCTCATCAACGCGATCATTCTCGGCGTCGGCGGGTATTTCGTCTACTGTTTCGTGATGGGAGATCCCGTCGTGCTCTTTTCCCATACGGTCGAGATGTCGGCGGGCAATCTCATCACCTTTTTGGGCTATTTCGAGACGATGATCTGGCCGATGATGGCGCTCGGGCAGATCGTCTCCATGCGTTCGCGCGCCAAGGCGTCGTTAAAGCGGGTCTCCCGCTTTCTGGACGCGGAGGAAACTACCTCCCCCCTCGAAAAGGCGGGAACGGTCGCCGGCGCGGTCACGTTCAAAAATTTCAGTTTCACCTATCCCGACTGCGACAAACCGGCGCTCAAAAATATCACCCTTGAAATCGAAGCGGGCGAGACGGTCGGCGTTGTCGGCAAAGTCGGCAGCGGCAAGAGCACCCTCGTCAACAGCCTGCTCAAACTCTATCCCCTCGAGCGCGGGACGGTGTTCCTCGACGGGAAGGACATCACCCTTCTCAATACCGACAGCGTGCGAAGCGCCGTCGCCTGCGCCCCGCAGGACGGGTTTTTGTTCAGCGACACCCTTTCGGGCAACATCGGATTTTCGCGGGACGATTGCAGCGGGGAGGAGATCGAACAGGCGGCGGATTTCGCCTGCCTGAGCGGCGACATTTCCGGCTTCAAAGACGGGTTCAAGACCGTCTGCGGGGAGCGGGGCGTCACCCTCTCGGGGGGACAGAAACAGCGCGTTGCGATCGCGCGCGCCTATCTGGCGGACGCGCCCGTTCTCATTTTGGACGACAGCGTTTCGGCGGTGGACATCAAGACGGAAAAGACGATCCTTGCCAATATCGCCGAAAAGCGGCGCAACAAGACGACGATCGTCGTCGCCTCCCGGGTGAGCACGGTCTCGCATTTCGACAAGATCGTCGTTTTAAGCGGCGGCGAAGTGGAGGCGTTCGCTTCTCCCGAGGAACTCATGAAGATCTCCCCCACCTATCGGAAGATGGTACGGCTGCAAGCGCTTGAGGAAGAGGTCGAAGGAGGCTGTCATGACGCAGACTGATCTGCTCTCGGGCGACAAGCCCATGCCCTTCTTCCTCACGTTGAAGCGGACCTTCCGCTTCATCAAGCCCCAGCTCCCGCGGCTGATCGCCGCCTTCGCGCTGGTCCTTTTGAACGTCGCCTTTGACATCGCCCTGCCCATGTTCATCAGCGCGGTGACCGATAATCTGAAATCCGATTCGATCGCGCTCAAAGTGATCCTCGGCTTTGCGATCGGCTATATTTCGCTGGGCGCGGTCAACCAGATCGTCCTCTATGCCCTCTCCATGCTCTTGCAGAAGGCGGGACAGAGTATCGTCGCCAAGATCCGCATGGAGACTTTCTGGCATATCCAGACCCTTTCGCAGGGCCAGCTCGACAAAATGCCGGTCGGCTCTCTGGTCACGCGGGTCGCCTCCTATACGGCGTCCGTGTCCGATCTTTTCACCAACGTCATCGTCAGCGTGATCCGGAACGTCCTCACCATCGTCGGTGTCTACGGCATGATGTTGTACATCAGCTGGCAGCTCGCCCTTCTCATGCTCGCCTTCATCGCGGCGGTAGCGGTCATCTCCTTCGCCTTCGGCAAGGTGATCGGCGCGCTGTTCCGGAAAGAGCGGGCGTACATCTCCGAGCTCAACACCTATCTCAACGAGAACCTGTCGGGCATGAAGCTCATCCACATCTTCAACCGTCAGCAATACAAGGAACTCGAATTCCTTCTGAAAAACGAAAATCTCCGCAAGGCGCGCTATAAAGTCGTCATCGCATTCGGGATCTACCGTCCGCTCATCACCCTCATCTCGGTGCTTGCAACGGCGGTGACCTTCTTCTTCGGCGTGAAATTCGGGCTGTCCTCCGCCATGATCGTCGCCTTCTATCTCTATCTTTCCCGCTTTTTCAACCCGGTGCAGAACCTTGCCGACCAGCTCAACAACCTGCAAAAGGCGCTCACGGCGTCCGAGCGGATCTTCCGCCTGCTCGACATCGAGCCCGAGGTCCGCGATCTGCCCGGCGCGGAGGAAGTCGAGGAGTTCAAGGGCGAGATCGAGTTCAAACACGTCTGGTTCGCCTATGAGGGCGAGGAGTGGATCTTAAAGGACGTCTCCTTCCGGGTGCATGCGGGCGAGACCTGCGCGTTCGTCGGCGCGACGGGCGCAGGAAAAAGCACCATCCTCTCGCTCATCGTCCGGAACTACGAGATCCAGAAGGGCGAGATCCTGATCGACGGAAAGGACATCCGGCAGATCAGGATCAGATCTTTGCGCCGCGCGGTCGGGCAAATGCTTCAGGACGTCTTTCTGTTCAGCGGCACGATCAAGAGCAACCTGACGCTGGGCAGCGCCGCCTTTTCGGACGAAGAGATCGAAGCCGCCTGCCGCTATGTGAATGCGGACAGTTTCATCGGGAAACTTCCCGACGGGATCAACTCCGAGCTCTCCGAGCGCGGTGAAAATCTCTCGCAGGGACAGCGCCAGCTCCTCTCCTTCGCGCGCACGGTGCTATTCAAGCCGCAGATCCTCATCCTCGACGAGGCAACCGCGAACATCGACACCGAGACCGAGGCTCTTATCAACCAGAGCCTTGAAAAAATGCGCAACATCGGGACCATGCTCGTCTGCGCCCATCGGCTTTCCACGATCAAGCGCGCGGATAAGATCATCGTCATGCAGCACGGCGAGATCGCGGAGAGCGGCACGCACGAGGAACTTCTGCAAAAGGGCGGCTATTATTCGAAGCTGTATCGTCTACAAGCCGAACGGCAGTAAAAAACAAAATCGGGACCGAAAATCCGGTCCCACCTCCAAGGGACGTACGGAAAGTACGTCCCCTTTTTTGTTTTTGTTGATTTTTTCGGCTTGCCAGGTCATTTTTTTGACCCCGAAGCCGCAAAGTCACTGTGATCTATGCGAAATTCATCCTTTTCCATCCTCCATCTGTTTTTTGAGCGCTTTCAATGCCAAGGAACGCAGATTATAGATGTTTTCCACCGAACAGCCAAGCCTTTTTGCAGCTTCATCCGAGTCGAGTCTCTCTGCAAAAAGCAATCGTAACACCTCCCTCCTCTTGGGAGGAAGCGTGGAAAACGCTGCGCGCAAAGACTCATTTTCAAATTCGAAGTTTTCAAATGATATCGCCTCATTCTGTTCTTCCGCGAATACGGTCTGTTCAATGAAGTCGAGCGGCACATCATTCGGAACGCTTTTTAATTTCCTGATATAATCGATTTTCGCTCGATCCAGCAACCTCTCCATCCAGACGGTAAACCTTGCCCTGAGTTCATCCTGTTCATTTTGCGCTTCCATTCCGCTCATGCCCTTTAATTTACAAGATCGGCTTGGAGCAGCTCTTTGAATACCGCCTTTTCAATGCGATCTTCCGTATCGAACGTGAGAAAGGTGATCCCGCGGGAGGCGCAGAAGGAATTGATTTTCGCAATTTCCTCTTGAACCGTTTCGCTGTATTCTTCAAGCATGGACCGCGAGATTTTAATTCGGATGTTGCGAAAGTCTTCGAGAGCGGGCGACTCCGAATCGATCAGTTGAAACCTGCCCGAATACAGCGGATCGCGCTCCTCCTTCGTCAAAACCTGTAACATCAGCACCTGCCTGCGCTTATAGAGCAGAAAATTCACCCCAGGTTTCCAATCATTGTCCGTAAAAAAGTCGGAAATGATAATCGACAAGCCGTCGTTGGTGCCGGTTTGAGGGGTTCGAGGGATCGAAGTCGCAAAGTCCGCCTCGCCCTCGAATTTGATCTTTTCAAGCTGCCCGATCGCTCCGAAAAACTTGTTCTTGCCGACAATGATCCCAAACGGATCCTCCGCTTTCCCGTCTTTCAGCAAATGGAAAGAGACTTTATCCATGTTCCTGACCGCCAAAAATCCAAGCGCGGCGGCCAGACTGATTGCATATTTTGCCTTTTCAGGATAGCTCGCCATCGAAGCGGAACAGTCGAGAAAGATCTGAATGTGCATTTGCCGCTCGTCAGTGTAGAGTTTCAGAAAGTATTTTTTCAGCCTTGCAAAGAGGTTCCAGTCGATCCGGCGGATGTCGTCGCCGAGTTCATAGTTCCGATAGTCCGCAAACTCCATGGTCTGGCCGTACTTCTTGATCTGATGTTTCCCGCCAAAGTAGCCCGTAAGGTTTGCCTGCAAATGCAGCGCCAACGTTTCGAGACGGCTGAAAAATTGATCGCTTAAAAAGTTCTCGCTCATTTTGCCCCCTCCCCGAACTGCGTCTTGCGCTGCCGATAAGTCCGTACTATTTCATGCGGCCACTTGAACTTGAATTTGCGCACGGCGATATCGAGCAGCATGAAAACGATCGCCAAAATGGCAAACAATTTCTGCGGATCATAGACGATATGAATGTCCGCAAAATAATCGAGGATGGACTCCGCGTCATAGACGAGCTTTTGGGTCGGATCCTCGCCCTCTTCGATCTCCCGCGTCGAAAGATCGACAAGCAAGGTCCGCCCGTCCGCAAAGGAGTCGGACGCCGGGTCGTACTCGCGGGAGTAGGAAAAGGCTCTGAACGTCCTGTAATAGCCGTACAGCGACCCGCTTGGAATTTCGGCAAGGCTGTTTGCGCCGTCGATCCCGAAATCAATGGGAACTTTTGCGATGGTGATTTCGTAGACCCCCTGCGTCTTGTTGAGGAAAGTAAAGCGGTTCCCGCTGAAAGACTCCTCGGAAAGGTCGAACTTTTGAGGCTCGTCATTCGGCCCATTCACAAAGGCGATGAGCTTTTTCCCCTCCTCCTCTTGAAGATGGAAGCCGTAAACGCTGATCTGCGTTCGGTAATTGTCCTCGATCACCGTCGTCGAAAAGACGTTTTCCGAATACGTCATCTTGGAAATGACGGTAGACATGATATTGTAAAGGACTTTTTTACCCGCCGTGCTCTCCAAAAATTCTTCCGACCAATAATTTTCAAGGTCGCATAGAAAGCTCCCCACTTTCCCCCGCCCGTACTTCCACTGCGCGTACAGCGGGACATATTGCGCCCTCAAAGACACTTCAACGTCGCCGTAGCCCTTTTCAACGCTGGTAAAGAAGCCGTCCATGGTGATCTCTTTCAATGCGTCATCGGTCACGCCGTCCACGATCGTCGTGTGGTTTTGAATGGTGGGCGAATACTGTTCGGGAACGGCGCCCGAAAGCCCGTCGAGCTGAAGGTCCTCCGCCAAATAGTCGCTGATCTTCCCGATGTCGCTGCCGTCCATATAGTACGCATGGCCGCCTGCGTTTTCGGCAAGATTTTTCAAATCGTCGGTCACCGGCCGCACGACGGAGACATAGGTGATCGTAATGCCGTAGTTTTTGTAAAACCGCTGCATCGCCGCGCCATACGAACTATAGAGATCGGCCGGCATGGAGTCCGAAAAGAACAAAATATGCTTGCGTTCCGCGCTGAGCAGCGATTGCAGCGTCTGTCCAGCCATTTCGATGGCAGGTTCGTACATGGTGCCGCCGCCGCTGTCGTTTACCACATTCCGGATCGAATTGATGATGCGGTTCTTTTGCGTCATGGGCGTCATATCGAGGCCGAAGGTGTAATGGTCCTGCAAGGTCACAATACCCACCTGATCGTGCGGCGACAATGCTTCGAGCGCGTCGATCGCGCCCGAGATCGCAATATTGACCGGCATGCCGTATTCGGAATCGGTCTCCATCGAGCCCGAGCGGTCGATGATGATCGCAAGCGCGACGGAGGGCGTATAGTCGGTGATCTCCACGGGCAGCATTTGCCCAAAGAGGCTCCCCTGCATATCGTCCTTATTGTAGGCATGGGCCTTGGGCACCGTTTCCCCTTTCTCGTTTTGCACCGTGACGACGTTTCCGCTTTCATCCTTTTCGACGCCGCCCACCGTAAAGACGCCGCCGCCGTAGTCCCCGACATAGGACTCGAGCATTTTTACAAAACTTTCGGGCATGTCGCTGTTTGCAATGTTGACGAGGATCACCTCGTCAAATGCGACAAGCGTCTTGATGTCGCTTGGAAGAGCGGCCGTTTCGTCTACTTGGACGACATGAAAGTCGATATTGACGCCGACTGCCGATCCCGTGAGGGAACTGATAAGCTGCAGCGACTCGCCCTTGTACTTTTCGATGATGAGAATGGATGAAAATTCGTCGATGTCATATGATAGGTTCCAAAGATTGTTTTCGGGCATGGTGTCCACAGAACTTTCGATCTCAAAACAGAGTTCATGATGTCCAGGCGTTTCGAAAGTATAAGGAAAGCCGAACGTTTGACTGCTGGAAGCAAGTTGCACCCCTTTCTTTTCAACGGTTTTTACATCATTTTCGGTTTTGTCTGTCAATGTGATATCAAGCTCCCCCTCAAACGCGCTCCGAACCTCCAAGACAAAGGGAATTTCTTCGCCCACATTGTATTTTCGGTCGGGATAGGTAACGTTTGTGATCCAGACGTCCCCTTTGTAGTTTGCAGGATAGAACGAAGCGTCGATTTCCACCCCGTCCATGGTGATCCCTTTGACGACGTTCATCGCGTCGCGGTCGGTTTCAAGTCCGTCGCTAATCAGGACGATCTTCGAGGTCTCGGGGTGGGAAATAATCGCTTTCCCGTCCTCTCCCCCGCTTTGATCATTCGCGGGGTCCCAGACATAGGTCAAAGCGCTCGCGATGTCGGTCGCGGTGATATCGGGAAGAGGCGCTTCGAGGTAAGTTTGATACGCTTTTTCGGGGTCGTGTTCGCCCATTTCGAGCGCCACTTGTTGGTCGAAACCGAAAGTCACGATAGACACCCGGCAGCGATTTTCGTTGGAGACAAGAATTTCATGAACGAAGTTGTTTGCGCGCTCCTTTGCATAGCCGCTTGAAAAAGAGGCGTCGACAAGGATCACGAGTTCGTTTTGCTCATTTGGCATATCGTATGAAAACGTCATTCCAGACAAAATCCCGACGCAGAGCAAGATGACAAGGCAATGAAGAACCAGCGACAAGATACGGTTACGGGTGCGGCGATACTTTTTCTTCATGCGAAAATACATGAAAAGCGCGAACGCGAATAAGGGAATGAGCAGGAGAAATACCCATGGGCTTACGGAAAAATCGATTTTGAAATTATACATATAAAAATCTCCTACACAATTTCCTTACTTTGCAGAGCCCACTCGACGGTAGAGACAACCAGGATCGCGATGGCAAGATACAGGAAGAGAGAAATCCCAAGCTCCTTCCAGGCCTCGACTTTATCAAGCCGAATATCGAGCGCGATCATGCGGAAAAGACCACTCTCGTCTTTCGGAAAATGCACGTAGGCCTTGCACTCCTTCTGTTCCTTGTCATAGTCGAATTGGGTCGTGAAGGTATAGGTGCCGAGAAGATTCAGCGTAACTTCTGCGGGGAACTCATTCAAAGTTTGCGCCGTTCCGAGCGGGTCCGTAACGGTCAGGGAAGCGCCCTGGCTGTTTACTTTTGTCACCTCGTCCGCTTCGAAGCTGTACTTTTCAAGCGTCTGCGGCAAATAAGTTTTGATCAGATTGTACAAAAGCTCCGTCAAATGCGTCGACGAGGGCAAGTTGGAACGGTTGAGCGAGAACGGCATAATGACGACGGGTTGTCCGACCGTCCTGACCAGCAGCACGGGGTCGCCGTTGCAAAGCAAAATCGGCTTGAATTCGGGGCCGTAGCTCGTGATCTTCTTGTAGCAGGTCACGCCCATCTTTTCGACCGTGATGTATTGAGTGAGCGGGTGCGGCTCGGGTGATGTGAAATATTGAAGGCCCGAAAAGCTCTGCTCCCCTCCCAGCTCGATCCCGAAGCCGCTCAAATCGTCGGGATCGCTCAAAATCAGCACCCCGTCCGTCGGGTAGCTCTCCCTCGAGGTATGCTCGAAGATATAGAACTCATAGCCCGACATTTCTATTTCGCTTTGCTTGTACGCCTGTTTATATTGAATGTCGTAAACTTTCCCCATGGGGTCGCGCAGGTAATGGAAGCCGAGGTTATAGAAGATGTTCTGCTCGGTGCTGTAATATTGGACGCGAGCCTTCTCCCGTTCGCCGCCGTAAACCATAAAGGTATCATCCTCGGGAATAGAATCAAGAAGATTTTTGAAACTTACCTTAACTTCCCGGAAGGATGAACAAAAGACTTCCTCGCTCCCGCCCACGTCGGGATCGGACGCGCGGAAATCAATGTATTGGACCTGCGAATACTCGCTGCTGTCGCTGTTGACGTCCACGGTGAGCTCTTTTGTAAGAACGGGGCAGTCCGACGCGCCGTCGCCGAGCTCGGCGCCCTCGACTTCGACATACAGGTTATATTTCCCGGAAATCCGCCCGTACGCCCCCACGCTCACATGGAATACATACTCATTCGCCTCCAACGAAGCGACGCAGTCGAGGATCCCCAAGTTCCATTCGTTGGAAATGTTGGCAAGATTTCTGACGGTCACGGCGGTGCCGAGATTGCCATAGTCCGAACCCGAATACAAGATTACTTGTGCGGCAGGATTGACGATAAGTCGCTGCTCGGCAAGTTGGAGCGCCCCCTGCATATCCGCCGTGCCGTAAGTACATTCGAGCCCGTCAAGCGCCATAACGACCGCAGAATAGTTGTCGCTCGTCGCGTCGCTTATCACGAAATTCGCTTCCTTGCCCGCTAAAATGATGGAAAGGGTGCCCTCGTTCGTGATGAGCCACTCGTCAATGTGCATTTTCACTTCCCGCACGGCACGCTCGAAACGGGTGGGCGAATTTTTATCGCCCGCAAATCTCGCCCGCATATTGGCGGAGCCGTCGATGATCACGATGCGCTCCGTATCGTCATTGACAAAGCCCTCGGTAAACAGTTTGGGCTCCGCAAGGATAAACGAAAGCATCGTGAGCGCAAGCGCTTGAAAAAGGAATATGAGGATGTTCCGAATGGGCTGAACCGGTAACTTTCTCCTGCGCTTTCTGAGCATGACGCGCCAAATATAGGTGCTCGAAAGAAACTTCTGCTGCAAATTCGGCTTGATGAGATAGATGAGGATCAACCCGAGAATGCTCAAAAGCCCCAATAAGCCAAGAGGCAAAATCCATTTGATCATGACTTAAGTCTCCCGATTTATGGTTTCATGCCGTCAAAATACCCGCTCAATGCGTCTTTGAGATCGGGAGGAAGGCTGTCGTCGTTTTCGACCGCCTGCTTTTCGGCCTCATAGTCGGTCGCGTCCTTGTAGTCGGTGGAGCCGTCAATCACGCTGTTGTTGTCGGTAGGTCCCCCCCAGCCTGCGCCGCCGCCACCGCCGCCTTCGCTCTCTTCTTTGCCGGAGTTGCTGCCTTGGTTATCTCCGCCGCCTTCACCTTCGCCTTCCCCTTTAACTTCGCCTTCTCCTTGACCTTGACCCTGGCCTTGACCTTCGCCTTCGCCCTGGCCTTCCCCTTCTCCCTCACCTTGACCTTCGCCTTCTCCTTCACCCTGTCCTTGGCCCTGGCCTTGGCCCTGGCCTTCACCTTCACCCTGGCCTTCGCCTTCTCCTTGACCTTCACCTTCGCCCTGTCCTTCGCCTTCCCCCTCGCCCTCTTGGCCTTCTCCTTGGCCGCCTTGTTCGGGCTTCTTTACAAAAACTGCGGTGACGTTCAGATCCTCTATGACGCTCCAGTCCCAGCGCTCGCTTGTCATCAAGCCGTCATCCCATTGATCGAATACATAGCCCTCTTCCGCTACGGCAATGACGGGCGTTGCGTCCGATCCCTTTTCGATCCGCTGATAGGTTTCGCCCATCAAAGAGCCGCCCTCGCCCGCAAAATAGTAAAGTTCCACATACTCAATTTCTTTTTCGGGCATATAGGAGGGATTTTCTGGATCTACCGCACCCCCCGTATTTCCCGCGAACGCGAGCCGCGCGGATGTCAAAGCAGACACCGTCGTCATGGAAATGCCGAGAATACAAACCGCCAAAAGTGCAGAGAGCATGGCTTTGGGGAGCCGGAAACGGAACATCTCGGGGTTGACATTGTTTAGTTTTTTTGTTGCGTCTTCCCGCTGCAAACGGGCGACTTCGGAGTCGTCGCTCTCCCATTCGAGCATGGTGATCATTCGCTCTTCCAATCCGAGACGGTCGACCATGGAGGCAACCTTTTCCGCCGACGGATTGAATTTCACAAAGTAAAGCACAAAGCCCGAGCCGATCCCCGCGACTATGCCCGGAATGATCGAGCCGAGCAAAACGACAAGCGCCCCCACATGGCAGAAAAACAGAATAAAAGCCAAGACAAAGTCGACGCAAAATCCGATAAAGACCCCGCTGAGCGCCGCCTTGATCATAGCAATCCTCTTTGCCTTTTTTTGATATTCTTTGAGAAGTTCCAGCGTTGTCATAATGTCCCCCTCTTAAAAGTTTCAGTCCGTATAGTCATATATGATTTGACCCGGATTCTTCGTCCAAGACGAGTTTTTGACGATTTTTTTCCAATCGGCCTCCGAGCCCCGATAGTAAAATTGCGCCGAATTTGAAATCTCGGTAAAGGCATCCATCTCCAGCAGCGCGATCCCCCTGCCAAAGACGATCTTATTTAAGTTCATGCAGTAGTAGAAAGCCTCCGTCCGAAGGACCTTCATGCTGTCGGGAAGAATGATTTCCTTCAGATTATAGCAGTAGCCAAAGACAAAGCTGTCGATCTCATCTGCTCCTTCCAGGAACTTGACGCTTCGAAGCGCCGAGCACCTCATAAAGGCGCCTTCGCCTATTCTGCCCGCCGAAGAAGGGATCGTCACTTCCTCGATCGAAGGACAGCCATAAAAACTATACTTCTTTACCCCGCACCCTTCCGGAATTTCTAAATTTGTAACGAGCTTATCATTCAGATATAGGCTGCCTCCGCAGTTGAGCGGGTTGGAATTACTGTAGACGAAGGAAATGTCGCACCAGGCCTTGAGGTCGGAGATATTCACCTTCGCGAGCCTGCCGCAATTACAAAACGCCTGCCCGCCGACGTTCTTGACACCCGACCCGAAATCCAATTCCTTTAAGAGTTTGCATTCGTAGAATGCGAGCGACGCAATGGTATGCACACTGTTCGGAATGACAAATTTATCAAACGCGCACCCATAGAACGCCCCGTAACGGATCTCGCGCACGCCCTCGGGAAGGGTGATTTGGGTCAGATAACCGCAGCTATAGAAAGCTCTCTTGTTGATGAGCCATACGGACGAGGGAACGGTCACACTCCAAAGCGCGGAGCAGTTCTTAAACGCCTCCTCCCCGATGAAGAGCATTCCCTCAGGCAGCGTGATTTTCTCCAAAAAATCGCAGTTTTGAAAGCCCCCGTTATCCACCATGAGCACGGGTTTCCCTTCATACGTTGCGGGTATCGTTATCTGTCTTGTGTTATGATTTCCGCCGTCTATGGCAACGGCATAGCCCGCGAGCACATCGTCTTTGATAAGTTCGGTATATTTCAGCCCGTCTTGGACGGAACATTTCCCCCAAGTATATTCATTTTCGGGCTGATAGAAGGAATCGTAATAGGCGTCGCCGAGCGGGTCGTCGAGAGGCTCGTCGTCGGGATCGACAGGCTCGCCCTCCTCGGGCGGCTTGGGACGCTCGGCGCTGCTCGGATCGTCGTCGGGAAGCTCGGGATCCTCTTTCGGATCGTCCGTGCCCGGCTCGTCGGTTCCGGGGTCTTTGTCCCCTGCTTCGGGTTTTTCGGATGGGCTCACATAGTTGGGATCTTGATAGCCGCAGAGCGTGCATACTCCGTCAACCATGTTGTGGATGTCCACAAAGCCTTTTTCGATGTCCCCGCAAGTTGCAAGCCGCCAATGGTAGTGTTCATCATAGAACCAGCCGTCGGCATAGGAATGTTTGTGCTCTTCGCAAGCGGAAAAGCAGCATAGAGACACCGCTGTCATAGAGATCGCGAGCCATTTCCGGATTTTTTGCTTCATATTCGCTTCCCCCCTTTTGAAAAATTTCGCGGCATATCTTGTTCATGAGAACTTCGTTTTCCGATCTGCGAAAAAGTTCCTCTCTTGTTTAAGTCTGCGTGCTGTGTCTTGATTTTGTATCTATTTTAGCACATTTCCGTTTCATCGTCAATAACTGCATGAAAAATAATACATTTAACATATTGAAACTGTCATCTACATTCATTCTTCTTTGTAAGTCCTTGCAAGATTTTTCGGCACATCCTTTTCGGGTCTGTCTTCGGGCGGCTTGTGCTGACCTGCAAATTCCTTTAAGCGTTGGATTCGAAACGGAAGGTTCGGTGAACGAGATGAGGAAGGAAGCAATCGTGCAGCTTGTACTAAGAAGCACGGAGGTGATTTCATGTTCAACGCCCAAAAGTGCGTTAAAATCGATCCAATCGAAGGAAGATACTAGTTTCAGCTGCTCTTCATGACGTTTTTCTTGAACGGCTTACATTCGATCTCCGTTTCCATGTCGATCATGCGCTCGGTTTTATCGAACCCGAGCGCCGAGCCGCTGTCGTAGATCGGCGCTGCGCCGAGCCACCCCATCGAGTAGGCGTTTCGCACAAGCCCAAAGTTATTCAAGTGACGATCCTCGTTGGCAATGATATAGTCGAGAACGATCATGCGGTCGATCGCAGGAACGATATCCACGCCGAGCTTCCCGCAGCAATTCACATAGTGACGATAGAGGGAAGTCGAACTTGCGCGCTTCATGGTTTTCATAATGAGAGCTTGTCTATTCTCTGAATGACGCCTGTATCTTCATCAAGCGCAATGAGTGCCACTTTTTGAACCACCGACACTTATTCCTCGTACTGATCGCGCCTTGCGTTCCTTTATTTCCCTTAAATAATCATCGGCAATCTGATCGAGTGTTTCTGCAAATCTCGAATAACCCTTGGCGCGAACGACATCGGAAATGTCCCGATACCGCTTTTGCGAATTCCTTCTCCTCTTTCCCCTCCGGATCGACGATGTGGGCGCCTCTTTGATTGTATATTCCCACGGAATACCCCGAGCGAACGCTTTTATTCTCCCTTTGATCCAGAAATTCCAGCACAGAGCGGGGCAGAAGGTGCTCCTTGTCGATCGGAAGATAAGAGAGCCCGTTTCCAATCGTCTGCTTTGTCACATCCTCGCGGTCGTTATCGATCGACCATTGGATTGCCTCCTGTGTCCATGATAGAAATTTATCTTCATGAAAAACGCCGTTCTCGTCCATCCCGGGCACGACATCAAACTTAAAAATGATGTCGAACAACCTGCAAGAGAGTCCTTCGTCCATTTCCTCTTTTTCGACCCTAAACTCATGATGTTTTCTAAACGCCATCTGAATGAACTGACAGAAAAATGCAGGAGAACTCGCAAGGCGGAGTTTCAATGCTCTGGGCTTTATCTTGGAATCATCTCGGAAAAGCGGCAGATAGTACCATTCGATAACCGATAGGCGGTTGAGATCGAAGGAATCGCTCCTTTGCAAGAATTCAATCAGTTTCAATGCGGCATGTGGATCCAACACATCCGCGTCGGCAGCTGTAGCGGCCTGCTCTAAGCTAAAATAGAGCAGGTCAATGTCTATTTGGCAGAAGTTTGGGAGAATTCCCCAGGAGATTTACAATTCCCGTGTATCTTCCTGCCGTGCAAAGTGACCCAAGTAGGGTTTTAAGGTCAATATCGCATCCGTCCCTATATCCATATGGCAACTTTACTTTTTTCCAGAAATCATCTTTTCGCTCGGGGATCAGCGCTTCCATGACACTCTTCAGCGTATCGCAATAGGCAAAGTTCGTCAAAATCTCAAGGATGAGATCGTCGTTGAGCTCCTCCCGAATGCCCATTTGCAGCAGAGCTGAATATCCATGCTGATCGAGAAAGCTTTGCAAGGCAACAAAAGCGAGCGTTCTATCTCTTTTGACGTCCCGATAGTACAGAAGAAGCTCCCGAATCGTGTCCATTGACGCTGCGACAGCGCAATAGAGCGGTTCTTTTTCTTTCTTCGCATTTGTTTTCGATCAGGCGGTACTTCAGCTCCGTCAATGCCAGCCAAGGATGATATTTTTCCTCATCCGACCACGTCTTTCCCAATTCCTTAAGTTTCGTCAAAAGCCCGCCCTGCTGTATTTCAAAGGAAAAGAGATATTTGACGAGTTCGGTTAGGCTCATCGGGTCGTCCCCTGACAGGCGCATCGCTTGTTCAAAGAGAAAGAAACTCATCTGCTTGAACTGACTTTTCTTTACGGAGACTCTTTCCGGAATGGAGAGCCGTGAAAATCTCGGCCTGTA
This sequence comes from uncultured Clostridia bacterium, assembly GCA_947630115.1. Taxonomy (GTDB): domain Bacteria; phylum Bacillota; class Clostridia; order Christensenellales; family Borkfalkiaceae; genus Gallimonas. The sequence goes on from CANRGG010000003.1 coordinate 25,736, forward strand.
AATCGGCTTTGCGATATCCGTCTCCCCGGGCAAAAACTTTTTTATGAACTTCCCGGCACTTTCAGGGTATTCTCTGCATAGCGAGATAATGGCAGTTTTCTGTAAATCGACGGAGGCAAGCGTCTGTGGATACCATGGCAACAGTTCGAGGTAGATGTCCCCGCCAATTTCCGCAAGATACGGCAACGCGTCTCCGAGACAAAGTAACCCGTCCTTGCCGAATGCTTTGAAGACGGCTTGAATGAGCTGAATTTTGTTTATCTCAAGTGTGTTCTCCGTACAGAATTGAGGCGGGTCACTGCAAACAATGCATGCTCCCGCAAGGATCCCGTTGCAGATTGTTCTTGAGAACGTCTCGGGTGCATTCGAATAGATGTTTTCAAAGGCCTGCCCTCGTCGGCAATTTTCTTTTCTCCATAAGAAAATACAATAGATCGGATGCATGAAAAAAGCTTTACAATGTCATCATCCGTATAATATTTTTCAGACATCTTGTACAGCATTTTTTGATCGGAAATCTTCCAGATATGATCTTTTTTGCTCATATATGGAAAACAGATTAATAACTGCGCCTTTTTCTGAAATTCGGCAAATTTAAGCCCAAAAAACTCCTCGATGAGCTTTCTATCTTCACAGTTCGAATCATCCCAACCGCCAAGCAATGTAAGCTTTGCCGTAAAATCGTCGAGCTTGCCGGAAAAATTACCGACGCCGAGTTCCCTTCTGAGATCCGTCGTCCCTCTTTGTTCCTCTTTTCTAAAAAGCTCTAAAAGCTCCGAGTCAAAATTTTGCATTGTGATTTCGGAGGCAGCCTGGTTGCAATCCTGCGCAAAGCCAACGAGCTTCTCCCATACAAATTATACATCGTAATTAGCCTTGCAAAGGAGTATGGTCTTCAACACTTTCTCCGAAACAGTCAAGCTATGCTTCATCTGGCAAAACAGTCTCGCGTGGTTATCTTTTCGCTCGACCAGCAGATCGTCCGTATTGATCCCATATCTTTTTGTTGGGAAGCAGACCTTTTCGATTGGTTGACCCAGAACGGGAGCAGGTGTTCCGATCAATAAAAAGAGCAAAAAGACAGCGCCGATCCGCGTCTCAAAGATAGTTCCCCCGCCTCCCGTGCTGAATGAGTTTGAAATTCCTATGTCCAATTCCGATATCCGATCTTCTTCCATCCTATGAACTCCCACCATAAATCGTTGGTCGCGACTGATCCACAATAATGATTATACTCATTGGGATGGGTGAAATCAAGACTTTTTTTGAATTCTTGGTATCTTTCATAACAAATTTAGCTCGGCGAAATAATTTTCGGGGAATTTTGCAAGATATTCGCAATGTCCGTATCCCTCATGCACCCAAAAACGCACTTTCGGGTAACTTTTTTCGATCTTCTTCCGCTGCTTATAATCAGCGTCTTTGCTCCCGAACGCAAGCAAAACTTTCTTCTGCAAGTCCTCATCATAGGACGGGAACTCAAAAGAACAGCAGGCGGCAACGACGTTTTTGATACTCTTTTTGCTCATGCCCGCAAGCGATCTTGCCATACTTTTTCCGAAAATTCCATAAGTTTCTTGCATCTTTCGGACGGCTCGTTCGGGATATTTGCGCACTCTCTTCTGCTTTTTCAAAAATACCGATGCAACGATTTTTTTGAGGATAGGTGCATTTTTGAAAAACGGCGCACCCTCAAATACGATATGTTCGATTTCGATTGACTTTTCGGAGAACAGTTCAAGTCCCACGCGCGCACCGAGCGATGCCCCGAACAAAAGCTCGATTTGAAAGATATTTTGCTCTTTCAAATACGCAAGGAGCGCCTTTGCCTCCTTTTCCGCCGAAATAAAGTCGCCCTTATCTTCTCCATGCCCCGAAAGATCGGGCGAGATGACGCGGTACTTTTGAAGTGTATTTCCGATGAAAGATGTCATTGTCTTTCCGTCCGCAAGCATCGGATGCAGGAGCAGAAGAATTTTCCCCTGCGGATCCCCGTATTCTTTTATGACCATTTTTTATATCCTCCTTTTAAGGTGAAGAAAGTTGAGCACGCGCCGGTTTTATGCGGCGGATTTCCGTCTGTTCGGTGTCGACTCCCTTGGCAATACGTCTTATTCCCTGCGGTCGTCTCCTTGCCCAGCCAAAAATCCGCCTGCCTAAAACTGCTTTGCACTCCCGCGAGGTCATTTTCGTGGGGATTGTGCCGAGGAGGAGGAAGGTTTGCTGGACGCAAATCGACGACGACGCAGGCACAAGGTACCGAAAAGGGCCCGCGGGAGCGGCGTGGGTTCAACTCTCTTCACCTTAAGTTCTTTCAAAAAAATATGTATGCGCGAGTTCTTTGCCGCTCTCGGCTTTGACAATGCCGTTTTCAATCCAAACCGCTTTGTAGCATAGAGCTTCGGCGCAACGCATATCGTGCGTTACCGTGATCATAACATTATGGGTGCGGTCGTGAAGTTCATTCAGGATCTCCACGAGCGATTTAAGTCCCGAATAGTCCTGCCCCACCGTCGGCTCGTCTAAAAGTAGCACGTCGGGCATTGCAGCCGCGACCGCCGCGATCGACACTCTCCGCTTTTGTCCCTCGGAAAGCGACTGCGGATGGCGGTTTTTTATTTTTTCAAGCCCGAACAGCTTTATCATTTCCCTTGCATATTCTTCGCTCTTTGCACCGAACAAGATCTCCTTTTCCACCGTCGGCATAAACAGCATATAGTTTGGGTTTTGATAGACGACCCCCACCCTTTGAAACCATTTTCTGCTCGCTCGTTTGCCGAGTTTGGGATCGAGAAATTGATTGACAGTTCCGCCCGAAGGTTTATTTAACCGAGCGATGATACGGAGAAGCGTCGTCTTGCCGCAACCGTTTTCGCCCAAAATAAGCAATCTCTCATCTTTATTTACGGAAAAGGAAATATTTTTCAGAATCTCTTTCACGTCTGCGGAATAGGCGATATTTTTCAGTTCAAACAGCGTTCCATCCTTGTCGTGTTTTTCGGCTTTATCGGCGATCACCACGGTTTGTGAGGTCAAATACGCTTGTTTATCCTCGACTTTGGTAACGACACCCGCCCGAATATTCCAAACGGAATCCACATAAGAGAGAACCATATCGAGCCTGTGTTCGACGACAAGTACGGCATATCCTGCGCCTGCGAGTTTTCGGAGCGTGTTCATCAAAAAGTCTGCACCGTTAATATCAAGGTTGGCAAGCGGCTCGTCCAAAATGAGAATTTTTTGTCCCGTCGCAAGCGTGGAAGCGGTAATGAGGCGCTGCTTCTGCCCGCCCGAAAGCGTTCGGGTTTTCCATTCTCTATCTATCCCCAACATTGCGCAGACGATCCCGATTTGCCGCTCGATCTTTTCGGGCGCAAAGGCAAAGTTTTCACAGCCGAAAGCGATTTCGTCCTCGACGATCTTTTGAATGATCTGACTGTCGGCGTTCTGCAAGACCACGCCTACTTTACGGCAGATCTCGCTCATCTTTTTGCCCTTGATATTTTCGCCGTCAACGACCACCTCTCCCTCGACTTTCCCCGCGATAACATTGGGGATGATCCCTGCAATCAAAGAAAGGAGCGTGCTTTTCCCCTCGCCTGAAAGCCCGGAGAGAAGCGCCACTTCCCCATATTCCACGGAAAAGTTGACATGGGTCAAGATTTTCGTCGTTCCGTCATAGGAGAACGAAATATTTTTAAGTTCGATTGCCCTCATAATACCACCGCCAAGACCACCATCATGGCGACAAGTCCGAAAATATATATAAGGTCGGAAACACAAATGACCTCTCTTTTATACACCGTGTACTTCGCCTTTGAGAGCGTAAATCCCCTCGTTTCGACGGATAGAGACAGCGTATCGGAAATATCCACGAGCCGACTGACAAGCGGAATAAGGAACGCTCTGTAAAAGATTTTTGGATTTAATACGCTTCCCGCACCCCTCGTTTTCATCGCCTCCCGAACGCGCCGTATTTCGCCACTCAAAACGGGCGGGAAAGACATTGCGATCAGCATCCCGAGCGTCAGTCCCCGCGGCATCCGGAGCTGAGATAGATTTCTCGTCATTCTGACAGCCTCTACGCTCATCCCCGGGACGACTGCCACAAACACGCTGCCCATACGGTTTGCCATAGATAGAGCCGCCGAGCCGTCCCGCCCGTAAGCAAAATATGCGATCAGAGCAAACATCCCGCCGAAAAGAATCATAGGCGGCAAGACGTGAAATACGGCTTTGAAACACCCGAAAAAGCATAGAAAAACGAGCGCAAACAGCAGAAAAACCGAACACAGGTACGTTTTTGCCATGAGAAGCCCATACACTAAAATTCCTATACTCGATAAGAGCGCGATAATCGGATAGAGATTTTGTTTGAAGGAGAAGAACCTCATTGCTTGAACTTCCCCGCTTTCCTCAGTTCCCTTGCAATTACCATGCCGATGATCGAGCCGATGAAGCTGACGGCGACGGCGGCGATCGAAATTCCGATGATAAGGCCGACGTTTCCGCTGCCGAGAAACATGGAGACAGCTGCCTTTTCGCTCCCCGTCACGGTATAGAACGCCCGATAGTAGAGGAACAAAAACGGAATTGTAAGCGGCATATAAAGAGTTCCCGCAAGAACACACGCCCAATCGTTTTTATAGCCTCGAAATATCAGGAGCGCAACCGCTTCGGCTATGACCGCACAGAGGATAAGCATCGCCATAGGCGGAAACATGAACACGAGAAAAATCGAGATAAAGATCGACTGAAACAGAAGCGCCCCGGGCTTTTTTACTTTCATCATCCCGATGACGGGGAACAGCGAAAACTGGATCCCAAGTCCAAGCTGAATGATCCCAAAGAGAGGCACATTGACAAGGAGCGGCATGATCGCGCCCGTCACAAGCGTGCAAGCCGTAATAATAGCAAGGAAAACGATGTCCTTGATCTTATACTTTTGAAAAAACTTGTGTTTTTCGACCCCATCCTCAACTTTTCCGCTTTCCGAGGGAATATTATCCCCCGCTTCCTGCGCATTTTCAAGCAGCTCGTCGATTTCCTTTTCTTCCGTTTCCATTTACTTTTCCTCCGTAATTTTTCCGTCTTTGATTTTGTAAATTCTGTCCGCGATCGCCATGGTACTCTCGCGGTGCGACACGAGAAGAATGCTCTTTTTGCGCTTTTGCTCTTTGAGCGCTTTTAGGATGATCCCCTCGTTGATACTGTCCACATTGCTTGTCGGCTCGTCGAGAAGAATGAGCTCTGCGCCCGAAAGGAACGCTCGAGCAAGACCGATCCGCTGTTTTTCGCCCGCAGAAAGATTGTCGCCGAGTGCCCCCACTTCCGTCTGATAGCCATCGGGCAATGTCATAATAAAGTCATGAATGGAAGCAAGGCGGCAAGCGTTTTCGATTTCTTTCATGGTAGCGTCAGGCTTTGCAATGCGCAGATTTTCCTCTATCGTTTCGTCAAAAAGGTAGGTCGTCTGCGACACCATCGTCACGTTCGCAAGCAAATTGTCGCTGTCAACTTCGTCAATATCGATACCGTTATACTCGATTCTTCCGCTGTCTTTTTGCCAAAAACGAAGCAACAGTTTTAAGAGCGTACTCTTTCCGCAGCCGCTCTCCCCCACGATCCCGATGATCTCGCCCTTCTTTGCATTCAGACAGATATTTTGAAGTACAGGTGCGTCTTTTTCGTATCCGAAAGACAGATCATTGACTTCGAGATTTTCATAGTCAAACTTCTTGCCGCTTTGTATCGGACGAATGGCGGGCTGCTCGGCAAGCAAATTCAAAACTCTGTCGCCGCTCGCAAAGGTCTGCGTGAGATTACCGGGGAGAGCCGACACCGCAATGACGGGACCGAAACTTGAAAAAACGGCAACAACTCCCACGATCATAAATCCGACAGAGAGCATATCGAAATGAACAAGCAAAATGCCGACCGTAAGGGTTATCAAGATAAACAGCGAGACGAGAAGCTCGGTAAACGAGCTCGCCCTCGTCGAAAGGTGCTTCATTCTTTTCGTTTCTTTCAGGAGCTCGTTTGAACGACGATTGACTTCCGCTTTGCGTTCTTCTCCCGCATGATTCAAAACGATGTCTTTAATGCCCTTGATACTGTCGAGAAAATAGGCATTGAAAGAAGCAAATTCCGCACGGTATTTCACACCGCTCTCTTTAAGTCGCCCCGAAGAAATAAGCGGCACAATGACGCCGATCGTGAGGTAGCCGACAAGCGCGACGAGCGCAAGATACCAGCTTGAAACAAACCCGACAAACAAGAGAACTGCAATCGACACGATGAACGCAATGCAGATCGGCGAAATGGTATGCGCATAGAAGACCTCGAGTGTTTCTATGTCCGAGGTGATCATCGCAATGATACTGCCCTTTTGCTTGCTTTCGAGTTTTGCGGGACACAAGATACGAAGCGCGCCGAAGATCTTATCCCGCAAAACCGCCAAAAGTCGGAAGGCAATATAGTGATTGCTGTACTGCTCCAAATAACGCAGCAATCCGCGAAGCAATCCACACCCGACCGCAAGTCCGATGATGAAGCCGTAAGACAGCGTTATACTCTCGCCAAGTGCTTTCGCAACGCCCAAAGCGCCGAATATCGTCACGCCCATCGCGGCGACAAATCCGAGACTTCCGTTGATTACTGCAAGCAACATAATGTAAGCAAGAGACCCGAGCAAGAGGATCAGGCTTGCCATGATCTTAATTCCGCTTCTGCGTAACTTTTTCTTACTCATAATGCGTAGCCCTCCTCTAACTGTTTTTGCGCAGCATACAATCTCTCATAGCCTTTTCTTTCACTCATAAGCCCGTCGTGCGTACCGCATTCCTTGACTTCGCCGTCCTCCATATAATAAACGGTGTCGGCGGGAACGACATTGGCAAGCCTGTGCGAAATGACGATAACGCTCTTTTCGTTTGCGAGCGCACGGATATTCTGCATAATGATCGCTTCGCTCTCCACGTCGATATTGCTCGTCGCCTCATCGAATACGAAGATGTCTTTATCCGAAACAAGGTTGATAGCTAATGCAAGTCTTTGCTTTTGTCCGCCCGAAAGATTGGCGGCATCCTCCGTGATCACTTTGTCAAGTCCGCCGTTTTCTTCGATGAACTCACGAAGATTGACCTTTTCAAGCGCCGCATAAATTTCCTCATCGGTTACGTTTTTCTTTGCAAGTCGAAAATTCTCTTTTACGCTCGCATTAAATATGTACGTGTTGTAGCTTACGACCGCAAGATGACCGTAATAATCTTCTCGATTTAGCGTTGCAAGCGGCTTGCCGCCGACCGTGACTTCCCCCTCTTGTGCACGGTGCGCTCCTATAACGAGATTTACGACCGTACTCTTTCCGCATCCGCTTTCGCCCACGATCGCCGTCATGCCCTTTGCGGGAAACGTCATGCTCACGTTTTTGAGTACGTCCCGCTTTCCATCATAGGAAAAGGTCACGTTTTTAAGACACAGGTCTTTATTTTCCACTTTTTCGCTCCCCCACTTTGGCTCCGGCATTTCAAGAAGGGAGAGGATTTTCTTGCCTGCGCTTGCTCCGTTCATTGCCACATGAAACGCCGAGCCGAACGCACGGAGCGGCAGGAAGAACTCCACCGCAACCAATGTCACAAACAGAGCGGCAATGGGAGATAGCCCCCAATACGCCGTACCGCAAATTGCAAGAGCGATTCCCGCGCCTGCGCCGCCGTAAGCGACGAGATCCATAATCGTCGTGCTTGCAAGTTGCATAACAAGCACTTTCATTGTGATCTTTCGGAACTCTTCCGCACTCTCGTTCATCTTCTTGTGCTGACGGGCGTCTGCACGGAAGATTTTAAGTTCTTTCAGTCCTTGTGTGCTGTCAAGAAATTTGTCGCCCATCGAGATGTACTTGTTCCAATACTTTGCAAAAATCTTCTTCGCCCACTTACTGACCGCAACGATCGAAACGGGGATAAGCGGGACGCAGGCAAGCAACACAAGGCTCGACCGCCAATCGACAAACACGGTGATGAGAAAGAGTATAATCGGCGCAAGCATCGAAAAGAAGAACTGCGGGATATAGCTCGAAAAGTATAAATCGAGTTGTTCCACGCCCTCCATACTCACCTGCGTAAGTCCCGCCATATTCATTCCGTCGGTGGATTTTACGCCGAGAGTTACGATCTTTTCGTACACTCTCTCCTTCAAATCTTTTTTGACTTTGCGCCCAAGTAAATCTTTGACGTCGCCTACAAGCCGTGAGCAGGTATAGCGGACGAGGATACAGACGACTGCCGCTATCGCAGGATAGACGAAGTTTACGATCTCCGCGTTCTCGACGAGCAGCTTTATCGCCCAACAAAGACTCGCCGTGATACCGACATTCGCGAAAAGTCCCAAAACTTGCAAGAAAACCGTAATAAATATGTACTTCTTGTTGCCGCCAAGGAGCTTGAAAAGATTTTTATCTAACATTTCCCCCCTCCTTTTCGATTGCCGTTTACGATCAAAAGAACCAGCCCGTAAAGGACATCGAGATTGATGAAGATCGCCACAATGGAAGTCAGATACATATCGGGATTTGTTGCCGACTGCGCTTCGGGATAGCAAACAAGGAGCGTTACAACTTCCGCAAGAAAGAGAATTCCCGCGATGATGAGTTCAAGCAGCATTCTTTTTTTCATGGTTTATGTTCTCCTTTTCGATTTTCTTATTTTCTCGTTTAGTTTCAATGAGGTGTCGCATGGCAAGGATGGGATGGGAAAACACGATACGAGGCCCGCTGTATCTCATCACAGCTCGGATCTTTTCCCGCATATCCGGTTTGTAGCAGTGGATCGAACAATTCGAGCAAAAGGGCTTGTTACTCCCATGCGGACACTTTTCTCGCCGCAATTTTACATAGTCCAAAAGCTCCCTGCACTCTTTGCAAAGCGCATGTTTGCGGGTTTTATGGTTCCCTTTGCAATACTTCTCGATCATAAGTCGGACAACTTTGAGTTCTCTTTCCTTATCCATCTGTTTTTGTTCGCCATGGCGAACCGTCCTCCCATAAAAATCGGTTAGCAGTCCCTAACCGTACGTTATAAAATATGGAGTTAAAACCACCGTTTGATTTGTTAGCTATGGCTTACAATTCTGCAAAAAAGAGCGGAGCTTCTCACTCCGCAAATTATTATAGTACGATTTTTAAGGGATGTCAAACAAAATGTAAGGAGAAACTAACTATTTTTTTCCGAATTTTTTTATATAATCGAACATTTCCTCGGTAATGACGTGTTCAATGCGGCAGGCATTGTCCTCGGCAAGTTCCTGCGGTGCACCCGTTCTCATCAAAAGTTCGGTGATCACTTGATGGCGTTCATAGATATTTTCCGCTTTTTCTTTCCCCTCTTTTGTAAGACGGATCGAGCCGCCTTCTTCTACAAGAATGTATCCTTTCTTTTGAAGGTTTCCCATTGCCACCGAAACGCTCGCACGAGAATAACCGAGTTCGGCGGCAACGTCCACCGCTCGCACATTACTGCTGCGAGATTTCAGCCGCAAAATTGTTTCGAGATACATTTCTTCCGATTCGTGAACAATCATCAATTTCCCTCTGATTATATTATACTGTTTTCTCCTCGTCTTGTAAAGAATTTTTGAAGAAAAAGACATACAATTCGTATGCCTTTTTCAAATTGATTTGAGTCATTGCCCGAATTGCTTGTTTTCACTAATTAACAAGATCGGCTTGGAGAAGCTCTTTGAAGATCACTTTCTCGATCGGCTCCTCGGTGTCGAAAGAGAGGAACGTGATCCCGCGGGAGGCACAGAAATTACTGATCCCCTCGATTGTCTCTTTGACTAATTTGCTGTATTCTTCGAGCATGGAGCGGGAAATTTTCACGCGGATATTGCGGAAGTCGTCCGCGCGTGGCGACTCGGAGTCGATGAGATTTAATCTTCCCGAATACAGCGGGTCTCGCTCTTCCTTCGTCATCACCTGTATCATCAACACTTGTCTGCGCTTATAGAGCAGGAAATTCACCCCGGGTTTCCAATCTTCCTCGGTCAAAAAGTCGGAGATGACGATGGACAAGCCGTCGTTCGTGCCCGTGTGCTGCGTTTTGGGGATTGAAGTTCCAAAATCCGCCTCGCCCTCGAATTTGATCTTTTCAAGCTGCCCGATCGCTCCGAAGAACTTATTTTTCCCGACGATGATCCCGAACGGGTCCTCCGCCTTCCCCTCTTTCAGCAAGTGAAACGACACCTTGTCCATATTTCTGATTGCCAAAAAACCGAGCGCTGCGGCAAGGCTGACTGCATACCTCGCCTTTTCGGGGATCATGCCCATGGATGCGGAACAGTCGAGAAAAATCTGAATGTGCATTTGCCGCTCGTCGGTGTAGAGTTTGAGAAAGTATTTTTTGAGCCTCGCATACAAATTCCAATCAATACGGCGGATGTCGTCGCCGAGTTCGTAGTTTCGAAAGTCGGCAAACTCCATCGTCTGTCCGTATTTTTTGATTTGATGTTTCCCGCCGTAGTAGCCCGATAAATTTGCTTGCAAGTGCAGTGCCAAGGTTTCGAGGCGGCTGAAAAATGCGTCACTTAAAAAAGAGTTATTCATCGTCTCCCCCCATTACTTTCCGAACTGCATTTTGCGCTGCCGATACGTCCGAATGAGTTCGTGCGGCCACTTGAACTTGAATTTGCGGATCGCAATATCCAAAAGCCCCAACACGAGCGCAAGGATCGCAAACAGGAGCTGCGGGTCATAGACGATATGCACGTCTGCAAAATAACTCAATAGTTTCTCCGCGTCATAGACGAGCTTTTCTGTCGAGTCGGCTTCCTCCTCGATTTCACGCGTCGAGATCGAAACGAGCAGCTCTCTGCCGTCTTGAAAGGAATCGGCTCCCGCGTCATATTCTTTGGAATAGGAAAACGCCCTGTACGCAAGGATCGAGCCGCTCACCTGAGAGTCGGGAATATCATTGAAATTGGACACGCTGTTGATATTGAAATTTTCGGGGACTTTCACGACGATAATTTCATAGACGCCCGGCGTTCTATTCTCGAATGTAAAGCGGTTTCCGCTCACGGAGAGATCCCGAAGGTCGAACTTTTCAATGTTCTTTTCGGGTCCTCTCACCATTGCGACGAGCTTTCTGTTTGACTCCTCTTGACCGTCGAACCCGTAAATACTGACCTGAGTTCTGTAATTATCTTCGAGGATCGCAGCACTGAAAATATTTTCGGAAACTTCGGCAATTTGCGAGATCAAGTTCGTAACGACATTATGAATGATCGTACTCCCTTGATCGCTGCTTAAAAATTGTTCCGACCAATAGCCGTTCAAATCGCACAGGAAGCTGCCGACTTTTCCCTCTCCGTACTTCCACTGCGCATAGAGCGGCACATAGTCCGCCATAAGCGAAACTTCCACGTCTCCGTAGCCTTTTGCCTCCGTCGTAAAGAAGCCTTTCATTGTGATCTTGTCAAGTTCACTTTGGTTGACTCCGCTTACGATCAAGGTATGGTTCATAATCGTCGGATGGTATTCACTCGGCACTGCTCCCGAAAGTTCGTCGAAGCCGAGATCGTCTTTGAGAATATCCGAAAACTTATCCACGTCACCCGCCGAAATGTAGTACGCTTTGCCCCCGCCGTTATGCGCAAAATTTTCCATGTCTTGGGTGAGCTGGCTCCCGATGGACATGACGGTTATTGTGATACCGTATTTTTCATGGTTCTCCTGCATGACAGAATTGTATTGGCTGAAACTATCTCCCGGATTTGAGTCAGACAAAAAGAGAATATGCTTTCTATCCGCGCCCTGAATGGTATTGAGGGTCTTGCACGCCAAATCAATGGAAGGCGCGTATCTTGTTCCCTGCCCGCCGCCGTCGGCAATGTGACGGATTGCACTGACAATCTTGGACTTCTGCTTCATGGAGGTCATATCAAGCCCCACACGGTAGTTATCTTCGAGCGACAAAACGCCTACTTGGTCGCGCGGAGAAAGTGCGTCGAGCGCGTCGATCGCGCCTTTGATCGCAACGTCGAGCGGAGAGATCCCCATTCCACCCCGATCCTCGTCCATAGAACCCGAGCGGTCGATAATAATGGCAAGCGCAACGGGGGGCGTGTAGTCGACGGCATTGACAGGAAGCATTTTTTCAAACGTCGTCCCCGCCATGTCCTCTTTATTATAGGAATGTGCCATGGGAACATCCTCTCCCGCGGGATTTTTCCCCATGACGACGTCTCCGTTTTTATCCTTCTCTACGCCGCCCACGGTAAAGAGTCCCCCGCCGTAGTCGCTCACATAGCTTTCAAGCAGATCCTCAAAGCCGTTCGGCATATCCTTATGGGCAATGTTCACCAAGACGACTTCGTCGTACATCGCAATCGCTTCCATATTCTTGGGAAGCTCGTTGCTTTCGATATTCACAACCGTGACGCTCAGGTATTCCGCGTCGATGGATCCCTTGATCTTTTCGACAAGCGCAGCCGACTCTCCGTTATACTTCTCCACGACAAGCATCGAGGTATATTCTTCGATCTCAAAATAGGAATAATACAAATTGTTCTCGGTGAGAGAGTCCCCCTCGCTCTCGATGGTAAATTTAAGATCATGATGTCCCGGGGTCGAAAAGGCGTAGTTGAAATTGATGGTCTGCTCCCCGAGGACGAGGCTCAAATTCTCATGCGCGTCGGACTGTTCGGAATATTCTCCGATGTCCGTAAATTTCAAGGAAACTTTTCCCTGATAGGTGCTTTTGAGGGTCACCTCGAACGAAACTTCCTCTCCGAGGGAATATTTGCGTTCGGGATAGCTGACGTTCGTGATCCACACGTCACTCTTGAAAGAGGCGGGATAGAACGAAGTGTCGATCTGTACGCCGTCCATGGAAATTCGCTTTGCAACACTCTGCGCGTCGCGGTCGGTTTCAAGTCCGTCCGAAATGAGTAAAATCTTCGCAGTATCGGGATAGTGGATGATCGCCTCATCCTCGCCGCCGCTTTGATCGAGCGTAGGGTCCCAAACATAAGTGAGCGCACCCGCAATATCGGTTGCCGTAATATCGGGACTCGGGGCTTCGAGAAATTTTTGATACGCCGATTCGGGGCTGTGCTGCCCCATGGGCAAGACGACCTTTTGGTCATATCCGAACGTCACGATAGACACATTGCTTCTTCCGTCGTTCGCGGTCAGAACGTCATGCACCAAGTCATTCACTCTGTCCTTATAGTTTGCGCTGCTGTAAGAAGCATCGACTAAAATGACAAGCTCATTCTCTTGATTGGGAAGATCATAGGAGAAATTGATCCCCGACAGGATGAGAATACACAGCGTTGACACAACACAGTGAAGGATCAAGGAGATCACCTTGTTGCGGTTATACCGAAACCGTCTCGGTGAACGGAAAAAGAAGAAGAGAGCGATTAAGAAGGCGGGAATGATGAGAAGCAGCAGCCACCCGCTCACTGAAAAGTTGACTTTGAAATTCGACATACCTCTCCTCCTAAATCCCCTTGAACTGCAAGCACCACTCGACGGTAAACAGGACAAGCATCGCAATTGCAAAATACAGGAAAAGATCTTCGCCGAGCTCTTCCCAAACTTCCGTGTTGTCGAGTTTCATATTCATAGCTTCCACGTCGAAGAGACCGCTTTCCGCAGCCGGAATATGGACGAACGCTTTTCTGACTTCGGCTTCCTTGTCATAGGAAAAATTCGTCGTGAACGTATAAGTCCCAAGCTCCGTAAGCGTCACCGTCGCAGGAAATTCGGTTAAAGTGTCCGCTTTTCCATTCGGGTCTGTCATGGTAACCGTCGTTCCCTTGCAGTTGACGTTCACTTCCTCGTCCGCCTCAAACTCATAATTGTCGAGGGTCAGCGGCATAAAGTATTGAATTAAATTGTAGCAAAATTTGGTAAGATTTGTTCCCGCGGATAAATTCGACAAGTTGAGCGAGAAGGGCATGACGACGATGCGCTCGGTTTCTGTTTTCTTCACGAGCATCACGGGGTCGCCGCCACAGAACAAGATCGGGACAAAACTCTCGTCATAGGACGTGATCCTTCGATACGCCGTCACTCCCATCGTGTGCGGGTCGATGTATTGAAGGAGCGGGTGCGCGTCTCCCGCCTCGAAATATTTGAGACCGTTAAACGTGACGCTGTCCCCGAGTTCCACGCCGTATGCGCTCAAATCGTTGGGGTCGCTGAAAATGAGCACCCCGTCCTTCGGCGCATTGCCGCTCTGTATATTCTGCGGAAGGTTATGCTCGAAAATATAGAAGTCGTGCCCCTCGTTTTGCACTTCACTCAGGGCATAGGCACGATTAAACTGAATCTCGCGCGTTTTGCTCATGGGGTCGCGCAGATACTGAAAGCTGAGATAGTAGAAGATATTCGGTTTGGAACTGTAATATTGGATTTTTACCTTATCCTTCACCCCGCCGTAGACCTTAAACTCGTTGTCCTCGTCAATGGAATCCTCTAAATCGACAAAGCCGATCGACGCCTCCGCATAGGAGGAAAAGTACCAATCCTCCTGACCGCCGATTGCGGGGTCGGTCGCGCGGAGAGTAATGGTCTGAATGTCCGAATAGTCCAAATTGTCCGAATTGACGTCAAATGCGACTTTTTTATAGAGTTTGGGAAAATCGAAGGTCTTGTCCTCTCCGTTTTCCGCGCCCTTGATCTCAATATATAGGTTCTTTTCGAGAGAGATCCTGCCGAACGCCCCCACCTCTACATGGAATACATACTCGCTCTCCTCGATCGAAACCGTGCAGCCCAAAACTGCGATATTCCACTCATTCTGAATGTTGGCAAGGTTTCTGACGGTCACCGCAGAGCCGAGATTGCCCAAATCCGTTCCCGAATAGACGAAAATTTTTGCCGCAGGATTGATAAAGAGACGCTCCTCGGCAAGGTTCAAAGCCCCTTGGATATCCGCCGTACCATAGGAACATTTTAAGCCATCGAGGGTATGGACTACGTCCGTATATTCCTCTTTCGTGGCATCGGCGATCGCATATTCCGCCTCCCGTCCCGCAGTAATGATAGAAATAGTCCCGTCGTCGTCCATGAGCCACTCGTCGATATGCGCCTTCACTTCCCGCACCGCCCTGTCAAAACGGGAGAACGAGGTGGGATCTCCCGCCGTATGGGCAAGCATACTCGCGGACGAGTCGATGATGATGATCTTCTCGGTCTCGTCATTGACGAACCCCTCCGAGAACAGTTTCGGCTGCGCCATTAAAAGCGCAAGAGAGGTAAACGCCAACGCCTGACACACGAATACCAAAATATTCCGTATCGGCTCGATGGGAAGTTTCTTTCTCTTACGCTTCAAGAGCTGCCGCCATAGGACAGTGCTTGTTATAAATTTCTGTTGGTACTTGGGTCTTATGATATAAATCAAGATGAGGACGAGGATCCCCAAAAGACCGAGTAGCCCCAGCGGCATTAACCATTTGATCATAAATAAACCTCATTTCTTTCGAAGGAAATCTTTTCTGCGAAAATATTTCCTTCGAGGAAACTGACTTGTATGTTTTAACTTGCCCCGTCCTCACGGTCGCCTTGATTGACAACAAGCCGCAAGCTGGCAAATTGAGTCGTGCAGCGAAGAATTGTGATTCTTCTCGCACCGTTATTAGAATTTTAATTACCTGCGCGGAGCAAAACCACGCTTTTGCGGCAGCGCCCCCCTATAGGCGCCCCACAGGACGCACATTGTCTGAGAAATTAACTTCGAGAAATAACCTAATTGATAAATAAAGGTTAGTTTCCTCGAACGTAAAGCTTTCCGAAGGAAAGATTTCGTTCGAAATCACGGCTTTACTCCGTCCAAATATCCGCTGAGCGCGTCTTTAAGTTCGGGCGGGAGAGTATCATCGTTCTCCAGGTTTTCCTTCTCGGTTTCATAATCGACCGCGTCGCTGTAATCCGTCTTTCCGTCGATCACAGTATTGTCGTCAAGTTGTCCGCTTGCAGACGCTCCGCCGCCGCCTTGAAGTTCTCCCTCAGGATCGCCCTCGGACTCTCCACCGTTGCCGTCTCCTTCACCGTCACCCTGTCCTTCGCCGCCTTGACCTTGTCCGTCACCTTCGCCTTGACTTTCTCCGCCGCCTTCTCCTTGTCCTTCTCCGCTACCTTCTCCCTCTCCTTCGCCTTGACCTTCGCCCTCACCTTCTCCTTCGCCACTGCCTTCACCCTCTTCGCCGTCTTCTCCCGCAGACGAATCGGTCTGGTTTTTGAGGAAGATCGCCGTCACGGTCATATTGTCCATGACGTTCCAATCCCAACGCTCGCTCGTCATGACGCCGTCGCTCCACTCTGCGAAAGAATAGCCCTCGTCCGCGACTGCCACAACCGCAGTCGCGTCCTTGCCCTTTTCAATGCGTTGATAGGTTTCGCCCTGCACAGTTCCGCCCTCAGACGCAAGGTAATTGATCTCCACATACTCCGTCTGCTCTTCCGTCGGATTATCGGGGTTATTCGGATCAACGGGACCCACAATTTCATTCCCCGGCGAAAGCTACCGCCGCCGAGAGCGCGGATACCGTCGTCATAGAAATGCCGAGCGTTGCGACCACGGCAAGCAGGACGATCGCCGCCTTGGAGATTTGAAATCTGAATTGATGAGGACTGACGGAGGAAAGTTTCTTCTTTGCGTCCTCCCGTTGAAGCTGCGCGATGTTGGAATCTTCATGCACCATTTCATACATGGTGATGACGCGCTCTTCGAGTCCGAGCTTGTCGATCATTTGCGCGACCGATTTTGTCGTGGGCTTAAACCGTTTCAAGTACAAGATCGTCCCCACGGCAATTCCGCCGACAAGTCCCACGCCAAGCGAGAGCAGCAGCATCATCGCAACGCCGACATTGACAAACCACAAGATCAACGCCATCACAAAATCAAGCGCAAATCCGAAAAAAACTCCGCAAAGGATGGATTTTCTGAGCGCAAGCTGCTTTGCTTTTTTGGTATATTCTTGAATCAAACGTTCAATCTCCATTGTTTACTCCTCCCCCTGATAGTTGTATCTGATCGGCATTTCTTTCGGTTCCCCTCTGATTTCTCCAAGCCAAAGACCATGGATCCCTATCTTTTTCCAATCCTCTTCGGAGCCCTTGTAGCAAATCTCTTTTAAGGAATCGCAATCCTTGAACGTGTACATACCAATCGTGGTAATGTTCTTGCCGAGCACCACTTTGCTCAAAACTCTGCACCCGTCAAAGACGCCTCTTCCCATATCCTCTAACGAATCGGGCAGAACGATACTTTTAAGAGAAGTACAGTTCAGAAACACTTGATCGGCAAAAGTTTTCATTTGGCTATTACCGAAATTGACATCCGTTAAGTTTTTGCAGCTATCAAACGCATCGAATCCAATGCTTTTGATACTGTCGGAAAATGTGACTTTTTTTAAGGTATGACATCCGATGAACACACAGTTCGAAATATCTTCGAGATCGCTCGGGAAAGTAACTTCCGTTACAGGCTCATCGTGAAAGTACAAATTATGCGCTACATAGAGCGGGTTCGATAACGTGCCATTGAATGAAATTTTACACCAAGCGTCAAGATCGGTTACGTTCACCCTATTGAGCGAATTGCAATATATAAAGTTCATTTCGCCAAACGAGTTTACGCTTTTGCCTACGGTAAGCTCGGTGAGCGCGCTGCACCCATAAAATACATAACGTCCTATTGTCGTTACTTTGTCGGGAATCGTGAGTTTTTGCAGGGAGCGGCAGTTGTAGAAGGTTTTATAATATATCGCCTCCAAGTTTTCAGGTAAGTGGATTTCTCTCAATGACGAGCACTCCTCAAATGCCTGCGTGTCTACCAATGTTACGGAATCCGGAATTGTGATAGAAGTCAAAGATTTACAATTAGAGAATGCCGCATAGCCTATCGCTGTTACAGAATTGGGAATCGTGATACTGCTGATCGAGCTGCCCGCAAAAGCATTATCGCCAATTTTTATGACAGGTAACGTTTTGTAAGTACTCGGGATCACAACACTTCCCGAAGTTGACTTTCCCGCAGAAACGGAGTATCCCGGCTCATCGAAATCGAGGGACAAAGTATACGTCAAGCCGTCCGCTCCCTGTTCGGGTTCTCCCTCTTCCCAGCCCGGGTTGTCGGGATTGTCGGGCGTATCGGGATTGTCGGGCGTATCGGGATCGTCGGGATTGTCGGGATTTTCCGGCGTGTCGGGATTATCGGGATTGTCAGGGTTATCAGGGTTATCAGGGTAATCTGGGTTCACGGGATTATCGGGACTTACGGGACCGTCCTTGACATAGCCGCACAAAGTACACTTATTGTCAAGGAAGTTGTGTTCGGACTTTAATCCTATTTCAATATCACCGCAGGTCGCAATTCTCCAATGATAGGTATCATCATAGAGCCAGCCGTCGGCATAGGAATGTTTGTGCTCTTCGCAAGCGGAAAAGCACGATAAAGACGCCATGACCATAGAGATTGCCAACCATTTCCGGATTTTTTGCTTCATATTCGCTTCCCCCCTTTTGAAAAATTTCGCGGCATATCTTGTTCATGAGAACCTCGTTTTCCGATCCTGCTGAAAAAGTTCCTTTTTTGTTTGAGTCTGCGTGCTGTGTCCTGATTTTGTATCTATTTTAGCACATTTCCGTTCCATCGTCAATAACTGCATGAAAAATAATACATTTAACATATTGAAACTGCATAGAAAAAAGACATACAATTCGTATGCCTTTTTCAAAGTCGGTGTAATTTTATATTACTTTTCACTGCCACAGGAGATCATCTTTTCAATGCCGATGCCGTAGCCCCGCGTCGGATCGTTGATGAACACATGCGTCACGGCGCCGATCAGCTTGCCGTTCTGCACGATCGGGCTCCCGCTCATCCCCTGCACGATCCCGCCCGTCTGCTCGATCAGCTTTTCATCCGTCACTTTGATCACAAAATTCTTGTTGTCCTTGTTCGCAGCGTCTACCTTGGCGATCGCGATCTCAAACTTGCAGGGCGTGACACCGTTCACCGTCGAATAAATGTACGCCTTCCCGATCGTCGCCTTGGCAAGCGGCGCAATGTCCACAAGTTCGTTCCCGGAAAGATCGTATCCCTTCTCAAATGTGCCGTAAAGCCCCGTCTCGGAAATCGTCTCCGCGCGCGCGATCGCTTTGTCGTTCAGAAAGAGCCCTCTCAGCTCCCCCGCCTTGCCGCGCGTCCCCTTGTTCACCCCGATCACGCTGCAAAGATAAACTTTCGGATCGGAGATCCTGAGCGGCGAGCTGTCCTCGCCCGCGATCTTATGCCCCAAAGACCCGAATTTCCCCGTCTCCTTTTCAATATAGGTCACCGTCCCGATTCCCGAAAGAGTGTCGCGGATGAGAACGCCGATCTTGTACTTTCCGCTCTTCTTTTCTTTGACGGGGACGATCGGGATCTCCGCCGTCTCGCCGCTGCGCCGCACGGAGAGGACGATCTCCTTCCCCCCGCTGCGCGCAAGCGCTTCGTTCAAGTCCTTGATGTTCAGGATCCGCACGCCGTCCGCCGCGCAGATACAGTCCCCCGCCTTGATCCCGGCGTCCTTTGCAGGGGTGCGAATGCCGTCCTCCGTGTTCACCTCGCTCGTCTCGATGACCTCCGCGCCGCCTGCGCCGAGCATGAACCCTGCCGTCATCCCGCCGATATAATATTTTCCGTCCGCGGCTGCCTCTGCGACGCATTTCCCGTTCCCAAGCGGGAAAATACAAAAAAAGAGCAGGAACGCCGCGATCAAAACTTTCAGTTTACGCAAATGTTACCTCCCGTCCCGCCATCGCATGATAGGCTGAACGGAATTATTTTGCGTAAGAAAGTTCGTTCTATACGCCCGGCGCCTCTGCCGTCAAAGGGAATTTTTGTATGTCTGTGCCTGCAAAAGAAGTTCGTCCGCATGGCGCAGCGAAACTTCGCTCGCCCCGCCCGACAAAAGCCGCGCAAGCTCCTTTCTTCTTCCGTCTCCGTCGAGGGGCTGCACCCGCGTGAACGTCCGCTCCCCCTCCCGGTTTTTTTCGATCAGAAACTGTCTGTCCGCAAAGGAAGCGATCTGCGCAAGATGGGAAACCGCGATGATCTGCGTGCTCTTTGCGATCTTGCAGAATTTTTCCGCGACCGCCAGCGCCGTCCTTCCGCCGATCCCGGCGTCGATCTCGTCGAAAAGATAGGTGCCGATCCCGTCCGCCGCGCCGAACTGCGCCTTCAACGCCAGCAAAAGCCGGCTCATTTCGCCGCCGCTGACGATCTTTCCGAGCTCTTTGAGCGGCTCGCCCGCGTTCGCGGAGAACAAAAACCGCACGCCGCCCAGCCCCTCCGCCGTCGCCTTGCCGACCTCCTCCGGAAAGATCTCGTCAAATTCCACCCGAAAGCGCGCCGCGGGAATATTCAGCGTTTTGAGCTCCTCTTCGACTCCGGCCGAGAGAGTTTTTGCGGCTTTTTCTCGCAATTCTTTGAGCAAAAGACAGCGCTCGAACAGCTTTTTTTCGCAAAGAGCGAGCGCTTCGGCGAGCTCCTCTGCTTTCGCGCCGCTATCCTGGAGAAGTTCGTACTCCGCCTTGGCTTTTTCGAGGAATTTCTCCACGTCCGAGACGGAAGGTCCATATTTTTTCCCGATCGTTCTGATCTCGTCGAGCCTGGCCTCGACCCGCTCGAGTTCGCCCTCGTCCATGTCGAGTTCGGAGGCGAGCGAGCCGGCGCTCTCGCCGACGTCGGTCAGTTCCGATAAGATCCCCTCGAGCCGTTCGGCATATTCCCCATAGTCGCCGTACTTTGCGATCTTCAAAAGCGCGCTTTTTGCCGCGAGCACCGCGTCCGCTGCGCCGCCGTCCGAAAGGAGCGCCTCGCGCACTTCGGAGAGCCCCGTCAGGATCTTTTCTGCGTTCAGATATTTTTCTCTCCGCGAGCGGAGCTCTTCCTCCTCTCCCTCGCGGACCGCTGCCCGTTCGATCTCGTCAATCTGAAAGCGCAGAACGTCCATTCTCCGTTCTCGCTCGCCGCTCTCCCCGCCGAGAAGGGCGCGCTTTGCAAGAATGTCCCTCCGTTCGCCGACAAGTTCCGCAACTTCCCGCTTGGGCGCCTCGATCGGCTCGCCCGCCGCCTTGTCGAGCAGCTGCAGCCGGTTGCTCTCTTTGAGCAGCGAAAACTGTTCGCTCTGCCCGTGAATATCCAAAAGCCGCGCCGAAACGCGGCGCAGCATGGCGGAAGTGACGGGGCAGCCGTTGATCTTCGCGCTCCCCCTGCCGTCCGTGGCGTATTTCCGGGTGAGAATGAGGCTCTCCTCCGCCTCGATCTCAAGTTCGCCTAAAATTTCGTCCACGGCGGGATCGGTCTCGCAAAATTCCGCACGGACAAAGCACTCGGTCTCGCCCGAGCGGATCAACGACTTGTCCGCCTTGGCGCCGAGCGCAAAATCAATGGATTCGAGAATGACCGATTTGCCCGCGCCGGTCTCCCCCGAGAGGACGTTCAGCCCCTCGGAAAATTCGATCTCGGCGCGGTCAATGAGCGCAAGATTTCTGATCGACAGGCTTTTGAGCATAGATCAGAGATTTTTTGCGATCTCGCGGAGCCTGTCCCGCGCGGCCGTCGCGTCCTCGGAGGTGTTGCAGAGGGAAAACACAGTGTCGTCGCCCGCGATACTGCCGACGATCTCGGCATAATTCAGAAGGTCGATGACGGCGCCCGCGTTCGAACCGTAGCCCGCCATGGTCTTGGTGACGACGATATTCCCGACCGCCTGAATGGTCTCGACGCCCGCCTCGAACAGGGCGCGCATCCGCTCGGGCAGCTCCCCCTCCCGCTTGCGCGTCGCGGTATAGCGATAGCGCTTCTCGACGCCCGCGATCTTGTAAAGACCGAGTTCGCGCACGTCGCGCGAGACCGTCGCCTGGGTGACCTTGAAATTGACTTTTTCAAGTTCTTTGCATAGGTCCTCCTGCGTTTCGATCTCTTTTTCTTCGATGAGTTCGAGGATCTTGGTCTGCCTTGCATTCCTTAACATATTTATTCCTCCGTATCAATTTATTTTTTCCGTCAAACGGCGGAAAAGATCATTCCGTTTTTTGGTCAGAAAATCCGCATGTCTCGGCGATTTCCTCACGACGACGGTGTCCGCGCCGCCGAATTCCCCCAAAAACCTGCCGTCGCCGCAAAGCACGATGGTGCTGTCCTCGGGAAAGGAAAGTTTGAGTTCGCTCTTGTCCGAACAGACGATCGGACGGCTCTTCAAAGAGATCGCGCAGACAGGCGTCAGCAGGAATACTTCGCAGTCGGGCGTAAAGATACTGCCCCCCGCGGAGAGCGAATAGCCCGTGGAGCCCGTCGGGGTCGCGACGATGAGCCCGTCCGCGGTAAATTCCCCTGCGGGGCTGTCGTCGATCTTGGCGGAAATTTTTACAACGCTCTCGCCGGCTTCGGGAGAGATCCGACGCATGAGGGTGAGTTCGTTGAGACAGGTGTAGGTCTCTCCCCGCGCCCGGATCTCGAGCATGGAGCGGCGCAGGATCCTGCAATCCTTTTTCAGAACGAGCTCGACGAGTTCCTCCGTCTCATCCCGCTCGAATTCGGTCAAAAAGCCGATCGTGCCGTAGTTGACGCCGACGATGGGGATCTCGGATTGGGACGCGCGATGGGCGGCGCGGAGAATGGAGCCGTCCCCGCCGAGCACGATCAAGCGATCGACGTCCATAATCTCGTTTTCCGAAGAAAACAAGGCGACTTGCGCGCCGCGCGCCTTGAGTTTGTCGGACAGTTCCGAAACGGCGGCCTGCCCGACCCTTTCCCGATTATAAAAAATCCCGATTCTCATGTTTATTTAATATTATATACGCTTATTTCTGGAAAATCAAGCAGATTATTGAAAAAAATTTTGTGAACAAGATAAAATTTTTTCATGGCAACGGCGGGAAAAAGTCCGGCGCCGCGGCATGGTTTTCATAGAAATCCCCCCCCTTGGGATTTGACGTTCAAAAAGCGCGCTCAGCGGCGGTTTTCATACAGATCTTCCGCATGGCGGAGAAATTCTTCCTCTGAAATCGGCGGCGCGCCCTTTCGCCAACAGACGATATATTCCAGATTTTTCTTCTCCCGCAGCGGCGCATTCACAATGTCCTGCGGCGGAAAGCCGATCGCGCGAGAAAAGCGATAAAACTCCCGCAAAAGGGCGGGGTGCAGACGGCGCGGACAGATCCCGCTCTTGCCGAGCCCCCCTCTTCCGCACTCGAACTGCGGCTTAAAGAGCAAAAAAGCCCTGCCGCCGTCCGGCAAAAGCGAGCAGATCACCGGAAGCAGCAGCCGGAGCGAGATGAAGCTCAGATCGCAGACGATCCCGTCGAGCGAACAGGGAAAATCCGCCGCGGAAAGATAACGGGCGTTGGTCCTGTCCATGACCGTGACGCGCGGGTCGGAGGCGATCTTCGGCGCCAGCTGGTTTTCGCCCACATCCACGCAAAAGACCCGTTTCGCCCCGCTCTGCAGCAGGCAGTCGGTGAACCCGCCCGTGCTCGCGCCGAGATCGGCGAACACGAGCCCCTCCGCGCGCTCTCCGAAGGCGTCCAGCGCCCTTTTGAGTTTATAGCCGCCGTTGGAAACGAAGCGCGTTTCCTCCTCCAAAAAGAGAAAACTCTCCTTCCCCGTCACATCGTCGTCGGGCGAAAGGATCTTCCCGCCGACCGCCACGAGCCCCTTTTTGAGCGCTTCCCCCGCCTTTGTGCGCGAACCGTATTTTTCCGCAAAAAATTTATCCGCGCGCATAAATTTCTTCGACCGCTTTCAGGATCTTTTCGGCGTCGAGACCGAATTCGCGCATGAGCTCGCACGGCTTTCCGTGCGGCACAAAGGCGTCCGCGATCCCGAAGTTTTTGATAGTCTTTTCCGCCCCCCTCGTCCTGTAAAAACGCGCGACGGCGTCCCCCAAGCCCCCGATGAGCGCATTGTCCTCGAGGGTGAAAATGTATTTTTGCCGAAGGGAGAGGAGAAGCTCTTCGTCGAGCGGCCGCAAAAACCGCGCGTTGACAAGCGACAGTTCCCATCCCTTTTCGAGCGCTTTCAGACGCACTTCCTCCGCGATTTTCAGGCATCGTTCCCCCGCTGCAAGCAATACTATGTCAGACATAGTACTATGCAAAACCTCAAATTTCCCAATTTCAATATCGGAAAACGGCCCTTCTGTCCCCTCGCGTGGGTAGCGGATGGCGAGCGGCATGGGATAATCGGCACTTTTCCGGAGCATGGCGCGGAATTCCCCGATATCTTTGGGGATCGCGACCGTGAGGTTCGGGATCATGGCAAGAAAGCTCAGATCGAACACGCCCTGATGGGTCTCCCCGTCCGCTCCCGAGACGCCCGCCCGGTCGATGCAGAAGGTCACGGGTAATTTCTGCGCGCAGACGTCGAGCACGATCTCATCGAACGCGCGCTGTAAGAAAGTGGAATAAATCGCATAATAGGGTTTCAGTCCCTCGGCGGCCATGGACGCGCAGAGCACGGCGGCGTGTTCCTCGCAGATCCCGACGTCGAAGCCGCGCCCGGGAAAGCGCTCGAAAAACGGGCGGAGCCCCAGACTGTCCGTCATCGCCGCAGTCACGGCGACGATCCGTTCGTCCTTTTCCGCCAGCGCGACGAGTTCCTCGCCGAGCGCCGCCGAATATTCCTTCTTTTCGGCGCCCGCGGGGCTGACGCCGTGCGTTTCCATGGGCGCATTTTCGCTGAACGGATAGCCGCAGCCCTTCTTCGTCGTCACATGGAGCAGAACACTGCCCGTTTTGAGCATTTGTTTTGCCGATTCAAGGGCGCCCAGGATTTCTTCCATGTTGTTCCCGTCCGCGATCCCGGAATATCGGAGTCCGAAACGCTCAAAGACGCGCACGTCTGAGCCGTCCGTTTTCACCTCTTCGAGGATCTCGTGCATACCCCCCACCGTCGGAGAGATCGACATGCCGTTGTCGTTGAGAATGATCAGGACCCGGCTATGTAAAATTTTGACGCTGTTGAGCGCCTCGTACACAAGCCCGTTGTTGAAAGCGCCGTCCCCGATGAGGGCGATCACATTGTAATCTTCGCCCTTGAGATCGCGCGCCTCGGCGATCCCCAGCGCCGCCGAGATCGCCGTCCCCGCGTGCCCGGTGTTATAGCAATCGTATTCGCTCTCCTCGCGCTTGGGAAATCCGGAGATCCCCCCCCGTTTGCGGAGCGTATGGAACATTTCCGCACGCCCCGAGAGCAATTTATGGGTATAACACTGGTGCCCGACGTCGAAAACGATCTTGTCGCGCGGAAAATCAAAGACGCGGTGCAGCGCGACGGTCAGTTCCACCGCGCCGAGATTGGACGAAAGATGTCCCCCGCACCGGGAGACCGTGCGGAGAATTTCTTCCCGCAGTCCCTCGCAATATTCGTTTAATTGAGAAAGGGAAGCCTCTTTCAGCTCCCTGTCCGTCAGAATTTTCATGTTTAATTATCCCGGCTGCGCACAAGATCGACGATCCCGCGCAGAAATTCCTTATCCCCCTGAAATTGGTCGAGAAGATCCAAACATTTTGCGGCACAGCGGTCTGCGAGCAGCTCGCAGCGCTCCAGGCCATACACCTTGACGCAAGTCGCCTTGTCCTCCTCCGCGTCCTTGCCGAGCGTCTTGCCCATGAGCGCGCTGTCCCCCTTGACATCGAGCAAATCGTCCGTAAATTGGAAAAGCCTGCCAAGCTCCATGCCGAAACGCTCCGCATTTTTTTCATCGCCGCCCGCAAGAATCGCCGCCATGACGACGGGCGCCGCAATGAGTTTGCCCGTCTTGTGGGCATAGATGAAGTCGAGCTCCTCTTCCGTCGCGGTCTTTCCCATGTAGAGAAGATCGGCAGACTGCCCCGCGACCATGCCACCCGCCCCCGCCGCTTCCATGAGCCAGAGCGCGGCACGGCGGTGCTTTTCATCCTTCCCCGCTTCCCGCAAGAGCAACACTGCCGCCTCGGAGAGCAGTGCGTCGCCCGCCAAAATCGCGTTCGCTTCGCCGAAAACCTTGTGGTTGGACGGGTTCCCCCTGCGAAAATCGTCGTTGTCCATCGCGGGCAGATCGTCGTGGATGAGCGAATATGTATGGATACATTCAAGCGCGATGGGCAGCACCGTCTCGCGCCTGAAATCCGCGCCGAAGAGTTCTAACGACGCAAAAAACAGCACGGGGCGGACCCGCTTCCCGCCGGAAAGCAGCGAATAACGCATGCTCTCCGTCAAAACGTTCGGGCGGAAGTCCAGCTCCGTGCAGAATTTTTTCAAAGCCGCTTCGAAAAACTGCCGGTATTCTTCATATCGATCTTGAAATTTCCCCATCCTTCCCCCCTTATATTGGTACTATGTCTGACATAGTACACTTGATCTTGTGTTTATTTTTGAAGGGCGCGCTCTGCCGCGGCACAGGCGTTGTACATGAGCATGGTGACCGTCATGGGCCCCACGCCCCCCGGAACGGGCGTGATGTAAGAGACTTTTTCCTTCACGGCCTCGAAATCCACATCACCGCAGAGCTTGCCGTTTTCATCCCGGTCCATGCCGACGTCGATGACAGCAGCCCCCTCTTTCACCATGTCCGCGCCGATGAATTTCGCCTTGCCGATCGCCGCGACCAGAATGTCTGCGCGGCGGCACTCCTCGGGAAGGTTGGCGGTCTTGGAATGGCAGACCGTCACCGTCGCGTCGGCGTTCATCAGAAGCATTGCCATGGGTTTTCCGACGATGTTGCTTCTGCCGACCACCACCGCGCGCTTCCCCGCCACGGAGATCTTGTACCGTTTCAAAAGTTCCATGACGCCGAGCGGGGTGCAGGCGACCGTCCCCTCCTGTTTGAGAGAGAGCCGCCCCACGTTTTCCGCGGAGAAGCCGTCCACATCCTTTTCGACGGGGATCTCGCGGAGAAGTTCCTGCGCGTCGAGCTGTTTGGGAAGCGGGAGCTGCACGAGGATCCCGTGCACTTTTTCATCACAGGCGAGCTTTCGAAGCAGCGAGATCGCCTCTTCCCGGGTCGCGTCCGCGGGCAGATAATGCGCAAAGGAGCGGATCCCCGACTCCTCGCACGCCTTCACCTTGTTACGGACATAGACCTTGGAGGCGGGATCGTCCCCGATCAGAACGACCGCAAGTCCCGGCCTCACCCCGAATTTTTGTTCAAGCGCGTCCGAACGCGCCTTCACTTCCGCCCTGATCTCGGCAGAAACCGCCTTTCCGTCAATCAAAATCATTGGTTAATCACCCCCGCCAGCACGCCGTTTACAAAGCCTGCCGAATTTTCCGTGGAATATTTTCTTGCGAGCGCCGCCGCCTCCGACACCGAGACAACGGGCGGCACTTCCTCGACAAATTTGATCTCCGCAAGCGCCAAGAGCAAGATCGCCTTATCCGCCGCGTAAATGCGGTATTCCGCAAAGCGCGTCACTTTTTCGGACAGAACGGACAAGAGCTCTTCGCGGTGCTCCTCGACGAGCGAGACGAGCCGGCAGGCAAATTTCGCCTCCTCGGCATTGAGCTTGCTCTTTTTGCAGATCCCCGCTTTGAAGCGCGCGTCGCAGTCCCCGCCGAAGAGTTCCGCAAATATGATTTTGAACGCAGCTTCTCTTGCGTCGCTTCTCATGTTTCTCCTCACGAGAAATTCCCCTTTCTCAGGGAAAGGGGATCGCTTCTCAGCTTATTTATTCTCTGTATCCGGTTCCTGCGGCGGTTCGTTCGCCTGCGGAACGGGCTTTGCAAACACGACGCTCTGGATATGCACGTCGATCTTTGCGATCTTGAACTTCGTCATGGACTCCACCATCTGTTTGACCGTCTGCTGAATGGAGAAGGCGAGTTCGGGCACGCTGTAACCGTAGTGCGCGATCACCGAGATGTCCGCGAAGATCCCCTCCTTCTCGAAGCAGATCTTGATCCCCCTGCTCTTGGACGGAACGAGCTCGATGCCCTCCGTTTCCTGCAGGCTCAAAACGACGATCCCGCTCACGATGTCCGCATTATAGGAAATTCTTCCCTTTTGTCCGTTCGGATTATATCTGATACTTGCCATAATGACACCTTATTGATACATTATAGCATATTCTCGCGCGATTTACAAGTGTTTTTCTTAACTTTCTGCGTAAATCGGCATGATAATGACGTTGCCGTTCCGGATCCCCTTCTCTTCCTCGAAGATGGAGAAGATCTTCATGACCGTGTCGGCGTTGAGTTCGCTCGAATTGATGAAGATATTGATGTTGTCCGAATCGGAGCCGATCGCGACCACGACGTCGGAAAATCCGAGCGCACGGATCATCGTCTCGATGACGAGCTCATCTTCCATGATCGAGACCATCTTCTGCTTTGCCGCGACCGCTTCCGCATACTCCTCCGTGTCCTTCGCGTAGGCGGAGATGATCCCGTCGAGCTGGACGAATTCCTCGCTCCGCGTCGTAGAACGTTCCGCACGGTGGGAGGTGAAGAAGTTGACCTCGGCAGCGCCGTCGCTTGCGTTCACGCTCGTCGAGCCGGCGCCCGCGAGCACGAAGTTGAACACAGCCGTGACCGCAAGCAGCAGGACAAGGGTTGACATCAGTACGATCTTTTTGGTGTTTGACATAAGTTTCTATCTCCTTTATAAAATTTCCGGTTTTATTTGACGGCAGGATACACCTGCACGTACTTTTTGTTGAGATGAAGCGCCGCCGAAGTGATGTCGAGCACCCGCATTCGCGTCAGAATGCTGTCCGCGCCGCCGAACACGACGATCGCGCCGACGGGAACGCCGTCCTCCTCCGTGATCATCGCGGTGACGTCCCCGACCCCCTCCACTTCTTCGAGCAGCCGGGAAAGCCGCGCCTCGCGCTCGGTGGGCGTATAGCTGCCCGACGCCGCCGTCGTTCCGCCGCCGTCCGGAAAGAATACCAGCCATACGGCGAGCAGCAGCAACACCGCCGCCACGACGAGGAGCACGACCCGCACCGTCCTGTTTTTCAGGAGCTTTCCGATTCCCTCCCCAGCCATGTGACCTCCGCGGCGCAGCCGTAATTTTTTTCGAGAACCATTTCGATCTCGGACATCATATCTATATGCGTCCCGGGTTCGAATATGCCGTCCCCGGAAATTTTTACGGAAATTTTCTCCCGCGCAAACCCCTCTGTGCGCTCTCTTGTCATCTCCGCCTCCGCGCTCAGCGAATATTCTTCCCGCAAAAAGGCCTCGATCGCCTCCTCATCCGCCCTTTCCAGCATGGCCGCGCACTGCTCGAGATAGCCGCTGTCCGAGGAGATCTCCGTCCGCGGAAAGAGAAATTTCTTTTCCCCGAAGAGGGAGACAAGCGGCACGATCACGATGGAAAAGACGAAAAGGCGGGTCATGCCCTTGATAAATCTGCCCATTTTCCCGTCGGAGACGAGAATGGAGACCACGGCGGAGAGGATGATCGCCCCCGTGAGCGAAAGAAGATAGCCCTTCATCAGAAAAACACCCCCGAGGAGCAGACGAGAAGCAGGAGAGTGAGAAAGTACAAGAAGGCGACGCACAAGAGCCCTGCGATGAAATAGCCCGTGTCCTTTGCGAGCGCGGACAAAAAGGACGGGATCTTGCCGCCGACCGGCTCGGTGACCGCCGCGGAGAGCCGCAAAAAGAGCTGGAAGGCGGAAAACAGCAGGAGCGGGCGCAGAACGGTCGCCGCGAGAAGGAAAAAGGCGACGGTGCCGAGCGCGTTTTTGATGAGGGCGCTCCCCGCGAGGACGAGATCCACCCCGCCCGACAAAAATCCGCCGACGATGGGCACCGAGCCCGAGATCACATATTTGACGGCGCGGAGGGAGAGCCCGTCATATTGGGCGGAAGTCATCCCCTGCACCGAGAGGAACAAACTGAACAGCCCCAGCGTCAGACCGATCAGCCATTTCAGAACGCTCTTGAAAAACTCCCCCAGCTTTTCGGTGCGGACGCTGTCCGACAGGTTCCCGACGAACGCGAGCACGATGACGACGACGGAAGTCGGCAGAACGACGGTGGAAAAGAGCTCAAGTACCGCCCCGCTCATGAACGCCACCGCAGGACGGTACACGGCGACGGAGATCGTTCCGCCGCTCGCCGCCATGAGCGTCAGGAGCATGGGATAGACGATCTCCATCTGCCGCCGCATGCTCTCAATCGTTTCGAACCCGACCGAAAGCACGGAGATCAGACAGGAAAGGATGACCGCGCCGACGGAAATGTAGCCGACGAAGCCTATTATGTCTGACATAGTACTATGCAAAAAGCCGTTTTTTGAGGAGTTGAGAATCCCGCAGAGCAAAGAGACCGCCAAAATCAGGGCAAAAGCAGGCAAAAATACGCCGACGTCCTGCCAGAGCAGTCCCAAGAGCGATTGCCAAAGGGACGGATAGTCGAGCGCCGCGTCCCCCGTAATCAGGCTCTTGAGCTTGTCTTTCAGGGAAACGCCGCGGAAATCGGAGACGGTGTCGAGATAGTTTTGAAGCTCCTCGGCGTCGAGCGCGCCCAGCAATTCGTCGATGTTTTTCTCCAGCTCCTCTTTCGCGTCCTTTTGGGGCTCGTCCGCGCGCACGGAAAGCGGGCTCCCCCCGCCGAAGAGAAAAAGCGCCGCGACAAGGAGAAGGAGCAAGCAGATCAGCTTTTTCCCTTTTTTCATATCAACTCCAGAAGTTTGAGAATGAGCCGCAGAACGTTCTCGATGATGGGCACCGCGAGCACGAGCACCAAAATCTTTCCGCAAAACGTGAGCTTGTCCGCAAGCCCGCTCTGCCCGAAATCGGCGAGGATCCCCGAGGCAAATTCGACGAGATATCCGATCCCGATCATCTTCAGAAGGATCTTGACGAGCGACGAGTCGATCCCCGTGACGTTTGCGATCTCGGAAAAGAGCGAGACGCTCTCGCGCAGGATCTCAAAGGCGAACAGGAGCAAAATGATACTTCCCGCGATCGTGACGGCGAGCGCGAGTTCGGGTTTTGTCCCCTTGAGAAGGAGGGCTGCGACCGCCGTGATCAGGGCGATCCCCACAAGCTGAAAAATTTCCATCTCTATCCGAGGTCGAAGATCTCCCGGATCGTCTGAAACAGATCCGCGATCATCGTCACTGCGATCGACAGCGCGATCACGAGCCCCACGATCGAAACGACGGTCGCAAAGTCGTCCCGGTCGGATTTTTTGAGCACCTGGCAGACGACCGTGATCAGGATCCCGATCGCCGCAAGTTTGAAAATAATTGAGATATCCATATCTACACAACCAAGATCACGAAGGCGAGCCCCGCAAGCAGCCCGAGTTTGAGGTAGAGTTCGCCTTTCTCCCTCGCCTCTTTCATGGCATCCTCGCTCATTTTTCGCAGCGTTTCCGCCTGCGCCGTGAAATAGCCGAGTTGGGAATGCGAATCCCCCTTCCCGAGCATGGAAAAATATTCGGCGGCAAGCTCCTTTTCCGTCCCCGTCAGATAGGAAAATTTCCACTCCGGGGCGCGGCTTTGCTCAAAATCTTTTACAAGATCCCCGAAATCCCCCTGAAAAGCGCAGTCCGCGAGAAATTCCTTGACCGGTTTTCGGGCGAATTTGAGCTCCGCCAGAAATTTTTCGTTGAGGGTGTTCATTTGCGAAAAAAAGCTCTTCCGGGCGCGGAATTTTCCCGCCGCGAGATATCCGAGCAGGGTGCAGAAGGCGATGATGAGCCCGCCGAGCACGAATTTAAGCCAAAGCAACGCCGTCCTCCCGCAGGATCCGCCCGATCCTGCCCAATCCGTCCAGAAAGACATACCGCTCGAAGAGTTTGTCGGGGATATCCTCAAATTTTTTGAGATGAGCCGAGGCGAACACGCAGATCCCGCTCTCGATCGCCCTGCGAACGGCGGCATAGTCCTCGGGGAGGAGCTCGTCGGTCACGATGAGATCGGGGCGCATGGCGCGGATCCCCGCCGTGAAGGCGGTGAGCTTGTCGGCAAACTTCATGCAGTCGGCGGTCGCGCCCAGATCCCCCGCCGAAAGTTCGCCGCGCTCGTCACTCACCAGAACGTTCACCCCCTTTCTCTCGCAGACGAGGCGGGTCAGATCGCGCAAAATGGTCGTCTTGCCCTCGCCGGGCGGGGCAAGCAGGAGCAAAGAACAGAGCCCTTGGACAAGGCAGCGGGAATAGACCGCCTCCGCGCAGCCGAAGATCTCATGCGGGATCCGGATACAGAGGGATGTCACCGAGCGGACGGACAGCACCCGCCCGTTTTCGTAGACGAAGGAGCCCGCGATCCCGATCCGCTCCCCCTCCGCCCCCGTCAGAAAGCCGTTTTTGAGCTGGTTTTCCACCGAATAGACCGAATAGCCGCTTGCGGCGAAGAGGATCTCGCCGATCTCCTCGGCGGTCGGGAAAAGGGCTTCCCGCTGAAAGCAGACGCCCGTCTCTCCGAGAAAGACGAATGCTCCGTCTATGTTGGCGCGCAGAGGCTTTTCCGCACGCACGCGCAGCTCATAGAGCCGCCTGAGATTGACGTGCCGCACGGCGTCCTTCAGTCTTTTCGGAAGAAAATCCAACATCGCTCTATTATATGGGACAGGTCATTCCAATATGAAAAGATCCGCAAAATCCCGCCGCTGCGGAAAAATTGAGCCGTCCTGCGCGGCGTTTCATAAAAAACGGTTCATAAAAAAGTATTTGACAGAACTTGAAAGCTGGAATATAATGGAAGCGGATCCTTCGGGAACCTGTTAAAGAAGAGCGGTCGCAAGATCGAAATCGAAAATTTCAAAAAGGAGAAAAGGTCATGATCGGAAACTTCACTTACTGCAACCCCACCAAGCTCTATTTCGGCAAAGACGCGCTGAACGGGCTCAAAGAAGAACTGCCCAAATACGGCAAGAACGTGCTGCTCGTCTATGGCGGCGGCTCGATCAAGCGGAACGGGATCTACGATCGAGTCATCGCCCTGTTGAAGGAGTGCGGCAAAGAGATCTTCGAGGACGGCGGCGTCATGCCAAATCCCACCATCGAAAAGGTGAAGGAGGGCGTCGAACGGGCGCGGAAAGCGAAGGCCGATCTCATCCTCGCGGTCGGCGGCGGCTCGGTCTGCGACTATGCAAAGGCGGTGTCCGTCTCCGTCCACTGCGGGGAGGACGTCTGGGAAAAATATTTCATCCGCTTCGAGGACGTGGATTGCGAGATCGTGCCCGTCGGCTGCGTCTTGACGATGGTCGGAACGGGCAGCGAGATGAATGGCGGCTCCGTCATCACGAATCCCGCGCAAAAGCTCAAGATCGGACATGTGTTCGGGGAAAACGTCTATCCGAAATTCTCCGTCCTCAACCCCGAGTTCACCTACACCGTTCCGAAATACCAGATGGTTTCCGGGATCTACGACATCATGTCGCACATTTTGGAACAGTACTTTTCTGGCACCGACGACAACACGAGCGACTATCTCTCGGAGGGACTTTTGCGCTCCCTCATCCACAGCGCGAAGATCGCCGTCCGGGATCCTCAAAACTATGAGGCGCGGAGTAACATCATGTGGACGGCAACTTGGGCGCTGAACACCCTTATCGCCAAGGGAAAGAGCGAAGATTGGATGGTGCATATGCTCGGACAAGCGGTCGGCGCCCATACCGACGCCACCCACGGCATGACCCTTGCCGCCGTCTCGATCCCCTATTACACCTACCTTTTGCCCTATGGCACGGCGAAATTCGCCCGCTATGCGGTGAACGTCTGGCAGGTCGATCCCGCCGGTAAGACGGAGATGGAAGTCGCCCGCGAGGGGCTTCGGAACATGGAGGCCTGGATGAGAGAGATCGGTCTGGTGATGGACCTCACCGAGCTCGGCGCGACGCGGGAAATGCTCGACGGCTTGGTCAAGAGCACGCTCATCATGGACGGCGGCTACAAAGTTTTGGACGAAAAGGAGATCCGTGCCATTTTCGAGGCGAGTTTTTAAGGAGAAAAAACCATGGACGAAACATTGAATTTGGGAAGCGAATGGGACAAAGTTTTCGAAAAAAGCGAGAAAGTTGAACACGAAAAGGCGACCTTTCATAACCGTTACGGCATTCCGCTCGCCTGCGACGTGTACAAGCCGAAAAACGCAAGCGGGAAACTTCCCGCGATCGCGGTCTGCGGGCCGTTCGGCGCGGTCAAGGAGCAGAGCTCCGGGCTCTATGCGCAGGAGCTTGCCGGGCGCGGCTTCCTTGCGATCGCCTTCGACCCCTCCTTTACCGGCGAGAGCGGCGGCTTTCCCCGCTATGTCGCCTCGCCCGACATCAACACCGAGGATTTCTCGGCGGCGGTGGATTATCTCTCCTGCCGCGAGGACGTCGATCCCGACAAGATCGGCATTTGCGGCATTTGCGGCTGGGGCGGCATGGCGATCAACGCGGCGGCGATAGACACCCGGATCAAGGCGACCGTCGCCTCGACGATGTACGACATGACGCGGGTGAACGCGAAGGGCTATTTCGACGCGGCGGACAGCGAAGAGGCCCGCTATGAGACGAAAAAAGCGCTCAACGAGCAGCGCACCGCCGATTATAAAAGCGGAAATTACGAGCTTGGCGGCGGAGTCGTCGATCCCCTCCCCGCCGACGCGCCCTTCTTCGTCAAAGATTATTACGATTACTACAAGACAAAGCGCGGCTATCATCCCCGTTCACTCAATTCAAACGGCGGCTGGAACAAGACCTCCGCGCTCTCCTTCCTGAACATGCCCATTCTCACTTACAGCCAGGAGATCCGGAGCGCCGTCCTTCTCATTCACGGTGAAAAGGCGCATTCCTGCTATTTTTCGAAGGACGCCTACGCCGCAATGACAAAGAACAGCAAATACGCGGCCAACAAGGAGCTGCTGCTGATTCCGAACGCCGTGCACACCGACCTTTACGACAGAAAGGACGTCATTCCGTTCGACAAGATCGAAAAGTTTTTCAAGAACAATTTTTGAGCGATGAAAAAGTTTTTAACGATTTTTTTGGCGCTCGCGCTGGTGTTTTCGCTTTCGGCATGCGGTCCGAAGCCAAACGAGGGAACGGTTTCGCCGCCCGACCCTTCCGAGCCGACCGAGCCGTCAAAGCCAAACGAACCGTCCAAGCCCGATGAGCCGACCGAGCCCGAAGAGCCGTCCAAGCCCGACGAGCCGTCCAAGCCCGATGAGCCGACCGAGCCCGATGAGCCGTCCAAGCCCGACGAGCCATCCGAGCCCGATGAGCCGTCCAAGCCCGATGAGCCGTCCAAACCCGACGAGCCGTCGGGCTCCGAAGAAAAATCTTACACGATGAGCGAGGACGGCAAGACGGTGTATTTCGGGCACTATCCGAAGGCACAGGTGCAGGACAAAGAGCTCATCGAAGCTCTCAACGCGGCAAGCGGAGGGCGCGATTGGGTGTCGTATGAATACTATCTTTCGGGCGAGCGGAGGGACTTCATGTTCTATCAAGACGTGACGTATGCTTCCGAAACCTACCGCGGGGTCTACTTTACGGAGTACCGTCCCAATGACGTGAGAAGCGAGGGAAAAGAAGGGCAAAGCTATGTCGATGACAACGGCTTTGAGGCGAACACGGTCTATTGGTTCCGATTCGAGACCCTCTCCTGGCGTGTTCTCGAAAAGTCGAAGGGATCTGCCCTGCTTGTGAGCGAGAACGTACTCGACAGCCGCGAATTTTTCCCCGCCGCAAAGGGCGAAACGGGGCAAAAGGCGAACGACTATCAGGCAAGCTCCATCCGCGCTTTTTTGAACGGGGAATTCTTTGACGCAGCGTTTTCCGAAGCCGAACAGACGAATTTTTCGGGCGACGGAGACAAGCTCTTTCTGCTCGGCTATGAGGACGTGACCAACCCCGATCTGGGGTTCTCTTCCGACGCGGATCGAACGCTCGCGGCAACGGACTATGCGCTTATGCAGGGGCTCAACAACGGCGGCGGCGCGCGCTGGTGGTTAAGTTCGGGAAACGACACGTACGACTTCTACGCCCGCTATGTGGACGGGAGCGGTTTTCCCGAGTACAATCAATACGTCTATTTCACATCGCTCGGGGTCGTTCCCGCGCTCAGAGTCAAACTTTTTGACGAAACGCCCCCGCCCGTCGAAGGGGATGAAACGAAAGATCCCGAGGAGGAAGAGATGATCGACGAAATTTTTCTTTCGATCAACGGCCGTAAAATTTCCGTCGCGCTCGAACAAAACGCCGCGACGGAGGCTTTGATCGAACTTTTGAAGGAGGGCGACATCACCTATCAAGCGAGCGATTATGGCGGGTTTGAAAAGGTCGGGAATTTGGGGCATACCCTGCCCCGCAGCGACGCGCAGATGACAACCGAGGCGGGCGATGTCATTCTCTACTCGGGAAATCAGATCGTCTTGTTCTATGGGAGCAATTCCTGGAGCTATACCCGGCTCGGACGGGTGCAGGGCGTCACCGCGGAGGAGTGGAAAGACCTCCTCACCGAGGAAAATCCGATCACGGTGACGATCAGTCTAAAGTAACTTTTGAAAAGCGCGAAGGAGAATGCGATGAAGGAAATTTTGAAAATCCCTCGTTGGGCGAAGATCGTACTCCGAATTTTGCTCATTCTTTTGATCTGCTTGCTACTGATCGTTTTGCTCGCGCTGCTTTTCATCAATTTCTATCCCTCCTTCGGCGGGAACGCGAGCCGAGAGAAAAAGGCGGAATACGCCTCGCGCGCCTCAAATTATTTCGACGGCGCCTTTCACAATACCGGCGAATTTTCCCTCATGACCGAGGCGGACGATCCCTACAAGGACAGATCGAGCGGAAAGGGAACGCTCCCGGGCGAAAACCTTCCGACCGTGACGCCGTCGCTTTTTCAAAATCCTGCAAAAGACGAGCTTTCGCTCACCTGGTTCGGGCATTCGAGCGTTCTTCTGCAAATGCAGGGAATGAATATTCTCTTCGACCCCGTTTTCAGTGAAATTTCCTCGCCCGTCTCGTTCGTGGGCTCCCGCCGTTTCAGCGACCTTCCGCTCACGGCGGAAGAACTGCCGCAAATCGATCTTGTGATCGTCTCTCACGATCATTACGATCATCTCGACTATCCGACCATTCAACAAATCGACGGCAAGGTCGGAAGGTATGTCGTGCCGCTCGGCGTTGAAAATCATTTGAAGCGCTGGGGAGTGTCGGAACATAAAATCTCGACCCTTGCCTGGTGGGAAGAGACCGAGTTTGACGGGCTCACCGTCGTCTGCACGCCGTCGAGGCATTATTCGGGGAGAAAAATTATCGACCAAAACGCGACGCTCTGGGCGTCCTGGGTCTTAAAAAACGAAACTTATCAGGTTTTTGAAAGCGGCGACACCGGCTTCGGCGGGCAATTCGAAGAGATCTATGCAAAATTCGGGACGTTCGATCTCGCTCTCATGGACTGTGCGCAATACTCGACCAGATGGCATGAAGTGCATATGTTCCCCGAAGAAGCGGCGACGGCTGCCGGGATCTTGCACGCCAAAGCGGCAATCCCTATTCATTGGGGGGCGTTCCGGCTGTCCGATCACGCTTGGGACGACCCCGCGGAGCGCTTTACCCTGCGCGGCGAAGAGCTCGGGCTTACGGTCGTGACGCCGAGACTCGGGGAAACGGTGGAATGGCGCCGCCTTACCGAATATACAAAGCGGTGGTGGCGGGAGATCGGATAAAAAAATTTCAAAGGAGAAAATCATGAACAAGAAAGTTTTGATCATTTCGTCGAGTTTTCGGACGAAGGGCAATTCGGCAAGACTTGCCGAAGAATTTGCGAAGGGCGCGTCGGAGGCGGGAAACGAGGTCGAATTTGTCTCCCTGCATGACAAAAAAATTGCCTTTTGCCGGGGCTGTCTCGTCTGCCAAAAGACGAAGCGGTGCGCGATCTTGGACGACGCCGATCTGATCCGCGAAAAAATGCTGCATGCGGACGTCTTGGTCTTTGCAACGCCCGTCTATTATTACGGGCTGAGCGGACAGCTCAAAACGCTGCTCGATCGCTGCAATCCGCTCTACTGCTCGAACTATCGGTTCCGCGAAATCTATCTGCTCTTTGCGGCGGCAGAGGACGACGAGGACGTGGCGGACAGGACGCTGAAAAATTTAGACGGCTGGGTGGTCTGCTATCCCGAGGCGCACCTGAAGGGTGATATCTTTTGCGGCGGCGTGAACGACGTCGGCGACATCGAGGGAAATCCGAGGCTCCAAGAAGCCTATGAAATGGGAAAATCGGTCTGAATTCCCCCTCTTGGGGAGAAAAATCAGGCGACAAGAAAATCAGACGCGAGAAAATAGAGCGGAATAAGGCGGCGCGGCGGACTTTTCGTCCGCCGCGCCGCATTTTCAAATTGCATTTCCTTTCAAATCACATTATCTTTCCAAAAGGCACATTTTCCCCGCGCTTTCTCAAACCGTCATTCCCTTTCGGACAGGACAAATTCGATCGTCTTTTGGATCCCCTCTTCAAAACTCGTCCGCGCAAGGAAGTCCGTGTCGTGGACCAGTTCCGAGGTGTCCGCCTGCAAGTGCATGACCTGCCCTTCCCCGTAAGGGATCGCACCGAGCTCGATCAGCCGCTCCGCATGCAGAGAAGTAGCAAGGATCTTGATATATTCCGCGAGCGGCCGTGCCTCGCCGCTCCCTAAAACGTAAGTTTTGCCGTCTTTTCCGCGCTCGCCGACAAGTCGGAGCGCCTCCGCCGCGTCCGCGCTGTACAAAAAGTCCCAAATCTGCTCGCCGCGGGTAAATTTCGCGCTTTCGCCCCGCCGAAGTTTTTCGATCGCCGACATGATCATGCTCTGCGCCCCGTCGCGCGGGCCGTAAACGCTCAAAATCCGCACCCAGATGTGCCGAAGCCCCAGCTGCCGCGCGCGCAGTCTCGTCAGCTGTCCCGCGCAGAGTTTTGCGATCCCGTAGCCGGTTTCGGGAAAGGTGGGCGTGTCCGGCCGCAGTGCGCCCTCCACCCTTCCGTATTCCGCCTGCGAGCCCGCGCCGACGAACGTCCCGCAGCCGAACCGCTTTGCAAGCTCCACCGCGTCCAAGGCGTATTCGACGTTTTTCGCCTGCCGCTTGGCGTCCTGTCTGTCCGCGCCCGCCGTTCCGTCCCAGGCGAGATGATAAAAGACGTCAAAAGTCTTTCCCGTATCGTTTTGCAGCGTTTTCAGCTCGTCGAGGGCACAGAATCGGACCGTGACCCGGCGGTCATTTTCCAAAAACTTATTGCGCGGCGAACCTTTCCGAAGAAGGACGAGGATCTCCGTGCCGTGTTCCGCCAGTTCCCCGATGAGCGCGCTGCCAATCGCGCCCGTCGCCCCCGTGATAATCGCACGTTTCATTTTGTTCCCCCCGTCTGTTCTTCGGTCCGCAAAAGCTCCGCGATCTTGCCGGCGCTCTCCGCAACGAGGACCGCCCCGGCACGCTCCGCCTCCGCCCGGCTTGAAAAGCCGTAACCGTAGGTCACGGCGAGAAGATCCATGCAGAGCTGCCTTGCGCCGTTCGCGTCGTGCACGCTGTCGCCGATCATCACCGCCCGCTCCTTTTGGACGCCGCTCTTTTCAAGGCACATGCCGATGATGTCGCTCTTTGTCCGCTTCCCCTCCGCGTCTGCTCCGAAGATCGGCTCCGCATAGCGGTCAAAGCCGAAATGCCGCAGCAGTTTCAGGGCATAGTCCTCCCGCTTATAGGTGGCGACCGCGATCTTCATGCCGCGCCCTTTCAGTTCTTCGAGGGTTTGAAAGATCCCCTCGTAAGGCTTTGCTTTGAGAAGGTCCTCCTCGCTGTAACGCTTGCGAAACGCCGCCGTGACCGTTTGGAGCGCCTCCCCTTTCAAGCCGAAAATGCGCGCGAAGGAATCCGAAACGGGCGGGCCGATAAAGGATCTCAGCGTCTCGGCGTCCGGCATGGGCAGGGAGAACTGCTCCACCGTCCCTTTCGCCGCCTCGAAGATCCCCTCTCCCGTGTCGAGCAGAGTGCCGTCCACGTCGAAGATCGCAAGCTCGTACCGCTTTGTCATTTCCGCGCCCCGTCGAAAATGCTTTCGGTCACAAATTCAACGCGCAGATCCTTCGCTTTGAGGCAGAAATCGCGGAACATCTCCAGGATCTCCGCATTGAGCTCGTCCCATTTTCCGTCCGATTTCAGGATCGGCAGAGAGGGATCCGCATAACTTTCGGCATATTTGTGCTTGAAGCCGTCAAATCCCGCGATCGCAACCTCTTTCACCTGCAATTTTTCGAGCAGGCGCAGGGTCAAGATCACGGCGTTGTCGAAATGCTCCCAGCCGCGTTTGACGATCCGGTCGAAATTGATGACGATCTCGCGCCCGTCCCCCTCCGTCTTGACGTTGGAGAGCAAGATCTTTGCGGGTTTTTCGAATTCCTCCCGGTAGCTCGTCCGCGCATAGTCGTATCTCGCGCGGTTGGTCAAAATAAGATAGTCGAGGGCATAGCGCGCGTTCACGGCGTTCACCCCGAGAACGATCGGGCGCCTCTCCTCGATGAATTTTTTGATCTTTGGTTCCTCGTCGATCGTCGATCTTCCGGGCGCGATCAAAAGTACATTTTTATGCCCGAACGCCTTTTCCAACGCCGACATCCCCTCTTTATCGTTCACGACGCGGCTCTGGTTTTCCAGATATTTGCTTTCGAGAAGGTCATAATCGTAATGGCGGCGCTCTTCGGGCGAGAGCGAGCCGATGATATTGCGCATATCCCTCGCGTTCGTGCGGTGATTTTTCAACAGATAGGCGATGTTGTTCACATGGCAGCAATACATTCCTGCGATGAAATAGGGAATGGAATACCCCCATTTGAAATTTTCGAGGAAGGGCTGCATGTAAACGTCGATCGCGTCCATGATGACGTTCATGTCGTAGTTGGCATGATGTTTGAGGTTGAGATAGTTCGCAAGCAGCTCGGTGGTGGTGTTGCCCGCCCCCCGTCCCATGCCGCAGAGGCTCGAATCGACCACGATGTCGCGCGCCGAGCCGCACAGAAGCTCGATAAAGCGCTGGGTCAGGGAGAAGGAGAGCTGCTGGTTATTGTGGGAATGGAAGCCGAGCTTGATCGAAGGATCGAGCCGTGCGTCCAGCACTTTGACGATACGCTCCACGTCCTCATGATACATGGCGCCGAAAGTGTCCACGACGGAAAGAGATACCGGCCTTGCCTCGTTGATACAGTCCGCAAGCTCTTTTAAGTCCTCGTCCGAGTATTGCAGGGTGTTCGCCGCCTGGAAAAAGACCCGGTAGCCCTTTTTGGCGATCTCCTTGCCGACTTCGATCCCCTCCCGGAAGTGGGCGTACGGGAACACGACGCGGATGGCGTCAATGCTCTTCCCGTCGCAGGGCGGCAGCGCGGAAAGATCGTACCGGTCCCAGTCGATCATGGCGACAAGGAGCGATCTTTGGCTCTTTTTCCCGAGATAACGTTCGAGATCGGAAGGGACGTGGAAATAGCTGCACCCCTCCCTGTGCGGCGGATCTTTCAGCCAGCCGCATTCCACAATGTCGACGTTCGCCTCCTGCATTCTGCCGATGATCCCCTTGATCGCGGGCGTTCCGAACTCGGAATTGACGATGTATGCGCCGTCGCGCAGCGTGCAGTCCAACAGTTGAATTTTTCCCATAAACGTGTTTCCTTATTTCAATTCTTCCGGCAGAGCGGGCTTTTCTTCCTCGCTCAAAAACGGATACATATCTTCGAGCGAGGGCGAGACGATCGTGCCGTCTGGCAGCTGTTTCGAAGAGAGTTTGGGCGCAAAAAACTGCATTTTGTCAAGGACGACTTCGAGCATCGCCGCTCCGTCGCAGTCCAGCCAGTCCCGCAAGACCTTTTCGATCTGTCCATGTTCCGAAACTCGGAAGAACGGGAGCCGATAGGCATAGGCGATCCGCTCCGCTTCGGGGAAGGAGACGCCGTCGTTCTCCCCGACGCCGCAGAAATTCGCATGGAAGGAGTTGGTCTGCGTCT
Source organism: uncultured Clostridia bacterium (assembly GCA_947630115.1). Lineage (GTDB taxonomy): Bacteria > Bacillota > Clostridia > Christensenellales > Borkfalkiaceae > Gallimonas. The sequence goes on from CANRGG010000003.1 coordinate 67,691, forward strand.
GGCGGATGGAATGATATCCCTCATTGTTGAGCCAGACGAGCTTGATCGGAAGTTTGTTCGTGACGAGAGTCTGCAGCTCCTGCAAGTTCATCTGGATGGAGCCGTCCCCTTCGAGGCAGACGACGCGCCGCCGAACGCCGGACACCGCCGCCCCGATCGCCGCGGGCAGACCGTACCCCATCGCCGCGCTGCCCGAATTGGAGAACATCCGCTGCGTGCCCCGCGTCGGAATGACCTGGAAGGCGCAAACGCAGGCCGTCGCGTTGGAAGCGGCGACAAGCTCGTCGTCGGAGATCGCCTCGCCGAGTTTTCTCATAAAGACATAGGGATTGACGGGCGAGCTCTTTTTTTCGTACTCGGGAAGGTCTGCGGGATAGGCAAACGCCGTCTTTTTCGCCCATTTCAGCCAATTTTCGTGGCGCGGCGCATAGGGTTTTTCCAAGAGCGCGGGCAGAAATTCCCTCAGATCGGCATGGATCTTGAGATCGACGTGCAGCGTCGGCTTTTCAAGCTCCGCCTCGTCGATGTCCACCGCGGCAAGATAGGCGTCCTTTGCAAAATTTTCCCAATTATAACTGATCTGGCGGATGTTCATGCGGCAGCCGAGCGAGAGCACGAAATCCGCCGCCCGCAAGACGAAATTTCCCCCGCGCGTGCCGACCGTGCCCGGCCGCCCGCAGCAGCAGGGATCCTCATCTTGAAGAAGATCGTGCGCGTTCCACGCCGTGCAGACGGGGACGCGGAGCTTTTCCGAAAGCGCGCGGAACAGAGGGATGGCGTTTGCAATGCGGATCCCCTCGCCCGCCAAGATCACCGGGCGCTTGGCCGCAGAGAGCCGCCGCAAAAGCTCCTCGAGCTGTTCCCTGTCTGGCGCGGGCGGAAGCTCGCCCGAATCTTCCGACTCGTCATAGGCGATCAGATCGTCCGTTTCGATCGTCGCCGACTGCACGTTGATGGGAATGTCCAGCCAGACGGGACCGGGCCGTCCGTGCAGGGCGAGATAGAGCGCCCTTTCGAGATGATAGCGGATCGTCAGCGGGTCGGTGACCATGACCGCGTACTTTGTCATCGTTTTGGCGCAGGAGACGATCGGGAACTCCTGATCGCCGAGCTGGCGCAGCTTTAAGTCGGGACAGCTTGCAACCGTCGTCGAAAATTTCACCTGTCCCGAGATCACGAACATCGGGATGGAGTCGAGATACGCCCCCATGACCCCCGTGAGGGCGTTCGTGCCGCCGGGGCCCGTCGTCACACAGACCGAGCAGATCTTCCCGCTCGCGCGCGCATAGCCCTCCGCCGCGACCGCGCAGGCCTGTTCATGGTGGTTGTAGACGACTTTCAGCCCTTTGCAGTGGCCGAACGCGTCGTTCAAAAACATAGCGCCACCGCCCGTCACGCAAAATTGGTGGGTGATCCCGTTCTTTACCAGAAATTCCGCCATGTAATCCGCAAGTCTTTGTTTCATCTTCCGATCGCCTCCCGAATGCAGTTTGCCATATAGAGGATCATCTCCTCCGTCATGCCGGGATAGACCCCGACCCAAAAGGTATTGTTCATCACAAAGTCTGTCTGTTCGAGCCCCCCGACGACGCGGAAGCCCTCATTCCGCTTTTTGAGCCCGTCAAAACAGGGGTGCCGCAGCAGATTTCCGCTGAACAGCAGCCGCGTCTGGATGTTTCGCTCTTCCAGATACCGAGTGACGGCGTTCCGGCTGACCCCGCTCCCCTCCTTCAGGGAGAGGACAAAGCCGAACCAAGAGGGCTCGCTGTTTGCCGCGGGCTCAGGCAAAAGGAGTTTGTCCTCCGTCCCCTTCAAGGCGTCCCGCAGAAGCTGCCAATTTTCGCGGCGGCGTGCCGTGAACGATGGCAGTTTTTTGAGCTGTTCGCAGCCGATCGCAGCCTGCAAGTCGGTCGCCTTCAGATTATAGCCGAAATGGCTGTAAACATATTTATGATCGTATCCTTCGGGGAGCTCGCCATGCTTCCCCTCGAAGCGTTTCCCGCAGAAATTGTCCTGCCCGGAAGGACAGACGCAGTCCCTGCCCCAATCGCGGAAGGAAAGGAGCAGGCGATTCAAAAGCGGATCGCTCGTATAGACGCAGCCGCCCTCGCCCATCGTCATATGGTGCGGCGGATAGAAGCTGCTCGTCCCGATGTCCCCCCACGCGCCCGTAAATTTGGTGACCCCGTCCAGCGTATAGGTACTTCCGAGCGCGTCGCAGTTGTCCTCGATCAGCCAAAGCCCGTGTTTTTTGCAAAACCGGGTGAGAAAGGCAAGGTCGAAGGGATTGCCGAGGGTATGGGCGAGCATGACCGCCTTGGTCTTTTCGGAGAGGGCGCTCTCGAGTTTGGAGACGTCCACATTGTACTGCGGGACGGTGACGTCCACAAAGACGGGCACCGCGCCGTAGCGGAGAATGGGCGAAACGGTCGTGGGAAATCCGCAGGCGACCGTGATCACCTCGTCTCCCCGTTCGATCCGTCTTGTTCCGAGCTCTTCCGCAGTGAGGGCGGAAAAGGCGAGAAGGTTTGCCGACGAGCCGCTGTTGACAAGACGGGCGAATTTGACGCCCAGCCATTTTGCGAAGTTTTGCTCGAATTCCTCGGAAAATCTTCCGGCGGTGAGCCAGAAATCGAGCGCGGCGTCGGTGAGGGCGCGCATTTCCCTGTCGTCATAGACCCTTGCGGCGTAGGAGATCCGGTCCCCCGGCTCAAAGGGTTTTTTCTTTTCCCGGAAGGCGTGGTAGAACTCCCCGACCATATCCTCGATCTGTTTCCGCGCCTCTTCCTCGCTCATATTTTCAAACATCCGTTTCCTCCTCTTCGGAATTTCCGAAGTTTTCTATGAGATAGCGATAATACGTTCCCTCTCGTCCCATCTCTTCCTCGGTGAACCGCCAATTCAGCTTATGGAGTTTCGCATTCTCCAAAATGATATCGAAAATCCTTTTGTCGAAATTTTTCAGCATATGATCCTGCAAGGAAAGAATGCTTTCATTTCCGTAAGGAACGATCTTTTCGAAAATTTCCGGATAAACTAGAATTGCGATCTCGGTTAAGTCATAATATAAAAGATAATCGCAGATATCGCGCTTGTCTTGCAGATAGCGATAGAGAAGATCCCGCACAAGGATCAAAAATTTATGATTCGAACGGGCATGAAGATACCAATTTTCTGTCCTGACGGGGCTTGCCCAAGTTGCGGGAAAGAGCGTCTGGAAGAAAAAGAGATCGTCCTTCAACATATAATCGGGAAGGTCTCCGTCGGTGCAGAGAATGGTCGCGTCGATCCAGGTGCCGCCGTATTTGATCAGCAGCTCCAACCGGATGAGATCGGACAAAAGCTGCACGCCGATCTCCCCCTTTTCGAAACGGGCAAGGATATCTTGGGGCAGAGTGACGTAATCCTTGTAGGTGTTCCGATCCAGAAAGACGATCTCATAGTCGTCCCCGAACTTCTCGACGATGGAGCTATGGCAGACTTTGACAAGCTCGGGCGCGTTTTCGAGCCCTTGCCACCAGAGCCCCCAAATGACCTTCCTGTCCTCATGGGGAAGGCTCCCGTCCGCTCGATCGAGCTCTTCTTTCCTTTGCAGAGCGAATTTCAGGTACCGTTTTTTCAGTTTTTCGATGATCAAAGCGCGGATCAGCTGCATATGCAGATTGGCGAACCGGCTCCTCTTGTCCTCATCCCGGCAGAACAGATTTCTCCACACTTTCAGAAACAGCGACCAACCGAGCACTCCGCCCGCGCGCCGCTCTTTGATCTGTTTCATGCGGTTCATTCCTTCTCCCTCCGTGAAAACAATTTATGTTTGAGTTTCTCCAGTATGTCGAGCGAAAAGTGGTCGCGCAGCAGCAAAAGCCCGACGCCGTAAACGAGCGTTCCCGCGCAGCCGATCAGCAGAAATTCCCAGACGGAATAATGCAGGAACCGTTGCAAAAGGAACATGGCGCCGAACGAGAAGAGGGCGCAGGGGAAATATTTCCAGACCGATTTCAATGTTTCTTTCAAAGACAGCTTCCCTTTCCCGAACGAAAACGCCGCCATGACGAGGAAGATCGCCGTTTCGGTGATCGCCGTCGCCACCGCCGCGCCGACCGCGCCGTATTTCGGGATCAGAAGCAGGTTGACGAGTACGTTCGCAACCGCGCCCGTCGCCACCGCCGCCGTCCAGAACTTCTCCCTGCCCATGACGATGAACCGGTCCCCGAGCACGATGCTGTAACCGCTGAAAATCAGGCGCACCGACATGATATACAAAAGCAGCGGCACTTCAACGTATTCGTCGCCGAAAAACCAAGACGAAAAATTCTTCGAGAGCACGAAAAATCCCGCCGCCAGGAGCAGCGAAGTTAATGAGACATATTGAAAGCTCTTATAGGTATGCCGGTTCATCTCCCCGATGTTGCCGCTCTGGAAGTCGGCCGTATTGCGTGAGAGCATGACCGAAGAAAACAGGGTCGTGATCATCTGGGCCACGCTGTTGATCCGGTACGCCTGTTCATAGCAGCCGTTGTCGTAGTCCGGACGCTGCGAAAGCCAGCCGATCATCGTCTTGTCGAACGTCGTGAAGATGGAGGTGACCATCATCGGGAAAAAGATGATGAGCGCGGGCTTGACATGGCGAAAGATCGAGCGGAAAGACAGCTTCCCGCACCTTGTGAGCCGCCTGAACAGCGGAACCCACATGATGAGGTTGGAAAGCAGAGTGGAACCGCTCAGGCATAGCGCATAGATCCAGGTATCCGCTTCGGTTTTGACGAACAGAAAGACGCAGACAAGTCCCGTGAGCCGCAGAACGATGGTCCTGAGCGCAATCGCCCTGAAATTTTCCTCTCCCATGAAGAAGAACTGAATGTCGAACACGACCGCCACGACCTGCGCGGACATGATGAGCATGAGAAGATCGTACTTCTCCCCGAAGCCGACCGAAAACTGCACCGAATACAGAACGCCCAATGCCACAGCGGTGAACAGGACGCGGACGATACAGATCTCCCAAAAGACCTCCGACTTCTTTTCCTGATCGGAGCCGCAGGCTGCGATCTCCCGCTGTCCGTACACGTTGAAGCCGAGACTTGCAAACATCGTGAAATAGGTGATGATCGACGTGACATAGCTGATCTGCCCGTTCCCCTCCGGTCGCAGCACGCGCGAAAGATAGGGCGCGGTCGCAAGCGGGATCAGAAGCGAAAGGACCTGACTGATAAAATGATAGATGAAATTTTTTTTGATGCTGGCCTTTTTCGTCAGCGCCTTCTCCTCTCCCATTCCCTCATTCCGTTTTGAAGTATTCCCCGATCTCGCGCACGGTCTCCGCGATCACGTCCCCGCCCGCAAGATAATTCTTCGTCCAGCGCACCGTCAGCGCTACCGCCTCTTGAATGCGCAGCTTCGGCTCCCTGCCGAATACCTTTTTCACTTTGGAATTGTTTAACTGCAAATACGCCGCCTCGTGCGGCCCGCCGTCCGGACGCGCCTGCCAGCCGAGCCCTTCCCCCCATTCCTTGCAGAAGAGCCCGACAAGCTCCCCCGTCGTCAAACAGTCCGAAAGATCGGGCCCGATGTTGTATGCGCCCTCGTATTTCCGATCCTCCCTCTGCCGCGCGGCGATCTCGAGATACAGAGAAAGCGGTTCGAGAACGTGTTGGTAAGGCCTCGTCGAGAAAGGATTGCGAACCGGGATCGTCTCCCCCCGCTGCGCCGCCCGCACACAGTCGGGAAGGATCCGGTCGGGCGAAAAATCCCCGCCGCCGATGACGTTTCCCGCCCGCGCCGTCGAGACCGCCGTCCCGCCGCCCGCAAAGAACGATCTTTGATAGCAATGCGTTACAAGTTCGCTGCAAGATTTCGAGTTGCTGTAAGGATCGAAGCCGTCGAGTGGCTCGTCCTCCGAAAAAGCATGCCCAAATTCCCCGTCGTTTTGGTAGACCTTGTCCGTCGTGACGTTGAGAACGCTCTTGACGCTCTCCGTCTCCCGCACGGCTTCGAGCAGATTGACCGTGCCGAGGACGTTCGTTTCGAAGGTGCCGCGCGGATCGCGGTAGCCCTCCCGCACGATGGGCTGCGCCGCAAGATGAAAGACAAACTCCGGCTGCGCATTTTGCAGGGCGCACTTTAAGGCCCCGAAGTCCCGGACGTCCCCTTCGAGGCTCTTCATCCTCTTTCGAAGCCCCAAAAGTTCGAAGAGTGCGGGGCTCGTCGGGGGGGTCAGGGAATAGCCTGTCACGTCCGCCCCCGCAAGGAGGAGGATCTCGCAGAGCCAGCTGCCCTTGAAACCGGTATGCCCCGTGACAAAGACCTTTTTTCCGCGGTAAAAGCTCAGATCCATTTCAATCCTTCCACTTTTTCCAGGGCGCCATGCCCGTTTCGAGACAGCGGTTCAAAAGATCCATCTCGCGCTTGGTATCCATGCACTGCCAGAACCCCCTGTGGCAATAGGACATGAGCTCGCCCTCTGCGGCAAGCCGTTCGAGCGGCTCCCGCTCAAACACGGTGTCGTCCCCCTCTATGTAATCGAAGATCTTGGGTTCCAGCACCATATAGCCCGCGTTGACGAGGGCACCGTCCGCCGCGCTCTTTTCGCGGAAGGCCTTGACCGAATTGTCGCTACCGAGGTCGAGTACTCCCTTTTGCTGTTCGAGCCGCACCGCGGTGAGCGTCGCGATCTTGCCGTGACTTCTGTGGAATTTGACGAGTTCCTTGATGTCGACGTCGCAAACGCCGTCGCCGTAGGTCATCATGAAGGTCTCGTTCCCGATATAGGGACGGACCCGGCGGATCCTTCCGCCCGTCATGGTCGGAACGCCGGTATCCACCACCGTCACCTTCCACGGTTCGCAGGTCTTTTTGTGGATGATGGTCTCGTTGCCGCCCCTCGTAAAGTCGAACGTGACGTCGCTGTTATTGAGGAAATAGTCGGCGAACCATTCCTTGATGACATGCTGCATATAGCCGGCGCAGACGATGAAATCGTTGAAACCGTAGTAGGAATACTCCTTCATGATGTGCCAAAGGATCGGTTTTCCGCCGATCTCGATCATCGGCTTGGGTCTGAACTGCGACTCTTCGGAGATCCGCGTCCCAAGCCCTCCCGCAAGTAAGACGACTTTCATAATGTTTTCCTCTAATTTTCGATATGTTTGATCTTCCGATAGATCGGACGGAAGACGGTATGTAAGATCTTCGCAAGAAAGTTGGGCAGAAGCAGAATGGGCAGACAGCAAAGATAGGCGCCCTTGAACTGTTTCAGGATGGGTTTGCCGTATTTTTTGTACTCGCTCTTCCACTTTTTGTCGGAGACCGATTTCAATTTCAGAATGATACGGCTCCACCATTTGAGCGTCGTTCGAAAGACCCCTCGCGCCGTTTCAAGCTCATAGCCGAACTGCGGAGCGATCTCGCAATACACCCGGTAAAAGCACGCCCCGAAGATATGGAAAAAGGAACTCAGGTTCCGGTCCACTCCCGAATTCCCGGGCGTCGAATCCTGCGCGATACAAGGGGAAAAGATCATGCCGAGCTTCGTCCCCTTCCCTTTGGTCGCTTCAAGGGCGACGCAGGTATGGATAAAGTAGGTATCCACGTATTTTTCGGGCGACGAAACGCCGTCGAACGCCTCTTTCGAGAGCAAAAGGGCGCTCATGTAGGTGAGGCGGTGCGAGCAGACGCGGAGGAACTCGTCCTTATCCGTCGTGACGAGCGTGCCCTCCTTCCTTTCCAGAAACGGCTCCGAACAATTTGTTAAGCCGCGGTATTCATGCTTGAAAAAACAGTGGTTCAAAAAGATGAGCGCACAACCCTGCCCTTCCTTCAAAAAGGCGAGCATTTTCCCGATGGCATTTTCCGCGACGAGATCGTCGTCCCCCAAAAGGAGGACATACTCCCCGCTCGCCTCTTTCAGACATTGGAGAAAATTCGCGTCGGGACCGATATTTTCGGGGTTTTTGAGATATCGGATCGCAGGGCACTCCCGCATTTTTTCCCTGACAAGGGCTTCCGTCCCGTCCTTTGAGGCGTTGTCCGAGATGAGAAGTTCGATCTCGGGGGTCATCTGGGCGATGACGGAATCCATTGCCCTGCCCAAAAATTCCGCCCGATTGTAGGTCGGGATCGCAATGGTCAACAAGATCTTCCCGCTCATTTTTTCTCTCCCAGTGCCTGTTTGATATGCCCCGCGAGCTCGCGGGCGTATCTTTCCCAGGAAAATTTTTTCAGCAAAGCCTCCCGCTCTTCCGGGGAGATCTCCTTCCCCGCGTCAAGATCCGCCGTGTGCGTTTGATCGTTCGGATCGAAGAAGTTCGCGACGTCGCCGTACACCTCTTTGAACACCGGAATATCCGAAAGAAAGAGCTTTTTGCAGCCGCAGGCGACCGCTTCGAGCGGCGGGATCCCGAAACCCTCGTAAAGGGACGGCAGAATGAATCCTTCTGCGCGGGCATATAGCCATTTGAGGCTCCCGTCGTCGAGATAGCCCGTAAAAAAGCAGTTTTTGAGTCCGTTTTCGGTCAAAAAGCTCTCCGTCTTTTGGTTCTTTCCCCCGACGATGACGAAATTCTTTTCAGGGCAGTTCTTCGCAAGAGCAAGAACATAGCCGAAATTTTTATGCGGCTTGATGGAACCTACGGAAAGATAAAAATTTTGCGGCAGGCCTTCGACCGCGGTTTCCTTCCACTCCTTGACATGTTCCCAGCCGTTGCCGAGCACGATGGGACGGGAGCGCGGATAGTGCGCCCGGATCCGCGCCGCGGAAAATTCCGAGACGGTGAACAGCGCGAGATTTCTGTTTGCGAAACTATGGATCATCCATTGACTCTTTCTTCTGAGCCATGGATCGGTCTCCGATTTATTCAGATCCAGCCAAAGGGTATCGTGTAAAACGATAAAAGCGCGGCAGCGGATGGGAATGGTATTACAAAGGCATAAGAGCGGAAGTTTCCTCTTTTTGCAATACCGCGCAAGATCGAACTGCTCCCAGCGAATCCCGCCGTGTTTGCCCACCTTTTCAAAGCGAATGTTGTCCGCGGCGAACGGAAATTCTTCCACCGATCCCGGCACCGCGACCGTGAAAAAAAATTCCTTGCAGCCTGCAAGTCCCTTCATGATCTCCACGGCAAAGCGCTGCACGCCCGTCGTTTGCTGCTGCAAAAACCGTCCGTCGACGATGAGTTCTCTCACGGTTTCCTCCTTCATGCCGCCACCCCTTGGGTCCTTACCGGACGGGACAGGAGCCCGCCCCAGAGGATCCCCAAAAACGCCCAATGGTACAATCTGAGATATCCTTGGTTGATCTGCAGAATGATCGTGAAGATCACGAGCGCATAGGCAAGGCAGGCAAGCGTATTCGTCTGCTTGGTTTTCTTTTGCCGGCCGAGTTTCACGGCGCGGAAGATCAGCGAGGCCGTGAGCCCGTAGAAAAAGAGAAAGCCGAAGATCCCGAGGGTCGCCAGAAGTTCGAGCGAGACGTTGGATGGCACATGGCCGGCGCCCTTACCGAGATAGAGCCCGTAGCAGCCGGGCCCCACTCCGAAGGCGGGATTTTCCAAAAAGACCTGCCACGTTTCCGCCCAGCTTTCGATCCGCCCGCCCGAGGCGGCGTTGATAGAGCCCTCGAAGAGCCGCGCGATGAAGGTATCGTAAATCTGCGAAAACCCGAAGCGGAAGGCGAAAAAGAGCAGGATCACCCCAAACGGGAAGATCAGTTTTTTCAAAGTGATCCGCCGCGCGATCCAGATGAGATAGACCGAAAATAGCACGAGCGCGATTGCGATGAATCCCGAAGTGGACGTCGTGACGATAAACATGATGAGCCCGCAAAGAACGTCGGGCAAATACTTCCTCTCCCCGCAGACGATGAGTTTGAGACAGGCAAAGGCGAACCAGAAGGAGAGATAGGTCGCCAGATAGCTCGGCTCATAGAACCAGAGCTGGAAGCGCGGGACCCCCATATAATATCCGTACGAGGGCAGGAACGGAAGTTCATAGTGAAAGAGCACTTTGAGCGCAAGCTGGAAAAGAAGCGCCGCAAACTGCACAAAACAGGTGGCGCGGAAGATCCGGAGCATGCGTTCGAGCCCGTAGCGCTGCACATAGCTTCCCAGCGCGTAAAACAAAAAGAACACGTTGTAGACGATGGAGAGCCAAAAGGCAAACGCCCGCACGAAATTGAGGGCAAGCACCGTCGAGACCGCCGAAAAAAAGACGAACCCGAACACCCAAAAATTCGCGGTGATCCGGAACGTCCCCTTCGCCAGAAGCAGCAGGGCAAAGACGGCGAGAAACAGCTGGTCCAAACGAAAATTGACGCCGCCGATCTCGACGCCGAAACGATCCGCCCCGATCAAGAGCAGCGAGAGAAAGCAAAAAGCGTGGATCAAACGGTCGGCGTCCGAACTTGTCCGCGGGGCGCTGATCCTTCTGTTGTCCGCATAGGCCTCCATCACCTGCCCAGCTCCTTTAAGATCCTTTCCGCCGTTTTTTCATAAGAATATCTCGCGGCGATCTGTTCAAATGCCCCTTCGATCGTTTGGGGCGGCTCAGAAAGGAGCGCGGAAAGCTCCTCCTCGGTCCGGAAAAATTTTACCGGCAATCCCTCATATACCTCGCGGAATACCGGAATATCCGAGACGATCGGCTGCGTCCCGAGTGCGAGCGCTTCAAGCGGCGGCAGCCCAAATCCTTCGTATTTCGACGGCAAAACCAGATATTTCGCCCGCCGAACCAGCAAAAAAAGCGCTTCGTCCGCCAATTTTCCCGTAAATTCCACATTTTCATAGGCCGCTTCGTCGATCTTCAAGCCGGTCAAAAAACTGTCCTTTTCCCCGATGATCTTCAATTTGCAGCCGTCCTTTTGGCGGGAAAATGCGGAAAGCAGCACAAAAAGCCCCTTGTGCGGCTTGACGTTCCCGACAAAGACGATCTCGTTTTCCTTTCTTTCAAGCGGCGGGTGCGATTTCGCAAACGAAAAAACGCTCTCCGACAGGCCGTTGTAATTGACGTAGCACTTTCGGGAAAGTTTGCCGTAATAATGCTCGCAGCGAGACAGCGTGAACTTCGAAACGCAGGCGACGCTCGCCGACCGTTTCATGCAGCGCTTCAAAAGAGTCTTTTTGATCAGCTTGTCCGTGAAATTCCGCGTCGTCTCCTTCACGTCGAGAAAGGCAAGGTCGTGCATGATCGTATGGACGGGGATTTTGACCCCGAACGGGATGAGAAAATTCGGCACAAGCAGCGCGTCGCACTCTTTGTTGAGCCTTTTGTCGAATGATAAGAGTCCTTTGAGCGAATACGGGTCGGTGAGATCTTCGACGATCTCCGCCCGCTGATAGGATTGCAGACGCTGCGGATCCCCGATCAAATAATAGGAATGCGCGCCAAGATCGAGCGCGCCGAGGATCCCCTCGCACACCCTTCCGATCCCCGATCTTCCGAGATATCTGCAATCGAACGCAATTTTCATATCCGCTCCCGGTCAATAGCCGATCAAGATCGCCCTGCACTTTCCGGAGATCTCGATCGTCTGCTCCGTCAAGAGAAAGGTATCGCCCTGTTTCGCCTCGGCGGAGACGCCCGCGGTGATCATGCCGCTCCCCTCCAGAAAGAGCGCCACGACGAACTTTGCGAGCGGCAGATTATAGACGCTCTCGCCGTCGGCGTTGTACTCGATGAAGGTGAGCTTCCCGATGTCGCCGAGCATATTCTCCGCTTTTCCCTTCACCTGCGCGAATTTCCGGGTGCGGACGGGCGTTTTCCGGAAATTCAGCACGGCAAGCGCGTCCTCGACCCGGCACTCCCGCTCTTTCCCGTTTTCGTCCTTTCTGTGATAGTCGAAGAGCCGGTAAGTCGCGTCCGAAGTCTGCTGGATCTCGCAGAGCAGGCAGCCCGCGCCGATCGCATGGATCGTTCCCGCGGGGATATAGTAGACGTCCCCTTTGCGCACGGGGATCTTGTTCAAAAGCTGTTCGATCGTCCCATCCTTCACCGCCGCGCGCACTTCCTCCTCCGTGACGTCCCGCTGGAAGCCCAGAAAAACGCACGCGCCGGGGTCGGCGTCGAGGATGAACCACATTTCGTTCTTGCCGCAGTCTCCCGAATGGGTGAGGGCGTATTGGGTGTCGGGATGGACCTGGATGGAGAGATTTTCCCTGGCGTCTATGTATTTTACCATGATCGGCAGGGCGTGGCAGCGCGCCGCATGTTCCCCGAACTGTTCCCAGCCGACCCGGTCGAGATATTCGTTGAGCGTCTTTCCCGCGTCCTCCCCTTCGGCGACCGAACACATGCCGTTGCGGTGGGTGGAAAGCTCCCAGCTCTCGGCGATGGGCTCCGGTCCCTCCGCGTCCTTATGGAGGAGCTTTCCGATCTTGTTGCCGCCCCAGAGCATCTTTTTGTAAACCGGTTTGAGTTTGATCATAACCTTCCTTTCAGCAAGGCGTCGAGATCCGCCTTGATTCTTCCTATTTTTATTTGCGCGTCCGAAAGAGTATGCCCCTTCACGCCGAAATAGAACTTGATCTTCGGCTCCGTTCCCGAAGGGCGGGCGCAGACCCAGCCGCCATCCGAAAGCTCGAAATAGAGCACATTGCTCCGCGGGAGGGTGAGCGTCTCCTCCGCGCCCGTTGCAAGCTCTCTTCTGACGCCCCTTTCATAGTCGCGCACCGCAAAGACCGACGCGCCGCCGAATGTCTGCGGCGGATCTTCGCGAAACTCCTTCATGATCTTTGCGATCTTTTCCGCGCCCGAAGCGCCCGCGAGCGTCGCGCCCGTGAGCCCCTCGAGAAAATATCCGTATTTTTCATAGAGCGCGCGCATTTTATCGCAGAGGGTGAGCCCCTGTTCGTCGTAAAATGCTGCCGCCTCGCAGAGAAGGCAGACCGCCGCGACGGCGTCTTTATCGTGCGCATGCGTCCCCGCAAGACAGCCGTAACTCTCCTCGAAGCCGAACTCAAAGACGTAGTCCCCCCGCTCTTCGAAGCGTTTCATCTGCTCGCCGATATATTTGAACCCGGTGAGCACTTCGAAAAGGGTCAGGCCGTAGGCTTTTGCGACACTCTTTGCCATATCGGTCGAGACGATCGTCGTGACGAACGCCCCCTTTTTCCGGTCCGCCGGAAGCAGCCCGAGCCGCTCCCGCTGCGAAAGAAGGTATTCCGCGATGAGGATCCCGCTCATGTTGCCCGTAAAGGGCATATATTCCCCGCTGCCGTTTCGATCCTTCGCATAGACGCCCAGCCGGTCGGCGTCGGGGTCGGTCGCAAGCACGAGATCGGCGTCCTGCTCCTCCGCAAGACGGAGGGCATAGGCAAACGCCTTCGGATCTTCGGGATTGGGAAGTTCAAGGGTGGGGAAATTTCCGTCCGGCGCCTCCTGTTCGGGCACGACGGTCACGTTTTCGAAACCTGTTTCGCGCAGGATACGGCGTACGGGAAGATTGCCCGTTCCGTTGAGCGGGGTATAGACGATCTTCAGTTTTTTGCCCGCGCGCCGGGAGGCTTCGGGATGAAGACAGAGCCCTTTCACCGCCGAGAGATAGTCCCGGTCGATCTCCTCGCCGATCTCCTCCAAAAGGCCGCGCGCCTTCGCCTCTTCGAACGGGATCCGTTTGATCTTGCCGTAGTCGGTCACGGCAGCGATACACCGAATAATCTCCCCGTCCTCGGGCGGCACGATCTGCCCGCCGTCCGACGAGTAAACTTTATAGCCGTTGTATTCAGGGGGGTTATGGCTCGCCGTGACGACGATCCCCGCCCGGGCTTTGAGCCGCCGCACCGCAAAGGAGAGCTCCGGCGTGGGGCGCAGACTGTCAAAGAGATAGGCTTTGATCTTGTTTGCCGCAAGGATCAGCGCCGAATCGAGCGCAAATTCCCGGGACATGCGCCGACTGTCATAGGCGATGACGACGCTGCCGCCGCCCTGTCCGTTCAGATAGTCCGCAAGCCCCTGCGTCGCCTTTCCGACGGTATAGCGGTTCATGCGGTTGGTACCGGCGCCGATCACGCCGCGCATTCCGCCCGTCCCGAAGGTCAGTTCCCTGTAAAATCTATCCTCGATCTCTCTTTCGTCGGTGAGCGCGCCAACTTCCCGTCTTGTCTCTTCGTCAAAGACGTCGCCGCTCTTCCATGTTTCGAAAACGTTCCGATAATCCATCAAAGAAGCTCCTCTCTCCCCTCCGAACGCAGCTTTTCCACGATCTTTTTCACATCCTGTGCGCGATCTTTGGCGCAGACCAGCAAAACATCGTCCGTTTCGACGATGACGAGATCCTTCACGCCGATCGCCGCGACGGGTTTTTGTCTGTTATAGATGACGCAGTTCTCGACGTCCGCTCCCAAGAGCTCGCCGATCACGACGTTCCCCTTTTCGTCCGCTTCCCGCACCGCGGACAGCATATCGAAACTCCCGACATCGCTCCAGCCGAAATCGCCCGGCACGACGAGGATATTCTCCGCCTTTTCCATGATCCCATAGTCCACCGAGACGGACGGGATGAGCGGATAGAGCTTTTCCGTGACTTCCCTCTCTTCCGCCGTTCCGTCGGCCTTTGCGATCTCAGACAAGATCTTGTATGCTTCGGGCAGATAGCGGCGGAACGCTTGAAGGATCGCCGAGATCTTCCAGACGAACATCCCGCTGTTCCAGAGATACCCGCCGGCGGAAAGGTATTCCTGCGCCCGCTCCAGGGAGGGTTTTTCCACAAATTGCAGCACTTTTCTGGCCGCGTCCCCCTTCTCGCCCCCCTCGCAGCGGAGATAGCCATAGCCCGTCGCGGGAAACGTCGGACGGATCCCGACGGTGACAAGAGCGCCCCCCTCCGCCGCCTTGACTGCGGTTTCGAGGGTCTTTCGGAAGGATTCCGTATCCTTAATATAGGCGTCCGCGGGGGTGACGACCATCACCGCCTCCCCGCAGCGTTTTTGCAGTTTCATCGCCGCATAGCCGATACAGGCGGCGGTATTGCGCGCGGCGGGTTCGGACAGGATCTGCTCCGCTTTGAGATATTTCGCCGTCGCGGCGCGCATTTTTTCCGTCTGGCTTTTCCCGGTGACGATCAGAAGATCCTCCCGCTCGCAGACGCCGAACAGCCGCTCCGCCGCCTCGTTGACGAGAAGGTCCCGCCCCGTCAGGTTGAGAAGCTGCTTGGGGGTATCCCTGCGGGAAAGCGGCCAGAAACGTTCCCCCGAGCCGCCCGCCATGATCACGCCGAAAGTTTTCATTGAGCTTTCTCCTTTTGCGCCGGAGCGAACAGGGCTCTCACGTTCTCCGCAAACCGTTCCTCCGTGAAGAGTTCCCAGTATCGTTTTTCGGCGTTTTCGCCCAATTCCCGGCGGAGCGCCTCGCTCTTTCCGAGCTTTTCGATCGCCGCCGCATAGCCTTCGACGTCGGAATTTGCCGCTTGCAGCCCCGTAAGGCCGCCGGGCGAGACATAGTTCACGCCCGAGCCCTCGATCGTGAACGTGACGGAAGGTTTTCCGTACGCCATCGCCTCCGCGAGCGCCACGCCGAACGCCTCGTTCTTCGTGATGGACGGAAAACAGAAAATATCGCAGGCGGCAAAATACGCTTTTTTCGTATCATTGTCGATCCTGCCCAGAAATTTGACCTTTTCGTCCCCCTTTGCGAGTTCTTTGAGGGACGGGGTGAGCGGTCCCTCTCCGCCGATACAGACGGCGTATCTCTCCCCGAGTTTTTTCGAGGCACGGACGAGATATTCCATGCCCTTATAGGGAATATGCCTGCCGAGCGCAAAGAGAAGGATCTTGCCCGCATATTCCTCTTTGAGCTTTTCGGCAAGACGGACGACGTCGTCGTCCGCAAAGACCGCCTCCGCGCCGGCGCAGTTGGGGATCACGGTGCATTTTTCCCGGTAAGCGCGCAAAAAGGCGCTCCCCTCGATATAGTCGGGGCTCGTCGCGATCACCCTTTCCGCCCGTTCCAGAAGGCGCAGGCTCTGTCCGCGGAAGAATTTTCCCAAAATCTTCTGCTTTGTGATATCGAGATGCCACCAAAGATACAGTTTGCAGTCCCGATGTTTTTTCAAAAGTTTGCAAAGGGCATGCGCCTCGAAGGGGTTGGGATAATGGAAGATCACCGCCTCGGGGCGAAATGCGTCGAATTCGCGTTTCAGGAGTTTCGAAAAACTCGCCGAAAGGGATTGCGAGGAAATCTTCGCAAATGTTCCGGCGCGCGTGACGGGAATGCCGTCCACCGTCTCTTTCACGTCCTTTTTCGCGTGACTGAAACAGACGAGCCGCTGTTCGTGCCCCGCCGCCGCAAGCGCCCGGACGCAGTCCTTTGCGACCTGTTCGATCCCCCCGATGTCGGGAGAATAGTAATTGCTGATATGCAGGATCTTCATCTGTGTTTACTTTGCGCCGTCCCGTCGAAGGACGCCGCCGATCGTCTTGAAGATGATCTTGAGATCGAGCCCGACCGAACAGTGATCGACATAGTAAAGTTCGAGTTTCTGCCGTTCGCCGCTCTCATAAGTGCAGTTGCTTCTTCCGTTCGCCGCCCACCAGCCGATCATGCCCGGCCTTACGGAGAGCAGTTTTTCCCGGTCCGGTCCGTATTTTTCGTCGATCTCGCTGTCCATGAGCGGACGCGGCCCGATCACCGAAATATCTCCCTTGAAAATGGAAAAGATATTGGGAAGTTCGTCGAGACTGGTCTTTCTGAGGAATTTCCCGACTTTCGTGATCCGCGGATCGTTGTCCACCTTATATTCTTTTTTGTATTGTTCGAGCTGTTCGGGGGTCAGCGAGATCTCCACCTTGTCGGCGTTTTTCACCATCGTGCGGAATTTGGGAAGATAGATGATCTTTCCGTTTTTCCCCACCCGTTTGTGCCGATAAAAGACGGGGCCGCCGTCGCTGCATTTGACGACGAGCGCCAGAATGAGATAGAGCCAGCAAAAGACGAGAAGGAAAAGCCCCGAGGAGACGAGATCGAACGTCCGCTTCGCAAACAGATAGCAGCGAAACCGGAAGCCCTTTTTTCTCCGCGGCTGCGCCGCCGCGATCCGTTGTACGGGAAGATCCTCTTCCATGATGGCCGCCCGTCCAGACTCGTCCGGCATTGATCCGCCTCCTTCCCTTTTGCTTTCATTATCGCCGACGGGCATAAAAAAATACCCGGAAGCGACGATCTCCTCTTATTATAACGTTTCAAAATCGGATTTTTCTCGCAAGAATTCGCAAAAAACCCAATTTTTTCGTCATTTTTTCCGTAGAAAGCCCTTCTATGCAAAATTATACTATCCGCGGAAAAAAAAGTCAAACGGTAAAAGCATATTCGCCGAAAAAAAGATTTTCCCGCAAAAAATCCTCTCAGACAAAAGAAAAACGCTTGCCATTTCGTTGGAAATCGGATATAATTGGAGAAACCATGCCGGTGTGGTGGAATTGGCAGACGCGCTGGACTCAAAATCCTGTGGTAGAAATACCATATCGGTTCGACCCCGATCACCGGCACCAAGTCAGTATAATCCGAACCAAATACTCGTAACGAGTGAATGGTTCGGATTTACTTTTATAATTTAGCGA
>CANRGG010000004.1 GCA_947630115.1 uncultured Clostridia bacterium
ACCCACGACCTCTTGGTCCCGAACCAAGCGCGCTACCAAACTGCGCTACTCCTCGTTTCATTTTTTTATGGCGCTCTACCAAAAAGACAAAGATCCGTTCCGGAAAGATTTTCCCGCCGGGCGTTCGCCGGGCCATTTTGAATGCCGCCCGCGGTGGCTCCGGGACGCATTCCCGCCGTCCATCCGTTTCTTGCAAGGCTTATTATAGCAAATACTTTTTCTTTTAGCAAGCGTTTTTTTGCGCCGTCGCCGATTTTGTAAAATTTTGCGTTTCTCTTTTCAAGAAGTTGACAGCTTCCTTTCCTCCTGTTATAATGATATCGGGAAGAAATCGCAAAGATCGGTTACGAGAGAAGAGGAGAAAACCTTCGAGTTATGGACGCCATGCAAATCATCACCATCATCATGCGGATCCTCGGCGGCATGGGGACCTTCCTCATCGGCATGAAACTTTTGTCCGAGAACATGATGCGTCTCGCGCACGGAAAACTCAAATCCATGCTCAATAAGACCGCCGAAAACCGCTTCGCCAACGTTGGGATCGGCGCCGCCGTCACCGTCCTCGGGCAAAGCTCCGCCTTTACCACCGTCATGGTTGTGGGCCTTGTCAACGCCGGTATCATGACCCTCTTCCAGGCGACCGCCGTCATCATGGGGGCGAACATCGGCACCACCTTAAACGCCTGGGTCATCGCCCTCGGCGGGTCCGAAATCACCGTCTTTTTCTTCTGCCTCGCCGCCGTCGGCGTGTTCATCGACATGTTCAGCAAAAACGAAAAGGTCAAGTCCGTCGGCAACGTCATCGCCGCGTTCGGGCTCATCTTTGTCGGCCTCAAATTCATGTCGGGTGCGCTCACCTTCGAAAAGAACTCCGAGGCGTTCAACACCGTCTCCGCCCTTTTGACCAAGATCAAGAATCCCTTCCTGCTCCTACTCATCGGCGTCGTCATCACGGCGCTCGTGCAGTCGTCCACCGCGGTCAACGCCATCATTCTGACGATGGTCTCCGCGGGGCTCGTCATCGGCGGCGGGGGGAATTCCGCGCTCTATATCATCATCGGCTCCAACATCGGCACCTGCGTTACCGCGCTCATCTCGTCGCTCGGGGCCTCCTCCAACGCAAAGCGCGCCGCCGTCATCCACTTTTTGTTCAATTTCTTCGGCGCGATCATCTTCATGATCGTTCTCGTCTCCTGGACAAGCTTTTCGGATACGGTGCTCGCCGCGATCTTCCCGTCCGAAATGACCGTCTTTGGCAAGGAGGGGCTGGGGCTGCCCCTTCAGATCGCCGCCTTCCATACCCTTTTCAACTGTCTCAACACCCTGCTCTTTCTGCCGTTCGTCAAAGTGTTCGTCTTTGTTGCGAACCATCTCGTGCGCGACAAGAAACCCGAAGCCGCCGAGGAGAAAGAGGAGGAGCTTGCGATCTTCAAGGATCTGGACGAGCGCCTGCTCCGGAGCCCTTCCGTCGCGCTCGGCTATTTCTATGAGGAGACGGGCAAGGCGTTCACGTTTGCCATGAACATTCTCGACGACGCTTTCGAATCTTTCCTGAAAAAGGACGAGGGGGCAAAGGAGAGGATCCTTCGGAAGAACGCGCAGCTTGCCGGGCTCAACCGGGTGGCGGTCGCCTATCTCGTCAAACTTTCCTCCGCGTCGCTCGTCTTTGCCGAGGAAAAGACGGTCTCCTCGCTGCATTACACCCTCAACGACATCATGAGAATCGGCGAGCTTGCCGACAACGTGACGAAATACACGGCGCACTATGTCGAGGACGGGCTGGTCTTTTCGGAGGAATTCATCGAAAAACTGCGCGAAATGTACGGGAAGATCAAATCGCTCTACGATCTTTCGCTGCAGACCTTCCTCGATCGCGATCTCGTGCGCCTTGCGGAGGTGGACGAGCTCGAAGATGAGATCGACCGCGAGCGGAAAGAGCTCATTTCGACGCATATCGAACGGCTCAACGAGGGAAAATGCCAGCCGCAGAACTCGAACGTGTTCATCAATCTTGTCGGCAATCTCGAGCGCGCCGCCGACCATATCAACTTCATCGCGCATTCGATCGAACAAAAATAAGCCGAAACGCCCGTCTTTTTCAGGCGGGCTTTTGAAAATTTTACGGAAATTTTCGTCAAAGACGATTTCGGAGAGAGAAGATGAAAATTTTTTTGAGCGGAAAGGAGAGGACGTCGATTTTGGGCGGCGCGGGGCTTCGGCTCGGCCGCATAGGGACCGCCTTGGCGGGCGGGCTGGACGCGCAGCTGCTCGAAGATCCCGATCTGGAGCGGGAGGACGCGGCGGAGCGGGACCGTCCCTGCGGCTGGACCCCCTGCCCGGAGGACGGAAAGACGGAGCTCAGACGCTGCGCCGACCGTCCGCTCTGCGCAAGCAAGCCGCACTATCTGCGGCTGACCGTCGCCGAGGGGGGCGCGGGCGTAAAAAATGACGCTTTCGGCGGAGTCTTTCTGCGGGTGGGGGAGAGATATCACTTCTCCTTTGCCCTGCGCTCCTATGAATACAAGGGCAAGATCAAGGCGGGCTCTATGCGAGGGGCGCGGCGGTCGCCGAAAAGACGTTTTCGGTGAAACCGGACGGAGCCTGGCACTTTTTCTCCTTCCGTTTTAAGAGCAAAAAGGAAAAAACGGCGGAGCCCGCCCTGTTTTTGTGCGGCGCGGGGACGGTTCATCTCGATGATTTTTCCCTGCTGCCCGAAAACGCTGTCAAAGGGCTGTTCCGCCGCGATCTTTCGGAGCACATCAAGCGTTTCAAGCCGGCGTTTTTGCAATTCGACGTAGCGGCCGAGGATCTTTCCCGGCTTTCCCGCAGGGCGGTCGAAGAGGGGAAACGGCGGACGCGGAGAAAAAAGAACTTTCCGAGCGGCGAACGGACGAGCGGGATCGGCGTCTATGAATGTTTCCTGTTTTCGGAATTTCTCGGCGCGGAGCCGCGGCCGCTGCTTCGCGCGGAAGAGCTTCGGGACGGGGAAGGCGGGCAAAAGGCCGCGCTCGAGCTCATTGAGTTCGTCCTCGGCGGCAAAGAGACGGCATGGGGGAGCCTGCGCGCCCGACTTGGACACGTCGAGCCGTTCCCGTTGAAGGAGCTCTTCATCGAGGCAGAGGACGGCGAGAGTTTCGAACGGCTCGAAGGGGAGATCCGCGAAAATTATCCGGATCTTTCGCTCCGCTTGCAAGGATTTTCGGAAGAGGTCGGCGGCGGATTTGATTGGCAAACCGTTCTGCAAAGCGCCGCCGCGCTTTTGGAGGCGGAACAGCGAGGAGAGCCCTGCGCGGACGAGCCGCCGCTGCTTTTGAGGACGGGGTCTGCGGCGAGCGGACGCTGTATGCTCGGCTTCGACGGAAGATCGGTGTATGAGACGGCGGATTTCCATGTCCGCGCCGTTTTCAGCCATTTCACGGGGATAGAGGCGATCAAAACGTTTGCGGAAGGGGACAAACTTGCGGCGTCCGCGAGCGAGCGGGACGGCATGATCTTTTTGAAGATCGCCAATCTTTCGGAGGAACCCGCCGAGACGGAGACGGAAGGGGATTTCGATTTCGGGAACATGACGCGGGTGTTGTGTCTGGACGGCGCGCCCGGGGACTGTAATTCGCTTTCCGAGCCCGAAAAGATCAAACCCTATGAGATCGCGCCCCGCTCGGGCGACAAGATCACGCTGCCGCCGCACAGTTTCAGCGTGCTCGTTTTCAGAAAATAAGATCGGCTTCGAAAAAGGTTCGATTTTGAAACCGTTTTATCGGAACCAGCAGAAAGGCGCCGCCGCGGGATTTTCCCGCGGCGGCGCCGGCATTATGCGGCATATTCGGTTCTATTTTGCAAATATGCGAAAAATCGCAGCGCATTTTATACAGATGGAGCATTATAACTGCATTTCATGCGAAAAAGCGCGCCTTTTTTCATGCGAATGAAGCAGAACGCCTGAAATGTCATCAAAAAAAGCACCGCATTATATTTCATGCAAACAAACGGGAGCCATGCCAAAAAGGCGCCGCATTTCATGAATTTTTTGGGAAATTTCAACAAAGTTTGCCTTCGGAAAAGGAAAGATCCTGCCCGTTTTCCGCGATCGCCCGGATCGCCGCTTCGATCCCGCGGGCCATGTCAGCGGCAGCCATGGAGGCCGTCCCGCCCCGTTTCGCCGCCTGCGCGGGGGTGAAGGGAATGTGCAAAAATCCGCCCCGCACCGCGGGATATTGCCGTTCGAGGGTGTACAAAAGCCCGTACATCAGCTGGTTGCAGACGAAGGTCCCCGCGGAATAGGAGAGGCTCGCGGGAAGGCCGGCGGCGCGGATCGCCTGCACCATCGCCTTCACCGGCAGGGTGGAAAAATAGGCGTTTTTCCCGTCGGGGAAGATCGCCCGATCGACCGGCGCAACTCCCTCGTTGTCGGGGATCCCGGCGTCCATCAAATTGATTGCGACCCGCTCGATCGAAAGATCGCACCTTCCGCCCGCCTGTCCGATACAGAGCACCGCCGCGGGCTGTTCCCGCGCGATCGCCTCCCCGAGCGCCGAAATACACTTGTAAAAGACGGTCGGAACGGTGAGTTTGACGACTTCCGCGCCGCCCGTGCGGTCCGGGATGAGTTTTAACGCCTCTTCCGCCGCGTTGACCTTTTCGCCGCCGAACGGGTCGAACGCCGTGAGCAAGATCTTCATGTCTGCCTCCTTCGGGAAATTCTCCGATTGGTTCTCTTTCGAGATTATATCATGAAATCCGCCGCGGCGATCTTTTTTTTCGAAATTTTTCCGTAAATTTTTTCGGAGCTGAAAATTTATGAAAAAATATTTTACTTTTTTTTCGATAGATGGTATAATAAAATATCATTTTATCCGGGAAAAACGGAAAAAATCACAAAAAGGGAGAGGCCGTGAAAAACAAGATCATAAAAAACAATACCGTTTTGTTTCTGATCGTCAGTATCGTTCTGATCGCCGCGACCTGCGTTCTCACGTTCTCCCTTATGACTTACCGCATGAACCGCCGCGGCAAAGAGGCGATCAGCGACCTCGGCACGATCTATATGCAGGACATGAGCAAGCAGGCGGCTTCCAACTTCGGGACGACCATCGACCTCAGACTCTCGCAGGTGGGGGCGATCGTCGACTCCGTCAACCCCGAGCGGTATGCGAGCGCCAGCGCGATCAAAGTGGCGCTCAGCGAGGTGGGGCGGCGGCGCAGTTTCAGCCATCTGGCGCTCTTTTCGGAAAGCGGTGAGTTCGAAATGCTCTACGGGCATGGGATCGCCGCCGAAGATCCGCAAGTCTTCCTCGAGTCCTTGAAAAACGGCGAGCGGGTCATGGCGAAGGGGACGGACGATTCGGGGAAATCGCTCGTTCTCATGGGGATCCCCGCCGAATATCCGCTCGAGAGCGGAAAGGAGAGCCTTGCGCTCGTCGCCGCGCTCTCCATCGGCTATCTGGCGGACTCCATCTCGATCGACCCCGAGAACGAGCTCATTTATTATTTCATCATCGACGGGGACGGCACATTCATTTTCAGCGTCAGGGAGATTGCCGAGAGCAATTTCTTCACGCGTGTGAAAGATCGCTATGTTTTTTCGGACATGACGGCGGAGGAATACTCGGAAGGGCTTCGGGAGGCCATGCATGCCAAAAGAAACTATACGGGACAGTTCACCTTCGACGGGGAACGCTGTTTCCAATATGCGGCGAGCCTTCCCTCCTCCGAATGGTATCTGCTCCTCTGTATGCCGTACGGCAGCCTCGACCAGACGGTCAACGCGCTCGGGAAATCCTGGCGGACGGCGTCCATTTTAAGCTGCGCCGTCGTCCTCTTTCTGCTTCTGACCGCCTTTTCCATCTATCTGTGTCTCACGCGCAAGCATGTTCGCGAGATCGAGGAGGCCCGAAAAGCCGCCGAAAAGGCGAACAAGGCGAAGAGCGAGTTCCTCTCCAATATGAGCCACGACATCCGCACCCCCATGAACGGGATCGTCGGCATGACTGCGATCGCCGCGGCGAACCTCGGCAACGACGAACAGGTCGCAAACTGTCTCAAAAAGATCGACCTTTCGAGCCGGCACCTGCTCAATCTCATCAACGATATCCTCGATATGTCCAAGATCGAGAGCGGAAAGCTGGAACTCCATGCGGACAAAATGTCCTTGCAGGAGGTCATGCAGTCGATCTCGAATATTGCCCAGCCGCAGGCGAACGCCAAGGGGCAGAGCTTCGACGTCTATATCTATGACGTTCTCTGCGAGCATGTTTTGTGCGACAGCGTGCGTTTCAGCCAGATCCTTCTCAATCTGGTGGGGAACGCCGTGAAATTCACCCCGCAGGGCGGCAAGATCGGCGTCTTTTGCTATGAGGAGCCCTCCGCGCTCGGGGAAAAATATGTGCGTCTGCACGTTCGCGTCAAGGACACCGGGATCGGCATGACGAAGGAATTCCTCCAAAAGATCTTCGACGCCTTTGCCCGCGAGGACAACCGCCGCGTCCAAAAGACGGAGGGCACCGGGCTCGGCATGGCGATCACAAAATATATCGTGGACGCGATGAAGGGCACGATCGAAGTGGAGAGCGAGCCGAACGTCGGCTCCGAATTCCATGTGACGGTCGATCTCGAGATCGCGCCCGAGGAGGAGAAAGATCTCAAACTTGCCATCGACGATCTGCTCGTTCTGGACGGGGATGAACTGCTCTTCAAGAGCATTGTCTCTTCGGCGAAAGTGATCGGCTGCGGCGCGGAATGGGCGCAGGATCTCGAGGCGGCCCTCGAAAAAGCCGAAGCGCGAAAAGTAAGCGGGGCGAAGTTCGGGGCGGTCCTTTTCGAAGCGCGCTTTGCCGATCCCGAGACGGTGCGCGCCCTGAAAGAGCGCTGCGGGGCCGATTGTCCGGTCCTTCTTCTTTCCGCGACGGACGGCGGCGAGGCGCTGGAGACGGCGGAACAAGCGGGCGCCCAAGGCGTCGTCTATAAGCCGATTTTCCCGTCCGGCCTGTACCGGGAACTGAAAACGGTCTGCTGCGGAGGGGAATCGACGCCCACGGAGGAGCGGAAACGCAAGCTGGACTTCGGCGGCAAGTGGATCTTGCTCGCGGAGGACAACGACCTCAACCGTGAGATCGCGCAGGAACTTTTGAGCGAGCACGGGCTCCTGATCGAGGACGCCGAGGACGGCAAGATCTGCGCCGAAAAATTTGCGCGTTCTCCGGTCGGCTATTACGACGCGATTTTGATGGACATCCGGATGCCGGTTATGGACGGCTATGAGGCGACGAGGGCGATCCGCGCCATGGACCGGGAGGACGCAAAGACGGTCCCGATCATCGCCATGAGCGCCGACGCCTTCACCGAGGACGTCCAGCGGTGTCTCGACTCGGGCATGAACGCCCATACCGCAAAACCGATCGACATGGACGTCGTTTCCAAACTTTTGCTGAAATTCATCGGCGAAAACGACGGGCCTTCGAAAAGATCATAGCAAACCGAAAAGGAGAGAAAAATGAAACGGGTACTTACGGCATTTTTGGCGGCGGCCATGCTGCTCCTTTGCGCCTGCGCGCCGCAGGAACAGGAGAAAAAAGATCCGCTGGGACAGGACGAGGAGGAAGTTCGTCTCAGCCTCTGGACCTATCCCGTCGGCGGCTGGACGGCTGCGGAGACGGTCTCCTCGCTGCTTGCCTCTTTCCACAACAAATATCCGAACATCCGCGTGAGCATGAAGGCGGTCGACTATGAGACGGGCGACAATGTAGTCGACGAGGCGATCCAAAAGGGCGAAACGCCCGATCTGATTTTGGAAGGACCGGAGCGGCTCGTCGCGAATTGGGGCGCGCGGGGAGTCATGGCGGACATTGCCGACCTTTGGCAGGATGAGAACGCGGGGAAGATCTCCGACACCGTCCGCGCCGCCTGCCACAGCGGGGAGAACTACTATATCTATCCCATCTGCATGACGACTCATTGCATGGCGATCAACGCCGACCTTTTCAAAGCCGCGGGCGCCTGGCAATATATCGACGAAGCGACGCACACCTGGACGACGGAGGGCTTTGTCAACGCGGTCAAGGCGCTTGCCGCCTACAAGGGCGAGGGCGCCGTCGAGGAGATCGCGGCGGTCTATTGCGGCGGACAGGGGGGCGATCAGGGCACGCGCGCGCTCGTCAACAACCTGTACGGCGGCACGTTCACCGATCCGCAGCATGAACATTATACGGTGGACAGCCCCGAGAACATCCGTGCCCTCGAACTTTTGAAGAGCCTTGACGGGGTGAAGTTCGACGCCGAGCTGAACGGCACGACGGAGATCGAAAAATTCTGCAGCGGAAACCTCGCGATGGCGTTCTGCTGGAACGTCTTTATGGAGATCAAGCAGACCGTCAACTCCGACTTGAACTTCGACATCTTTCCCATGGCGTTCCCGACCGATCGGGAAGAGCCCGCTTTGCAGGGCGGGATCTGGGGCTTCGGCATCTTCGACAACGGCGATGAGGCGCGGATCGAAGCCGCCAAGACCTTTATCCGCTATATGACGGGCGACGACGAGACCTATTCCCGCGCGGTGCTGATCTCCACCTATTGGCCGGTGCGCGAGCTGCCCGATCTCTATGTAAACGACAAACTCATGAACGAATACAGCATTTTCGGCCAATATTTGGGAGATTTTTACCAAGTCACCCCGAATTGGGCGAACGCCCGCACCGCTTGGTGGAACATGCTGCAACGGATCGGGGAGGGCGAGGAGATCTCGGAAGCGGTCAAGAAGTTCTCCGCGGAAGTCAACGCCTGAAAGGCAGCAAAAAAGACGGACGGAACCTTCCGTCCTTTTTTTGCGCGGTTTCGGTTGACAGGAACGCGCGCTTGTGATATGATTGATATTTGTTCGGTCACAAAAAGAGGGTGACGGAGCGGAACCCGAGATAAAAAAGATAGATATTGAGCACGGCGAGCACGGGCATGGAGATCATGAGCATGAGATTGCTCAGCCGGAAGCGCATGGCGAACATCGTCAAATAGATCGCCGCCGCGCCGCCGAGCAGCGCCGCCAGGATCAGTTTGCCGTCCCCGCAGCCGAGCTCGCCGCCCGCTTCGAAGTCATCGCGCTGGGTCTTGACAAGACGGAAGGAATAAAAGTTGACGGCAAGAATATAGACCGTGAGCAGAATATAGAGAAGGATCATATACAGACAGTATGCGCGGAAAATCGCCCGCGCAAACACGGAGGAAAAAGATCATGGAATCTCTTCGGGAACTTTACAAGATCGGGACGGGGCCTTCGAGCTCGCATACCATGGGCCCGCGCCGCGCGGCGCTCGACTTTCTCGGACGCTGTTCCGGGGCAGCGCGCTACCGTGTCGTCCTGTACGGCTCGCTCGCAGCGACGGGAAAGGGACATCTGACGGACGAAATCCTCGTCAAGACCTTTCTGCCCAAGCCCTGCGAAGTGATCTTCAACGAGAAGGAGAAAGATCTTCCCCATCCCAACGTGCTCGATATTGAGGGCTTGGACGGGGAGGGGAACTCCCTTCTTCGCAAACGGTATCTTTCCGTCGGCGGCGGCAGTATCCGCGTCGAAGGGGAGCCCGAGACCAAGCCGAAGGAAGTCTATCCTTTCCGGAGCTTTTCCAAGATCCGCGACTACTGTATTGAACATGACTGCAACCTTGACCGGCTCGTGTTCGAGTTCGAGGATCGTGATATCTATGCCTTTCTCTGCGACGTCTGGAAACAGATGCAGACGACGATCTTGCGCGGGCTGAAAGCGGACGGCGTGCTGCCCGGCAAACTCGGCGTCTGGCGCAAGGCGAAGATCCTCTTCGAGAGCGTGGACGAGAACGAGGAACCGCAGACGCGCGACAACCGGCTCCTCTGCGCCTTTGCGTTCGCGACGAGCGAAGAGAATGCCGCTGGGGGGACGATCGTCACCGCGCCCACTTGCGGCGCAAGCGGCGTTTTACCCGCCGTTCTGTTCTTTTTGAGCCGCAAATACGGCTATTCGGAGAAAAAGATCGTCTCTGCCCTCGCCGTCGCGGGGATCGTCGGCGCATTCGTCAAGCAGAACGCCTCGGTGAGCGGCGCGGAGGCGGGCTGCCAGGCGGAGATCGGCACGGCGACCTCGATGGCTGCCGCCGCGGTCTGTTCCCTCTTCGGTTATCCCATTCAAAAGACCGAGTACGCCGCGGGCATTGCCCTCGAACATCAGCTCGGGCTCACCTGCGACCCCGTCTGCGGCTATGTGCAGATCCCCTGTATCGAGCGCAACGCCGTCGCAAGTTTGAGGGCGATCGTCAGCGCCGAACTCGCCTACGTTCTGACGGGCACGAGAAAACTTTCCTTCGATCTGGTCGTGAATGCCATGTACAACACCGGTCGCGACCTCAACGCCCGCTACCGCGAGACGAGCGAAGGGGGGCTCGCCGCCCTCTATAAAACGGAGTGAAAATTTCGGAAAATTCGGCGGGGTTTCCTTCGAAAATCGTCCGAAATCCGAAAAAATTTGCGCAAAAAAGGCAGCCTGCCGCAAAAAGCGGGCTGCCGTTTGATTTTTTTGGCCTCAGTTCTCGCTTTGGAGCTGTTCTTCGAGCGCCTTTGCAAGCTGATCGGGGCAGGACGTGTTCTGCTTGCAGCGGATCCCCTTCAAAAGGGGAATGACCTCGGAGGCGAGCCGTCCTTCGACGAGCTTTCCGATCCCCTGCAGATTGCCGCTGCAGCCGCCGATGAATTTCAGATTGTGAATGCGCTTTTCGCTGTCGAGATCGAAAACGATCTCCTTGGAGCAAGTGCCTTTTGTAGAATAAGTGATCATAGATAATACCTCATATCAGTCCACGAGTGTGTCGAGGACGGCGGAAAAAAGCTCTTTTGCTTTGGATTCCCATTGTTTGTAGATCGTGCTGGCGGTCTTTTTGTCGGGGACGACGAATTTGAGCTCGAGCATCGGCTGCACGGGGGCGAGGATCTTCAAAAAGACCGTGTAAGAGCCGTCCTTGTTCTGGTAATAGTCCGCTTTGCACTGCTGTTTGTTGCGGTATTTTGCCGCGTTGGTCTTGACGAAGCGGGAGATTTCCTCGCGCAAACTCCTCGGAATGTTGATGTAGAAGTTTGCAAGCGTCTCCCTGCCCTCGGGCGTGATGGTATAGAGGGGTTCTTCGCCGCTCGGGATCTCACAGATGAACTCATTGTTCACAAGCGTCGGGATGAGCGTTCTGCAATCCATATAGTTGATCCACTCGTTGGAAGAGGTGCAGATGTCGATGACCGTGCGCTCCGACAGCGGGCACTCCATTTTGTCGAAAACGAAGAGAATAATTAACTTATTGGTGGAGGTCTCGCCCTTGATTTGCATATTTGTCCTTTGTGGATGGTTCAGCCGAGCATATTTTCTCTATTATACCGAATATCAATAAAAAAATCAAGATATTTTCGGTGAAAATCTTTTGTTTATTTTCACGTTTGTGATATAATAAGGATAAAGTCAAGGAAGAACGCGCCCGAAAAGGCGGCGGAGGAACTATGGAAGAAAATAATACGGCCATGCAGCGGTTTTTCGCCGCCTGCGACGATCTGCTGCAAAGCAAACACTTTTTTGCCGAGAAAAAGATCGAGACGCTCATGCGTTCGATCGCGGAATGCGGAGAACTGATGGCGCTCTTTTCGCAGCTCACGAGGAATTTCCACTATGAGGCCGCCAAGCGGCTCTATCTGAAGGAACCGCGCGAAACGCGGACGGCGCGCGGCGCGGCCTATCTGCCCGCCGACGAGAGCGAACTGCTCGCCTTCGTTTTCTGTCTTTTGATGGAGATCGACACCCAGGAAGTCAAACTTCCCGATCTTTTGCTCCGCTATTTCTATGTGGACGGCAGCCTGACCGCCAGCTATGCTCTCTTTGTCCAGCAGGTCATCCGGCCCTTCCGCGACGTCGTGCGCCGCTGTTTCCCCGACGCGGGGAAATGGGGGGATCCCTCCATGCAGCGCAAGAAAGAGGACGGCATTTTGCAGGCGATCTCCGAAAAACTCGCCGCCGAGCGCGCCAACCTGCCCCGCCAGAAACTTTCCGAAGAGGATTTCCGCGGCGGCGGCGTCATGCTCGCCGAGATGAAGATCGCGATCGACCGGAGGGATATTCCGGAACTGAAAGCGCTCCTTTGCGGCTACTATTATTTTCTGCGCAATACCCGGACGACGTCCCAAAGCAGCAGCGAAATGTTCATGCTCGCCCAGGAACTTTAAGACGGTTAAGAGGTGAAAAATTGGATCTTTTTGAAAAGACGCTGAAAGAAAATTTGCTCTACCAAGGAAAGATCCTCGATCTTTATCGGAACGAAGTGCTCCTCCCGGGCGGCAAAGAGGGGATCCGGGAAGTCGTTCGCCATCCGGGCGGCGCCTGCGTCTTGTATGTGAAGGACGGAAAGGTCGCCCTCGTCAGGCAGTTCCGCTATCCTTACGGCGAGGAGCTTTTGGAGATCCCCGCGGGAAAGCTCAAACGGGGGGAGGACCCCCGTCTGGCGGCGGCGCGCGAGCTCGAGGAGGAGACGGGCGTCCTTTCCGAAGATCTGACCCTTCTTTTCACCCTCTATCCCTCGCCGGGATATTCGGACGAGAAGATCTACGTCTTTGAGGCGGAACAGGGGAGAGAGGGGGAACAGCACCTTGACGAGGACGAATTTTTGAGCGTCTGCTATCTACCGGTCGAAGAGGCGGTCTCGATGATCGCAAGCGGCGGGATCCGCGACGCCAAGACGATCGCCGCGCTTCTTTTTTATACGGCGAGGGAAAAGAAGAAACCGGAATGAAACAAGAAAAAGCGTAAAAAAGGCAAAACAGACGCCGCCCGTCTCGGAAGAGACGGGCGGCGGTTTTCGGAAATCGGAGCGAACGGACTCGGCGTCAGTTGTTGTTGCAACCGCAGCCGCAGCCGCCGAAAATGTTGCCGAGGGTGCCGTTTTTGTAGGTGCAGTAAAGAAGCGCTACAAGGAAAGGGATCCCGCAGCCCGAGAATACGCTCGAATTGAATACGTTTCCGCTCGATCCGAGAATGAGCAGGATGATGAGGATCCAAAGGATATTGCCATTCATAGTTTTTCCTCCTTGAACGCGGCTGTGAGAAAGATATGTAGGTTGATTTCATAGCCGCTTCTATGTTATCGTATGTGAAGGCCGCAAAAATTGTTCCCCGGAAAGTCAGTTCATTTCCTTGCCAAGCGTCGGCTTTTTTGTTATAATGATAGGGATGTGCCGGAAAAGCGGAAGGACACGGAGACGGTTTTATCCGCTTTGGCGCGTCAAAAAATCTTTTTTTCACGGATATTCCGATTGGAAATCCGATGGAGGTCAACATGAAACCGGAAACCACCAAACCCTCTTTTTCTTCCAGAGTGAAGGAATATTTTGCCGCAAAACGGCTGTTTACGGCAAAGAACATCGCCTATCTTGCAGTGCTGCTCGCGCTCGTCATCGTGCTGCAACTGTTTGCTTCGGCGATCATGATCGGTCCCGTTCAGCTCAATTTCTCCCTGCTTCCCATCGTGTTGGGGGCGATCCTGCTCGGCCCTCTCGCGGGCGGGATTTTGGGGCTCGCCTGCGGGATCATCGTCGTCATCAGCGTCATCACGGGGCAGGCGCCCTTCTATGTCGCGATCTGGACCAACAGCCCCGTCGTCACGGTCTTTACCTGCGTGCTGAAAACGACCGTCGCGGGGATCGTCGGGGGAATTTTGTACCGGCTCATCAAACGGAAGAACCCCCTTGTCGCAACGTTCGTCGCTTCGGGAATCGTGCCCATCGTCAACACGGGCTTGTTCATTATTGGCTGCCTGTGCATGACGGGGACCATCGCCGATTTTGGCGGCGGGCTCAAGGGAATGGAGATCCTCACTTTCATTCTTGTGGGACTCGTTTCCTTCAATTTCTTCATTGAATTTGCGATCAACCTTTTCTTTGCGCCCGCGATCTTCCGGGTCGTCACCATTGTGGAAAAGCAGATCGTCAAACAGCGCAAAAAATCTTTCCCGAAGGAAGAGGAGACGGCGTTCGGACAGCCCGAAAACGAACCGGCGGAAACGGACGGCTCTTCGGATCCTTTTGAAGCGGAAAATACCCAAGGAAATTTATGATTATCTGTATCGACGTCGGAAACACCAACATCAAATACGGCGTATTCGAAGGGGAAGAGCTCAAACTCTCGTTCCGGGTCTCCACGGACTTGAAGCGCACTTCCGATGAATACGGCACCCAGCTCGTCTCCATGCTCGCCGCGCGCGGGCTAGACGCGAAGAAATTCGACGGGGGGATCATCTCCTCGGTCGTGCCCTCGCTCGACTTTACAATGGAGCGCATGCTCGACTATTATCTCGGCGTCAAGCCGCTCCAGATCGCGCCCGGGCTCAAAACGGGGCTCAAAATGCGCGCCGACAACGCGCGCGAGGTCGGGGCAGACCGTATTGTCAACAATGTCGCGGCGTTCCGAAAATACGGGAATGGCAAGCCCATGGTCGTCATTGACTTCGGCACCGCGACGACGTTTAACATCTTGAATGAAGAGGGCGAATTCATCGGCGGAGTGATCGCGCCGGGGATCAAGGGTTCGCTCGACAGTCTGGTCGACGGCACGGCGAAACTTCCGCGCGTCGAGATCGAAGTCCCGAAGAGCGTCATCGCGACGAGCACCGTCACCAACATGCAGGCGGGGATCGTGTTCGGTTTTGCGGGGCTCGTCGAATACATCGTCAGAAAAATCAAAGCGGAGCTGAAAGCGGAGGAGATCGTCACCGTCGCGACGGGCGGTTTTTCCGAGGTCATGGCGCGCGAGGGCAAGAGTATCTCGATCGTCGATAAGACGCTCACGCTTTACGGCTTGAAATATTTGTATGATCTGAACACGGAGGGCGTGAAATGAAAAAAGTCGGAGTTGCGATCCTCGGCCTGGGGGTCGTCGGCGGCGGAACGTACCGCATTCTTTTGGAACATCGGGAGTTTTATCAGAGGACGCAGGGGCTGGATCTCACCGTCGAAAGCGTTCTGGAACCGGACGAGGGCAAGATCGCCGCGCTCGGGATCGACAGGGCCATCGTCGCCTCGAACATCGCCGAGGTCGTCTGCAATCCCGACGTCCAGATCATCGTCGAATGTATCGGCGGGGAGGGCGTGGCACGCGACTATGTGTTGGCGGCGCTGTATGCGGGCAAGACGGTCGTCACCTCCAACAAACTGCTCTATGCGAAACATTCGGACGAACTCGAGCGCGCGGCGCGTCAGCACCATGCGGGGCTACAGCTCGAGGCGAGCTGTATGGGCGGCGTGCCGATCGTGCGGACCCTTTTGAACGGCTTGCAGGCGAATGTCGTCGGCTCCATGATGGGGATCGTCAACGGAACGACGAACTATATCCTCTCCAAAATGACCGAGGAGGGCGCGGCGTATGAGGAGGCGTTGGCGCAGGCGCGGCAGCTCGGCTATGCCGAGGCCGATCCCGAATCCGATCTCGAAGGCTTCGACTCCGTCTATAAGCTCTCCATTCTCGCCTCGCTTGCCTTCCATACGAAGGTCCCGGCGGACCGGATCCTGCGCGAGGGGCTCTCCAAAGTCTCCAAGGACGCGATTGGCTGCGCAAAGCAGCTCGGCTATGTGATCAAGCTGCTCGCGGTCGGGAAACAGACGAAGCAGGGGATCGAGGTTCGGGTTCATCCGGCGTTCGTGCCCAAGGAACATCCGCTCGCGGGCGTCGGCGGCTGCTACAACGCGATCTTTCTCCACGGCGACTCGGTGGGCGACGTCATGCTCTATGGCGAGGGCGCGGGCGCGCTTCCGACGGGCAGCGCGATGGTCAGCGACATCATCTATGCCGCCAACCACTATGAAAATATCTCGTCGAGCCGGATCTCCGTCGAAGAAAAGCCCAAGCTCGTCACCGATTTTTGTAGCGCCTATTTCCTGCGGCTGGAACTTCGGGACGCGGCGGAGGGGCTCTCCAAGGTGACGGCGCAGTTTGCGAAGAGGGGAATCTCTGTCAAAAAGCTCAGCCGCGTCGGAGCGGACGGAAAGCGCATTCTCCTCGTGACGGAAGAAGTTCAGGAATCGGTGTTGTTCGGGGCGCTTGAAAAACTCCGGGAGAGCGGGATCGCCGAAACGGACATGCGGCTTCGGGCGGTATCGTAAAAAGCGGGGGCGCGAGGGCGCCCCTTTTTTGAAGAATGAAAAGCGGATTTATTGTTGTCAATGCCTATACCGGGAACGCGCATGAGCTCAACCAGCCCGAAAAACTTTCGGCGGAGCTTGAAAAGATGGGGGTGCGCATGCGGATCGTGCGGAATTCTCCTGCCGTTTCGTCCGAGCGCGGCGATTTCTGCATCTATTTCGATAAGGACAAGTATGCCGCAAGGGCGATCGAAAAAAAGATCCGCCTTTTTAACCGCGCGGAGGCGATCGAGATTTGCGACGACAAAATGCTCACCTATCTTTCGCTCGACGGATTTCCCATGCCTGAAACCATTCCCTCCCTTCTTTGCTATAATCCCGAATGCCCGACATCAAGCGAGCTTTTATCTGCTGCGGAGGAGCGTCTTGGCTATCCCATGGTCGTCAAGGAATGTTTCGGGTCTTTGGGGCGGCAAGTCTATCTCGTTCAGGACAGAGAGGCGCTTCGGCGCATTTCCGAGCGGCTCAAACCGAAACCCCATTTGTACCAGAAATTCGTGTCGGAGAGCGCGGGGAAAGATCTTCGGGTGATCGTCGTCGGCGGAAGGGCAATCGCTGCGATGAGACGGGTCTCCACAACGGACGACTTCCGTTCCAACGCCGAACTCGGCGGCGTGGGGGAGCGCTATCCCCTCGATGACGCCGCGCGCGATCTGTGCGAAAAGGTGGCGAAAAAGCTCTCCCTCGACTATTGCGGGATTGACCTTTTGTTCGGAAAAGAGGGGTATCTCGTCTGCGAAGTCAATTCGAATGCCTTCTTCCATACCATCGAACGGGTGACGGGAATTTCAGTCGCGACGGCATATGCAGAGCATATTTTCCGCGAAATTTACATCTGACATCTCATTTTTTGCGGTTTTGCATAGTACTATGTCAGACATAATATAGGAATTTATTCAAACTATTATAAAATTGGCGCCGCTTTGATTGTTCAAAGCGGCGCCGGCTGTTTTTCAAAAAATCACCATTCCCTGTCGATTTTCTCTCTGAGCGCGGGAAGGATCTCCTCCTCTTCGAGTTCATAGTCTTTGGAAAGTTCGTTGATCTCGCTGCGCAGATCGCGGATCCCGGCAGGAGCTTCCGAAAGATCGGACAGATCCAGACTTCCGTGGTCGGTCTGCATGACGTCCTCCTTCCAGGAGAGGAGTTCGGGCTTTTCGTCGGTCAGATATTTCAGGATCGCGAAGTAGTTGTCGACGACCTTTTCGAAGGCGATCTTGCGGGAGTCGCTCTCGTCCATGCCGCAGTATTTGAGAAAACTGTCGACGAGGAAGAAAAGATCCATCTTTTCCTCATGGTCCAGATCGAGCCGGGAGGAGCGGAGGGGAATGCAGAGGGGCTCGCTGTCGGAGAGATATCTGCCGCCGTGCTCCTCGAAAAATTCCATGATCTCGGAGACGGCGTTCATGCCGCCCTCCTTGCCGCCGACGCCCGTCGCGACCGACGGCACGTCCTCGATTGCCGAAAAGTTGTTTTCGAGGAAGGAGCGGACGTTTTCGGGACAGCCGCCCCGCTCTTCATGGGTAAAGATCCACAGCCCCTCGATTTTCCCGTAGGTGCGCAAAGGGGAACCGTCATAATAGACGATTGCGGCATCTCTACCGATGCGCTTTTTTGCCGCTTCGGCGAGTTCAAAAACCGGGCTTTTGGGGAAGTTTTCGGAGACGACAAACAAAATTTTCATGTCCGTTTTTTATCCCGCAATCAGATTGACGAGCCTTCCGGGCACGACAATGCACTTTTTGACCGGTTTCCCGCCGAGTTTTTCGGCGATCTCGGGAAGGGCGAGCGCGCGCTGTTCGATCTCTCCGTCGGAGAGCCCGCTCGGGATCATGACGCGGCAGACGATCCGGCTGTTGACCTGAACGGCGTACTCGGTCTCGTCGAGGACGAGCTTTTCGGGGTTTTCCTTCGGGTATTCCTGCTCGAAGATAAAGCCTTTGCCGCCGATCTTCTCGAAGAGTTCCTCCGCGAAGTGGGGGGCGCAGGGGGCGAGCAGGAGCAAGAAGTCCTTTGCCGCCGCCTTGAACAGGGTGTTGTTCTTGACGGGCAGCGCTTCGTATTTATAGAGCGCATTGCAGAGCTCCATCAGCCGCGCGACAGCGGTGTTGAACGAGAAGGCGTCCATATCGCGCGTGACCTTTTGGATCGCATAGTTTCGCGCATAGTCGAGCGCCTTTTCCTCCGCGCCGTAGGGGGCGTTTTTGTCGGGATATTCGTAGGCTTTCAGGATAATCTTTTCGACGCGGTCCAAAAAGCGGGAGATCGCCTTGATCCCGTCGTCGTTCCAGGGGCCGCCCTCGGTGTAGGAGAAGCCGAACATGAGATAGAGGCGGAAGGCGTCCGAGCCGTATTCCTCGACGTATTCGTCGGGGGAGACGATGTTTCCGTGCGACTTGGACATCCGGTTCCCGTCGGGTCCCATGATGACGCCCTGATGGACGAGCCGCTTGAAGGGTTCGTCGAAGTTGAGATAGCCCATGTCGCGCAGGGCCTTCGTGAAGAAGCGCGCATATAAAAGGTGCATGCAGGCGTGCTCCGCGCCGCCGATGTAGGTGTCCACAGGGAGCAGTGCGTTGACGCGTGCCCGGTCGAAGGGCTCTTTGGTGTTCTGCGGATCCGCATAGCGGAGATAATACCAGCTCGAACAGACGAACGTGTCGAGGGTGTCGGGATCGCGCTCCGCCTCGCCGCCGCAGACGGGGCAGGTCGTGTGCATGAATTCCGCGCATTTCGCAAGGGGGGATTTCCCGTCGGGACGGAACTCCACTTTATAGGGGAGCTTGACGGGCAGATCTTTCTCGGGAACGGGCACTGCGCCGCAGTTGGGGCAGTGGATCACGGGAATGGGCGCCCCCCAATAGCGCTGCCGCGAGACGAGCCAGTCGCGCAGACGGTAGTTGACCTTCTTGCCGCCCTTGCCGAGCTTTGCGATCCGGTTCGCGACCTCGTCGCGCGCCTCCTCGCCGTAGAGTCCGTCGAAATTCAGCGAGCCGATCATGATCCCGTCCTCCACAAAGGGCAGTTCGGTGGGGCCGTTTCTGTTCTCGATGACCTGCACGATGGGAAGATGGTATTTCGTCGCGAAGGCGAAGTCCCGCTCGTCGTGCGCCGGGACCGCCATGACCGCGCCCGTGCCGTAGGAATAGAGGACGTAGTCGGCAAGATAGACGGGAATACGCTTTCCGCTCAGCGGGTTGACGCAGTACGCCCCCGTGAACACGCCCGTCTTTTCGCGCGCCGTCGAAAGCCGCTCGATCTCGTTCGCCTTGGCGGTCTCCGCGATGTACGCCTCCACTTCGGCGCGCCGGTCCTCCGTCGTGATCTTGAGGGCGAGAGGGTGTTCGGGCGCCAGAACCACATAGGTGACGCCGAAGATCGTGTCGCAGCGGGTCGTGTAGACGCGGATCTTGTCACCCGTCTCACAGTCGAACTCGATGTCGCAACCCGTCGATTTCCCGATCCAGTTTTTCTGCATGAGTTTGGTCTTTTCGGGCCAGTCGAGCCCGTCGAGCCCGCTCAAAAGCTCTTCGGCATACGCCGTGATCTTAAAGAACCACTGCGTGAGATTTTTTCGGACGACGACTGTGCCGCAGCGCTCGCAAACGCCCTCCGTGACCTGCTCGTTTGCCAGCACGGTGTTGCAGGAAGGGCACCAATTCACGGGCGCCTCTTTGCGGTAGGCGAGCCCCTTTTTGTAGAGCTGCAAAAACATCCATTGCGTCCACTTGTAATAATCCTCTTCGCAGGTCTTGATCTCCGCCGACCAATCGAACATCGCGCCCATCGCGCGAAGCTGTTTTTCCATGGTCGCGATATTTTTTTCGGTGGAATCCTTGGGGTGGACGCCCGTCTTGATCGCATAATTTTCCGCGGGCAGCCCGAACGCGTCAAAGCCCATCGGTTGGAACACATTATAGCCCTGCATCCGCTTGAAGCGCGCATAAGAGTCGGCGGGCCCGTAGTTATACCAATGCCCGATATGCAGCTTCGCCCCCGAAGGGTAGGAGAACATTTCGAGCACATACTTTTTCTCGCGGTCGCTCTTTTCGTCGAAGTTGTTGAATTTCGCCTTTTCCCAGCGGGCTTGCCATTTCCGCTCGACTTCTTTCATGTCCATAACTTGATCGAATACTTCCTTTCTGAAAATGATACGGAAATATTTTACACGATTTCTGCCCTTTCGTCAAGTGAAAAAGGGGGGAGGGAAGAAAAGGAGGGCCGCAAAGACAGAAAAAAGCGGAAGAGGATCGCTCCGCTTCCGCCGTCCGAATTGCGGCTTTTCTGCCGCCCGCCCGGTTGATTGCAGTTTGCGGTTATTACGGACAAGAGCAGTATGCCGCAAAAAATTCTTTTTAACCCGCCGAAAACTGAGCGCAAAAACGGGAGATGGGCGGCGCAGCTCGAAATCAAAATGGGGTAAATAAATCCGCGCGATCGGCATACAATAAGTTTGTGAGCGAGATCACCGTGACGGAGCGTATCGAAAAGAGCGCCTATATAACCTATCTATATAATACGCTGGCGGAGCCCGTTTTCCGCTGCGGCGGGAAATGCGAGCTGATGTTCGGCGATACCCGTACGGCGCTCCGCATTTACGCGGACAACCGCGAGCGGCTCGAAGAACTGCTCGTCGATCGTCTCACGGAGATCATCGGGATCGGTTATAAGTACTCCTTTTTGGGCAAACGTCTCAACGTCTCCCTGCCGCGGCGGGAAAAACGGCTCATGGCGGCTGCGCTGATCGCCGCCGACTTTGACGGCGATAAAACGTATATCCGCAGAAAGCTGGAGGGCGCGGAGGAGTACAGTATCGACGGGTTCTACAACTTCCGTCTCGGCACGCTGCGCGAGAAATGGGGGAAGATCGTCGATTACGTGCCCGAAAGTTTCTCCTCGCCCGATCTGAAGCGGTTCTGCGAATTTTTGGT
This sequence comes from uncultured Clostridia bacterium, assembly GCA_947630115.1. Taxonomy (GTDB): domain Bacteria; phylum Bacillota; class Clostridia; order Christensenellales; family Borkfalkiaceae; genus Gallimonas. The sequence continues at coordinate 21,111 of CANRGG010000004.1, forward strand.
TGGGGAGAGCCGGCGGAAGATCTATCTCAAGGGCAGGCAGGTCTTTGGCGAGAACTTCGCGCCGTTGAGAAGGAGCCGGCTGACGGGCAGCGAGGACGTCGAGACGGAGATCATGCTCTCCGACGCCGGGTTTGTCTATTGCCTCGGCGAAGTGGAGGAGTCCGTCGAAGATTTTCTTCGGAAATATTATGCCGAGCGCGCTGTTTTCTCTTGACAAGCGAAAAAAAATCCTTTATAATCATCGTAACGAAAGACAAGTAACGCCCGCCCGAATTTCCAGAGAACGGATCCCCGGCTGAAAGATCCGCAACGACGGCGGGAAGGTGAAACCGCTTTCTGTTTTTTTCACAACCAAAAAAGCGGTCGGGGAGCTTTCCCGGCAATTAAGGTGGAACCGCGCAAAACCTGCAATTTGCGTCCTTAAAATTCTCCGAAGAGGGGATTTTTAAGGACGTTTTTCTGTTTTCTTGCGTTTTGCATAGTACTATGTCAGACATAATACCGAAGAAATTTCATGATATTATAATAAAACAAGAAGGAGAGACGGAGATGAACATTATTTTGAAAAACGGGGACAAGCTCGAGGTGGGCGAAAACGCGACCTGTCTGGCGGCGGCGAAGGCGATCTCGGAGGGGCTTGCCCGTGCCGCGGTCGCGGCGAAAGTCAACGGCGCGCTGTGCGATCTTTCCGCAAATCTGAAGGAAGGGGACAGCCTCGAGATCGTCACTCTCAAGGACAAGGAGGGGCTGAACGTTTACCGCCATACCTGCGCCCATGTGTTGGCGCAGGCGATCAAGACGATTTATCCCACCTGCAAACTTGCGATCGGGCCGGTGATCGAGAACGGCTATTACTATGACGTCGATTTCAAGACGCCGATCGCGCTCGAGGATTTCGAGAAGATCGAGGCGGAGATGAAGAAGATCATCAAGAGCAATCTTCCCATCCAGCGCTTCACCCTGCCGCGCGACGAGGCGATTGCCTTCATGGAGAACCTCGACGAAAATTACAAGGTGGAGCTCATCCGCGATCTTCCCGAGGACACCGTGCTCTCCTTCTATAAGCAGGGGGATTTCGTGGACCTTTGTAGGGGGCCCCATCTTCCTTCGACGGGCAAGATCAAGGCGTTCAAACTCGTTTCGATCGCGGGGGCGTATTGGCGCGGCGACGAAAAGAAAAAAATGCTCACCCGAATTTACGGCACGGCGTTCGAAAAGAAGGAGGAGATGGACGAGTATTTCACCATGCTCGAAGAGGCGAAAAAGCGCGATCACATCAAGCTCGGGAAAGAGCTCAAGATCTTTGCGCTGCTCGGCGAGGGGAAGGGCTTCCCGTTCTTCCTTCCGAACGGCATGGTCATCAAAAACCAGCTCATCGAGTATTGGCGGCAGCTTCACCGCCGCGAAGGGTACGTCGAAGTCCAGACGCCGATCATTTTGAGCCGTGTGCTCTGGGAAAATTCGGGGCATTGGGACCATTACAAGGACAATATGTACACGACGAAGATCGACGGGGAGGATTGCGCGGTCAAGCCCATGAACTGCCCCGGCGGCATGCTCGTCTATAAGCTCTATCCGAAGAGCTATAAAGATCTGCCCATCCGCATGGGGGAACTCGGCATTGTCCACCGCCATGAGAAGAGCGGACAGCTCCATGGGCTCATGCGGGTGCGCTGCTTTACGCAGGACGATGCGCACATCTTTATGCTGCCCGAGCAGATCACGAGCGAGATCAAGGGGGTCGTCCGCCTCATCGACGAAGTTTATTCCCTCTTCGGCTTCAAATACCATGTGGAGCTTTCAACCAAGCCCGAAAACAGCATGGGCACGGACGAGGAATGGGAGACGGCGACGAATGCGCTCAAAGAGGCGCTCGAAGAGATGAAACTGCCCTATGTGATCAACGAGGGCGACGGGGCGTTTTATGGACCCAAGATCGACTTCCATCTGCGCGATTCGATCGGCAGGACCTGGCAGTGCGGCACGATCCAACTCGATTTCCAGATGCCGCAGCGGTTCGAGCTCGAATATGTGGGCGAGGACGGGCAGAAACACCGCCCGATCATGATCCACCGCGTGGCGTTCGGCTCGATCGAGCGGTTCATCGGCATTCTGATCGAGCATTTTGCGGGGAAATTCCCCGTTTGGCTCTCTCCCGTGCAGGTGAAAGTGCTGCCGATCACCGATCGCGCCGCCGATTATGCGCAGAAGCTCGTATCTGAAATGAACGCCATGGGCCTGCGCGCCGAGGCGGACCTGAGAAAGGAGAAGATCGGCAGGAAGATCCTCGACGCCGAGAACGAGAAGGTGCCCTATAAGCTCGTCATCGGCGACAAGGAAGTGGAGGAGGGGACGGTCTCCGTTCGTCGCCGCGGCGAGGGCGACATCGGCTCCATGCAAAAAGACAAGTTTTTTGCCTTGGTGAAAGAGGAAAACGACACGAAAAAGATCTTTTAAGTGGAAAAAAGATTGAAGCCGCGCGCCCCGCATTTGCGGGGCGCGCGGCTTTTCAAAAGCAACTGGTTTTTTAACGTCGATCGGTTTTAACGTCGATCAGTTTCAAAAGCTGTCGGTTTCAGCGCCGATCAATTTCCCCCGCGTTCAAATATTGGACGAGGGGATCGATTTCCCATCCGATGGGGGAATGCGCCGAAGTGGTCAATCAGGATCGACTCGATGATAGCCCTTTTTGGGCTTGGGACGGAAGAGGTCGATCTTGGCGCCGAATTTGACGAATATCGCAAACAGGGCGATCCCGCAAACGGTCAGGCAGATCACGACGATCGCCCATCCGTCGAGCGTCTCCGCCTTCACGCGCGACCAGAGCTCGTTGATGTGCACGGTCGCCTCCTGCCCGTAATAATCCATCACGGCGCAGCGCGCCATGACCGCTTCGGGCGGATACTGCGCATAGAGCTGCCGGCGCTCCGCCTGTTCCCGCGTCGCGGTAATCGAGGCGTCCTCCTGCCCGAAAAACCAGCCGAGGTCGTATTCGACGGTCTCCTCAGGCTCTTCCTCCTCTTTGGGATCGAATTCATAGCCGTAGAGATAGTCCGCATAGTCGAGCATTTCCATCTCGCTGCCCGAGATCGCGGAGGTGTAGCCGATATAATAGCTGTTGCGCATGGCATTTTCGGGCATGGAGAGGAAGTTGACGAACGCCTGCGCCGCTTGTTTATGCTCGGCGTCGATCCCTTTGGGCATGACCCAGCCGTCGAACCAGAGGTTCGAGCCGCCCTCCGGCACGAAATAGTTGAGTTCTTTCTCGTTTTCCGTCTCCGCCAAGTCCATCGCGTAGACGGCGTCGCCGCTCCAGGCATAGTTGAGATTGACGTTTCCGTTCACAAGATCGGCTTTGCCCGTGTCCGTCTCGAAACTGTAAATGTTTTCCTTGATCTTCTGAAGGATGGGCTCAACTTTTGCGATCGTCTCTTCCGAAGTGTCGTTGAATCTCTCGGTGAGACGCAGCATGTATTCTTCCGCCGAGATCTCGCCGCTTTCCCGCCTTTCTTTGAGCGCTTTCAACTCCTCCTCGAAGGTCACGCCCAGCGCCGCAAAGTAGGTGTCGCGCACGTTGTCCTTTGCCGTGATCTTGTTCGTATATTTTTCGCCCTTGGTGATGAAGACCTGCCAGTCGAGCTCGCGCAGTTCGTCCTCCGAAACGATCTCGGGATTGTAGACGAAGCCCGTCGTGCCCCACATATAGCCCGCAGCATACTCGCTCCAGGTGTATTCCTTGCCGGCAAGCCCCGCGTTCGTCTCGAATTTCTCCTGAATGAAAGGGGAGACGTTGCGGATATAGTAATTTTCCTCTCTTTCGGGATCGAAGAAGGCGGCGTCGTACTTTTCAAGACGGTTTTCCGCCGCAAGTTTCATGATCATGTAGTCGGAGGGGCACAGAAGATCGTACTCGTTCCCGAGCAGCAGCTCGTTGTACATGTCCTCGTTCGTGCCGAACGTGGAGTACTCGACCTTCACTTTCACGCCGTAATTTTTTTGATACCAAAGCTCGAAATCGTCCAAGATCGCCGGTCCCTCTTCGGAGAGCGGAACGCCCGTCGCCTCTTCATACCAGGCCTTGTAATCGTCGTCCACGATGTCCGACTCGATATGCACATGATTTCCCGAAGCGTCCTTCACGGGCTTTCCCTTGTCGTCGAGCTCGTGCAGTTCGTCAAAGACGAAAGTGCCTTCGCCGCCCTCGTCGATGTATTCCTCCCAATTATAGACCTTCAGGACAAGCTCCGCCCTTTCGCCCGCGCAGCTGGCGAGCGTCCCCGCCGCGGGAAAGAGCATGACCCCCGCAAGCAGGGCGGAAAACCATCTCTTGTTCATCTCGTTTCCTCCTTTTTCCTTCTTCCCGCCAGGTTCGAAATGAGCACGAACAGCACGATGATGACGAAGATGATCGTCGTCAGCGCCCAGAACGAGGAGAGGGTCTTTGCAGTGTGCGCGTTGCCCTTCATCGTGGCGTTAAAGACGTAGGTCGAGATCGTCTCGAAGCCGGAAGGACGGGTATAGACGGTGACGATGTAATCGTCGAGCGAAAGGGTGATCGCGAGCATGAAGCCCGAGATGACGCCGGGGATGATCTGCGGGAGGACGACCTTCATGAGCGCCTTGAAGGGGCTTGCGCCGAGGTCGAGCGCCGCCTCGTACAGGGAGCCGTCCATCTGTTTGAGCTTGGGGAGCACGGAGAGCACCACGAAGGGGGTGCAGATGACCATATGCCCGATGATGAGGGTGAACCACGACTTGCCGATCCCGACCGCGACGAAGGTGATCGTGAGCGCAAGCGCGGTGACGATCTCCGCGTTGACGACGGGGATCTGGTTTGTGAGCTGCATGGCGGTCTTGACCCGTTTTTTGCAGTAGTACATGCCGAGCGCGCCCGCCGTGCCGAGGACGGTCGAGAGCGCCGCCGCCGTGATCGCGAGGAGAACGGTGTTGCCGATCATGTCGAGAATGACGGGATCGCCGAAGAGTTTTTCATAGTGGACGAGCGAAAAATCTCCCCAGCCGCCGATGTTGTCCACCGAATTGAAGGAATAGACCGCAAGCAGCAGGATGGGGGTGTAGAGCAGAAGCAGGACGAGCCCCACAAAGCCCGCTTTGAGACATTTGGAAAGAAGTCGGTTTTTCATAGATTGGTCCCCCTCACGTTTTCATCCGCCGTAAATCCGCCCGACAGCCAGCTCGAGAGGAACACGACGATGAGCAGCACCAGGGCGACCATCGAGCCCATGTGCCAATCGTTGCCGAAATATTCATAGATGAATTTCCCGATGATCGTCACCTTTGCGTTCCCGAGCATGTCCGAGACGACATAGTTCGTCATGGACGGAAGGAATACCATCGTGACGCCGCTCATGATCCCGGGCATGGAGAGGGGAAGGGTCACCCGGGTAAAGGTCGTGAACGCCCCGCCGCCGAGGTCCGCACTCGCCTCATAGAGACTCTGATCGATCTTCATGATCGTCGTGTAGAGCGGCAGGATCATGAAGGGCAGAAAGTCGTAGACCATGCCGAAGATCGTCTTGAAATAGTTCGCGCTCGTCAGCCCTTCGAGCGCGGGCGCCAGCGAGAGCAGGTTGAAGATCTCGCGGAGGGCGTTCACGCGGAGGACGAAGTTGATCCACATCGGGAGCACGAAGAGCATTAAGATGACGAATTTCTTTTTGAGTTTGCTCCGCGCCAGGATATAGGCGACGGGATAGGCGATGAGAAGGCACAGGACCGTCGTCACGAGCGCGATGACCAAAGAGTAGACGATCGTCGAAAGTTTCGTCGGGTCGGAGAAGAACCGTAAGAAATTCGAGAAGGAGAAGGAAAAACTCTCCGCGCCCGTCACGGGATCCTTCACACCCGTCGTGAACGCATAGAACAAAATGACGAGCATGGGGATGATGACGAAAAAGAGGAGAAAGACCGCATAGGGGATCCCGAGCGTCTTTCGCGAAAAACGGGGGATCTTCATTTTTTCGCCTCCTGGTTTTTGAGGGTGAGCTTGATCTTATCCTTCGGGATGATGACCGACACAAAGTCGTTCTCGTTCCAGAGATCGTCGGTGGAGAGCACGAAATCCTCCTCTTCCTCCTCCGTCCGGACAATGAGCCGGTAATGATCGCCCTTATAGATGATGGAGATGATGTGCCCCGTCGTGCCGCCCGCCTCCGCGTCGTCGCTGATCGAAATATCCGAAAGTCCCACTTCCACCCGGACTTCGACGCCCGTGAGGTCGATCTTTTCGCCCGCGGCGGTGATGAGATAGTCCTCCTCGTCGAGACGGCTCCCGGGATAGAGCTGGGTGACGTCGCAGTCGAATTCTCCGTCCGCAAACTCCACGGTGTTGCGCTTGGTGATGACGCCGTCGAAAACGTTGGAAGTATAGCGCGGCTTCATGAGATGGATCCCGTCCGGCGAGACGCAAAGGCCGATCTTTTCGCCGATTTCCCGGCTCTCCGTGCTCTGGACGACGATCTCATACTTTCCGACCTGCACCGTGATCTCATAGTGGATCCCCTTGAACACGACCGAGAGCACCTCGCCCTTGAGCATTCCCTCTTCGGGCGCGCACATTTTGAGGTCCTCGGGCCGCACGACGACGTCTACGATCTCGTTGAGCCCGAACTCGTCGAGGCAGGCGAACGTCTTGCCGCAGAATTTGACCTGCTTTTCGCCCACGACCTTGCCGTTGAAGATGTTGCTCTCGCCGATGAAGTCGGCGACGAAGGTGTTCGCGGGCTCATCATAGATGCCCTTGGGCGTGCCGATCTGCTGGACGACCCCGTCCGCCATGACGACGATCGTGTCCGACATCGTGAGCGCCTCCTCCTGATCATGCGTCACATAGATGAAGGTGATCCCGAGGCGGCGGTGGATCTCTTTGAGCTCGATCTGCATTTCCTTGCGCATTTTGAGGTCGAGCGCGCCGAGCGGCTCGTCGAGGAGCAGGATCTCGGGTTCGTTGACGATCGCCCGCGCGATCGCGACCCGCTGCTGCTGTCCGCCCGAGAGGGTGGAGATGGAGCGCTTCTCGAAGCCTTCAAGATCGACGATCTCGAGCGCCTTTTTCACTTTTTCGGAGATCTCCTTCTTGGAGAGCCTCTCGCGCTTCGTGTACCGCTCGCCCTTGCTGTTTTCATAGGTGTTCTCCACCTTCTTGCAGCGCAGCCCGAACGCGATGTTTTCGAACACGTTGAGATGGGGGAAGAGGGCATAGCGCTGGAACACCGTGTTGACGGGGCGCTTGTTGGGGGGCAGCTGCGAGACGTCCTTGCCGTTGAGGAGGATCTGCCCGCTCGTGGGAAGATCGAAGCCCGCGATCATGCGCAGCGTCGTCGTCTTTCCGCAGCCAGAGGGACCCAAAAAGGTGATGAATTCTCCCTTTTTGACGTAAAAACTGATGTTGTCGATGACAAGATTGTCGTCGAAATACTTGGTGACGTTTTTCAGTTCGATGATTTTTTCAGCCATGCTCTTCTCCTTTTGTTTTCAGCCGCGAGGGTTTCCGCCTTTCGCTCAGAAGTTGGGAGGGGTCGAGATCCAGATGAATTTCGCCTTTCCCTTTCCTTTATTTATAATGGAATGTTCCTTGTCGGCGGTGAAATAGAAGCTCTCGCCCTTTTTCGCCGCATGCCGCCTGCCCGCGCAGACGATCTCGATCCGCCCTTCCAGGACATAGCCGAACTCCTCGCCCTCATGGGGGAAGTCCGCGTTCGTCTCCGCGCCGGGAGACAGCTCGACGAGCACCGGCTCCATCATGTTCTTCTGTGCGTTCGGGATCAGCCAGTCGAAGATCATTCCCTCTGACTGCTTTTCGATGTACTCCGCCTCGGTAAAGACGACTTTCTGCTCGCTCTCCTCGTGGAAAAAGTCGGAGAGATTGCTCCCGAGTGCGTTCAGTAGATCGACGAGCGTCGCGATCGAGGGGCTTGTGAGGTCGTTTTCGAGCTGGGAAATGTATCCCTTCGTGAGCTCGCACCGGTCGGCGAGCTCTTCCTGCGTCAGATTGATCCGCTGCCGCATTTCCCTGATTTTTGCGCCGAGTTCCATGTCCAAAACCTCTTGTATCTTCCGTCTTTGCGCGGATTTTTTTCACGCGCCGCCGCGTGAAGTTTAGTATATCTAAACTTTTTCTCATTTTTTATGAAACTCTCGCAAAATTAAACCGAAAGTTTAATAAAAATAAACACACGACGCGGACAGTATATTCGATACGCGCGAAGATGTCAACCGTTTTGCGCGAAAATTTTGAAAACGGCCAGATTGTGAGAAATATGCAGAAAATGATAAAATCTGTCGAAAACAGCGGCAAAAGCCCGTTTTTCGGCGGAAATTTTTCCGGAATTGAACGGAAAATCAAACGAAAAGACCGGAAAATTCGTCCGGGTCACGGTAAGAGCGGGGCGGAAAAGAGGGGGGGAAAGACAAAAAGAGCGGGAAAAAGCGCTTCCGCAGGGAAGCGCTTTGAAAGTCAGTGAAATTTTCCGCGCAAGCAGGCGCGGGGAAGATCGGGATCGTTCTTCTCAGGCGATGGCGGCAAGTTTTTTCGCAAGTTTCGCCTTTTTATTTGCCGCGTTGTTCTTGTGCAGGATCCCCTTGGAAGCGGCGGAGTCGATCGCGGAAACGGTCTCGGGATAGAGCTTGTCTGCCGTCTCCTTGTCTCCCGCGCTGACCGCGGCGAGGAACTTCTTGATCTGCGTTTTTAAGGCAGACTTGATCGCCTTGTTCTGCATTTCCTTTTTCTCTGTGACAAGAACGCGCTTTTTTGCGGATTTGATGTTGGGCACTGTAATTCTCCTTCGGTTTCAATTTCAATCTCCGATATTTTAGCATAAAATAGAATGCTTGTAAACTGTTTTTGCGTCGATCGGTCAAAAATTTCCGAAAATTTTCGAAAGGGGAGGGAAGATCATGCTCAAAGCGGGCGTATTCGACAGCGGCGTCGGGGGGCTGACCGTCTTGAAAGACTGCGTTCGGCTCATGCCCGGGGTCCGGTTCTACTATTTCGGCGACAACCTCAACGCGCCTTACGGCAGCCGGCCGGAGGAGGAGATCGTCCGCCTCGTCCGGAGCGCCCTCGAGCGGTTCCGCGCGCTCGGGGTGGACGCCGCCCTACTCGCCTGCAACACGGCGACGTCGGTCTGCGCCGAGATCATGCGCCGCGAGTTTCCCTTCCCCGTCGTGGGCATGGAGCCCGCCGTCGCGCCCGCCGCCCGCCGCGCGAAAAACGTGCTCGTCCTCTGCACCCCGGTGACCGCCGCGGGCAAACGGCTTTCGGCGCTCATCGCCCGCTTCCCCCAAACGAAATTCACCGTCTTTCCGGCGGGAGGGCTCGCCGGGGCCATCGAATGCGCCCTGATTGAGGGGACCTCCTTCGATCTTTCCGCCGAGATCCCGCCGCCCGGGGCATTTCGGAGGGAAAACCCCGAAAAAAAGCTGTCCACTTCTGTCCCCCCGTTCGACGGCGTCGTCCTCGGCTGTACCCATTACCTCTTTTTCCGCCGGAAAATCGCCGAATTTTATCGCGCGCCCGTCTTTGACGGCAACGAAGGCACCGCAAAAAGGCTCAAAAACCTGCTTTGCGAGGGGAATTTCGTCCACGAAAATCCCACAATTTCCGACAAAGGTTTGGGCGCGAATCGTCCCGTTTTTTTGGGAGATTGCGCGGAAATCAACGAAAAAATCTATAATTCAAACAAATGTTTTCGAAATTTTTTATAAAAATGCAAAAAAAGTGGCGAAAAGGGGCTGCGAGTGGTTGACAATCCCCAAAAGTGGTGCTATAATCATAAACGTAACACGGAGAGAATCGTATGGGAGTCCTTTTCGGGCGTGCCGAGCACACCATGGATGTCAAAAACAGAATCAGGATCCCTGCCAAGTTTCGTACGGAGCTCATGGGGGACGACAGCAGCCGGAAGCTGTACTTTGTACAGTTTTCGGACGACTGTATCGCGCTCGTGGACGAACAGGGGCTTTCCGCCCGTTTCGGCAGCTTCTCCGATATCGATCCCATGGACGAGCCCACGCTGAACGCGCTGCGTTTTTTCTCGGGCATGGTCGAAGAGTATGAAGAGGACTCGCAGGGGAGGGTCGTCCTTCCCAAATCGGTCCGCGAGCATATCGGTGCGGACAAGAACCATTGCGAGCTCGTCTCGGTCGGCATGTACAGCTATCTCGAGATCTGGACGAAGGAGAAATACGACAAAGTCGTCAAGGGGCAGACGCCCGCCTCCGTCCGGCAGCAGCTGAGCGAGAGCAAGAGTCGGTTCCACAAGGCGGAAGCCGAGCAGAGAGCGGAAACCGGGAAATGAGCGGATTTTATCACCGTCCCGTCCTCCTCGACGAGGTGATCGAAGGGTTGAAGATCCGCGACGGCGGACTTTACTTCGACGGAACGGTCGGAGGCGGCGGACATTCCTTTGCGATCCTTTCGGCGGGCGCGCATGTGCGGCTCCTCGGAACGGACCGGGACGCAGAGGCGATCGCGGCGGCCGAAGAGCGGCTGGCGCCCTTCCGCGGCAGATACGAACTCTATCATACCAATTATAAAAACTATCGCGAAGTCTTTGGTCGGGCGGGCGCGGACAAGCTGGATGGCGCGCTATTGGACTTGGGAATATCATCGCATCAGATCGACGATGAGAACAGAGGATTTTCTTACCGGAAAGCTGACGCGCCCCTCGACATGAGAATGGACACGACCTCTTCCTTCACGGCGTACGACGTTGTGAACGGATACGAGGAGACGCGTCTCATTCGCATTTTACGCGACTTCAGCGAAGAAAAATTTGCGGCCTCCATCGCGCGGAACATCGTGCGGGAGAGGGCGAAAGAGCCGATCGGGACCTGCGGAAAGCTGGAAAAGATCGTCGAAGAGAGCATTCCGCCCAAAATGCGTTCCGCCGCCTGCGCCAGACAGACCTTTCAGGCGGTGCGGATCGAGGTCAACGGTGAGCTCGACGGCTTGGGAGAATGTGTAAAAGGGCTTGCCCGGACGCTGAGGCCGGGCGGAAGGATCTGCGTCCTCACCTTCCATTCGCTCGAGGATCGGATCGTCAAAAACGTGTTCCGCGAAATGAGCGCGGACTGCACCTGTCCCAAAAACTTTCCGGTCTGCGTCTGCGGAAAGAAGCGGGAGATCGCCGTGATCGGGAAAAAGCCGGTCACCGCAAGCGCGGAGGAGATCGGGCTCAACCCGAGGAGCAAGAGCGCAAAACTCAGGATCGCAGAAAAATTATAGCATAAAACGGCGCACAGTGCAATAAAAATAGGAGAGAAAATAATGGCTGATACGGGATTTTTGGAAAAAGAGTATGACGCGGCGTCCCAGGGACAAGGGGCGCCCGCGGAAGAAGTATACGACGAGGCGACGGAACATCGCCGCCGCATGGCTGCCAAATTCGAGGAACTTTGCGCGCAGCCCGTAGACTATGCCAAATATGCCGAACGCGCACAGGAAAGCTATTTCTCTTCCGACCGCGGAGAAGCCCGTTATACCGATTATCCCGTAGAAAACCGCGCGCCGAGGGCTGCGACCGTTACGGCGCCTGCGGACGCGCCCAACGCGATGAACCGGATCAACGATTATATGGAATCGTCCCGGCGGATCGTGGAGATGAACCGGGGCTTGCAGATGGCTGCCGGCGAGGACTATGCGCCCGAGATGAACGCGCAGGCGTTTGCGCCGTTCGCGCCCGAGGCGGAAATGCAGGCTATGCCCGAAATGCAGTATCTGGAGGAGCCGCAGTTCGCCGCTCCTCGGGACGAATACATGGGCTGGCTGTACCGCGAAGGGATCGTGCAGAGCCAGGAGCTCGCGCCGACGGCGGAGGCGCCCGCCGAAACCATGCCGTTCCATGAATTTACCGGCGCCTATCCCGCCGAAGAAACGTCGAGCGAAGAGGACGCGCTTCCCAGCCGGGAGACGATGGGGCACTATTCGGAAGAAGGGGAGATCGAGGACGAAGAGGACGCCATCCCGACGCAGGGGATCGGATCCCGAACGAAGATCGTGCTTGCCGCGATCGCAGCGGCGATCATGATCCTGCTTGCGGTCATCTGTATCAACGCGGCGGTCATCAGAAGCCTGAATTCGGACGTTTCCTTCCGGGAACAGACCGTCACGGACCTTGGCGAAACGCTCCGCGGAATCCAGAGCGAGATCGAAGATCTCACGGCTCCCGAGTATATCGAAAGTTGGGCGGCGGAACACGGAATGACGCCTCCGAGGTCATGACCGTTCCCCGCGGAGGGGATCTTATCAAACAGAATACAGCGGATTTTTCATTTACCGTCCTACGAAAGAGGTTATTTGCCATGATTTTGGCGATAACCTTTCTTTTTTGCATTTTTTCGGCGCGGTTCTTCTATGTGCAGGTCCTCTGGCAGCAGGAGCTGCTTTACCGCGCCCTCGATCAATGGACGCGGGAGATCCCGGTCGTCGCCGAGCGCGGGCTCGTGACCGACCGGAACGGCGAGATCCTCGCGGGGAACGAGACCGCCTACAGCGTCTATGCGCGCGCCAACGCCGTCAAGGAGCCCGAACATGCGGCGCAGGTGCTCTCCGCCCTTCTCGGGACCTCCTTCGAGGAGACCGAAAAGCTCCTTTCCGACCGTTCGCGCTCGGAGATCACCCTGCTCAAACAGGGCGAAAAGACGCTGGTGGAGAGACTTGAAGGGGCGAACCTTGCCGGGATCTACTATGCCCGCGACAACAAGCGGGTCTATCCCTACGGAAATCTTGCCTCGCAGGTGCTCGGCTTCACGGCGATGGGCAGCGAGGGCACGACCGGGATCGAGCGCTATTACGACGAATATCTTTCGGGCAAGAACGGGGAGATCCTCTATGAGACCGACCTTGTCGGCGTGGAGCTCGAGGGGGCGGACGCCGCCTATCTTCCCGCGGAGAACGGGCTCAACGTGAAGCTCACCCTCGACTACCGGATCCAGGCGCTCAGCGAGGAAGTCATGGGAAGGGCGCTCGCCTCGACGGGGGCGAAGGGAGCGAGATGTATCGTCCTCGACCCGAACGACTTTTCGGTGCTTGCGATGGTCAATCTTCCCTCATACGATCTCAACGACCCGCCGCGGGAGGACATGGAGGCCCTCAACGCCCTCTCCCGCAACCGGCTCGTCAGCGATATTTACGAGCCCGGCTCGACCTTCAAGATCGTCACCGCCGCCGCGAACATCGAGGAATCCCTCCGCGGGAACGCCAAGGCGTTTTCGACCTCGCATGTCTTTCCCTCGTCGCGGACGCGGAGCGTGGACGGCACGACCATCCGCTGCTGGAGCGACCATGCGAACGGCAAGCACAGCAACCAAACCCTTGCGGAGGCTCTCAACAACAGCTGCAACCCCTGTTTTGTGGACATCGCGCTCTCCCTCGGCAAGGATACCTTTTACGAATATCTCAAAGCCTTCCGTTTCGGCAGCGCGACGGGGATCGACTTTTCGGGCGAGGCGGTGGGAATGCTCCTGCCGCGGGGGACGGTGCGCGACTGCGACCTTGCGCGGATCGGCTTCGGGCAGACCATCGCGGTGACGCCGCTGCAGCTCGCCTGCGCCGCGGCGTCCGCGGTCAACGGCGGATACTATTATGCGCCGCACATTCTGAGCGAGATCCGCTCCCCGGACGGATATGTCAGCGAGCGCTTCGAAAAGACCCTGCTCGGACGGACGGTCGGGGAGGAGGCGTCGAGGATCCTCTCTGGAATGCTCGAGGGAGTCGTCCGGGATGGCAGCGGCAAGCACGCCTTCCTCGAGGGCTACCGCGTCGGCGGCAAGACGGGCACCGCCCAGAAATACGAGAACGGCGTCATCGCGCAGGGGAAATACGTTTCCTCCTTCGTCGGATTTTTCCCGGCGAACGCGCCGCGCTATCTTTGTCTTGTCATCATCGACGAGCCGCAGGGGACTTATTACGGCAGCACCGTCGCCGCACCCTGCGCAAAGGAGATCTTCGAAGGGATCATCTCTCTCATGAAGATCGCGCCTTTTGAGTAAATTTTTTCGGGAGATCGGATATGAAATTTTCCATGCTTTGCGAGAACTTACAGGGGAAACTCTTCGGGGACGCCGAGATCGGGGGACTCTGCACGGACAGCCGCGTCGCGGGGGAAGGGGAGCTGTTCTTCTGCTTCCGCGGCACCCATACCGACGCGCATGACTTTGCCGCGGAGGCCTATGAAAGAGGGGCGGCGGCGATCGTCTGCGAGAAAAAACTCCCTCTGCCCTGCGCGCAGTTCGTCGTTCCGGACGGCCGGGAGGCGATGGCGCAGATCGCCGCCGCATTTTACGCTCATCCCGAGCGGCGGATGAAATTTATCGGCGTGACGGGCACGAACGGCAAGACGACGACCTGCCACTTCATCCGCGCGATCCTTGAAGAGTGCGGGAAACAGACGGGGCTCATCGGTACCCTCGGGGCGAGCTTTGCGGGCAGGGAGATCGCGCCCGATCTCACGACGCCCGACCCCGTCTCCCTGTTCTCTCTGCTCGACGAGATGAGCGGGGCGGGGGTGGAGATCGTCGTCATGGAGGTCTCGGCGCATGCGCTCGCCCTCGGCAAAGTCTCGCCCATTCTGTTCGACTGCGCCGTCTTTACCAATCTCACGCGGGACCATCTCGACTTCTTTCCCGATCTTGCCGCCTATGGCGCGGCGAAAAAAACGCTGTTTTTGCCGGGACGGTGCAAGTTTGCGGTGCTCAACGCCGACGATCCCTTTACGGGGGAACTGCTCGCCCTCGGCACGCCGCATGTGACGTACGGGATCGAAACCCCCGCGGACGCCTTTGCGATCATCGAAAAGGAGACCCTCTCGGGCAGCGAAGTCATCCTCAATCTGAGCGACGAGCTCTGTGGCGCCCGACTCTCCCTCACGGGACGGCACAACGTCCAGAACGCCTTGGCGGCGGCCTGCGCGGCGCGCTGGATGGGCGCGGGAGCGGAGGAGATCAGCGAAGGACTTCAAAGTGTGGAGCGGGTGGCCGGGCGGCTCGAACGGGTCGGCGAATTTCACGGCGCGCAGGTGTTCGTGGATTTCGCGCACACCCCGGACGGGCTCGAAAAATCGCTCTCTTGCCTCAAAGAACGGTGCAAAGGCCGGCTCATCGCCCTCTTCGGCTGCGGCGGAAACCGCGACGAGGGCAAGCGGAAGATCATGGGGGAGACGGCGGCAAAACTCTGCGATTTTTGCGTCATCACCTCCGACAATCCCCGCTTCGAGGAGCCCTGCGCCATCATCTCGGAGATCGAAGAGGGCTTTCTCAGATATTCGGGGGAATATGCCGCGATCGAGGAGCGGGACAAGGCGATCGAATACGCCCTAAAACTTCTGAAAGAGGGGGACGTTCTGCTCGTCGCGGGCAAGGGCGGGGAGACCTATCAGGAGATCATGGGAATAAAATACGACTTTAACGACAAAGATCTCATCGTAAAACTCATCGGGAAACTTTCATGAAGCTCTATCTTGTCGCCGCGCTCTGTTCTTTCGCCCTGTCGCTGGCGCTCTGCGCGCTCGAGATCCCGCTCTTGAAGCGGCTGGGCGCGGGGCAGAACATCCTGCATTACGTCAAAGAACATATGGCCAAATCGGGCACGCCGACCATGGGCGGGCTCGGCTTTATCCTTGCCGCCTCCGCCGTCGCGCTCGCCGCGAACGGGTTTGCGGACAAGCCCTTCCTCGTCGCCTTTTTCTCGGGGCTGGGGTTTCTTCTCGTCGGATTTTTGGACGATCTTCTCAAAAAGCGGCGGGGGAACAATCTGGGGCTTCGGCCGTATCAGAAGATCTTTTTCCAGCTCGCGGTCGCCTGCCTCGCCTCCGTCTATTGCTGTCTGAACGGACTGACCGTGCTGCGCATTCCGTTTACGACGCTCGCCTTTGACGTCGGCTGGTTCATGCTGCCCTTGGGGATCTTCGTCTATCTCGCGACGGTGAACGGCGTCAACCTCACCGACGGGCTGGACGGGCTCGCGGGCTCGACCTCCTCGGTCTTTTTCCTTGCGATGGGGATCCTCATCCTCTTGCAAGGGGAGAATGGCGCTCTGTCGGTGCTCTGCGTCTGCCTTGCGGCGGCGATCTTTGCCTTTCTCGTGTTCAACGTCAACCGCGCGAGCGTGTTCATGGGAGACACGGGCTCCCTGTCCCTCGGAGGCTTTGCCGCCTCCGTCGCCCTCTTCACGGGCAACGCCCTCGCGATCCCCTTCGCCGGAATCATGTTTGTCATTTCAAGCATATCCGTCATCATGCAGGTAATATATTATAAAAAGACGGGAAAACGTATCTTCCGCATGGCGCCCATTCACCATCATTTCCAGGAAAAGGGCTATGCGGAGGGCAAGATCGCCTACGCCTATGCCGCGATCTCCGCGGTGCTTGGAGCGCTGCTGTTCTTCCCGTTCGTCTGAGCGCGGAATGCGCCGGAAAAGGAGATATCCATGCTTTTTTCAAGACAGACTTTTTTGGTCGCGGGGCTTTCCCGCTCCGGGATCGCCGCTTCTGAATACCTGCTTTCCAAGGGGGCGCGGGTGTATTGTTTCGACGATGTGGAAGAGGGCTCCGTCGCCGCGACGGCAAACTCTTTGAGAGACCGCGGCTGCGTCATCATTCGCAAGAGCGAGCTCGAGGCCCGCGCCAAGGAGTGCGACGTCCTCGTTTTGAGCCCCGGGATCCCCGTCGACCACCCGCTTCCCGTCGCCTTCCGGCGCATGGGAAAGCGGATCATCGGCGAGACCGAACTCGGCGCGCTCGCGCTGCGCTGTCCCTGCGTCGCCGTGACGGGCACGAACGGCAAGACGACGACCGTCACCATGATCGACGGGATCTTCAAAAACGCGGGCATGAAGAGCCTTGCCTGCGGGAACGTCGGGCGGCCGCTCACCTCCTGCGTCGAGGAACTCGGCGAGGACGGCGTCGCGGTGGCGGAGATCTCCTCCTTCCAGCTCGAGACCCTCTATTCGCTGCGCCCGCATATCGCGCTCGTGCTCAATATTGCGGAGGACCATCTCAACCGCCATTACAATATGGAAAATTACATTTATCTCAAATCCCGCCTTCTTAAAAACAGCGCGGAGAGCGAGTACGTCGTCTTGAACCATGACGATCCCGTCGTGCGCGGCTTTGCCGAAAAGACCAAGGCGAAGGTCGTCTGGTTCTCCTGCCGCGAGCCGGTGGAGGGGGGATACCTCTCGGAGGGGTGTTTCTGCTACATGGGCGAAAAGCTCTTTCCCGTGTCCGAACTGCCCCTCGACGGGGAACATAACGCCGCAAATGCCCTCGCCGCGATCTGCGCCGCCAAGCTCATGGGGGTGCGGTCGGAGACCATCGTCTCCGCGCTCAAGACCTTCCGCGGCGTCGCGCACAGGCTGCAGCGGGTGGGGGAACTGAACGGGGTCACGTTCATCGACGACTCCAAGGCGACCAACGTCGATTCGGCGATCAAGGCGGTCGGGAGCGTGCGGGGCGAGAGCGTCCTGCTCCTCGGCGGCAAGGACAAGGGCTATTCCTATGAGCCGCTTTTCGACGCGATCAAAACTTCGGGGATCGTCCACTGCGTCATCTACGGCGAGAACGCTTTCCGCATTCTGAATGCGGCGCTCAAAAAGGGGTTCACCGCCGTCACGCTCTGCCGTCCCTTCGACGTCGCCGTGCGCGTCGCCTTCCTCACGGCGAAACCGGGGCAAAATCTCCTCCTTTCGCCCGCGTCCGCCAGCTTCGACGCCTTCCGCAACTACGAAGAGCGCGGCGACAGGTTCCGCGAAATGCTGGGGATCCTGTCGGCGGAAGGGGAGGTGCGCCAGAGCGTCCCTTCTCCCGTAGACGATGACGCGCTCTCCGAATAACACGGGCGCGCGCCCGAAAGCCGGGCGCGCCAACGCCGGAAAAGGTCTGAAAATCGTCGAAAATGACCGGAAAGTCGTCGGAAATGACCGGAAAGTTGCCGGAAAAGATCGGAAAGGGGGACGCGCGAAGGGGGCGGCGGGCGATCTCGTCTTTCTCTTCGCGGTGATCCTGCTTTCCGGCCTGGGGCTGCTCTTCGTCTATTCGGCGAGCAGCTATAACGCCGAGGTGCAGTACGGCGACAGCTTTTACTTTTTCAAAAAACAAGTCATCGGGTTTGCGCTCGGGCTTTGCGGCATGATCGCTATCTCCTTTCTCGATTATGATCGTCTCAAAAAGCTCGGGCTGCCTGCCGTGCTCCTTTCCCTCGCCCTGCTCGCGCTCGTCTTTGTGCCGGGCGTGGGAAAGAGCAACTACGGCGCGACGCGCTGGATCGGGCTGGGCGGCTTCACCATCCAGCCTTCCGAGCTCGCAAAGTACGGCTTTATTCTGTTCGCGGCAGGGTATTTCGCCAAAGATCCCGCGCGGATGCGCACGTTCAAGGGGATTTTGCCCGTTCTTTTCATGGGACTTGCGATCTGCGCGCTCATCATTTTGGAACCCAACATGTCGGTGACGATGTGCGTCGCCGCGCTGACGGTCGGCATGATCTTTCTTTCGGGCGCCTCGTGGAAGAGCATTTTTGCGATCGCGGTGCCCGTCCTTCTGGCAGTGCCGGCACTCATCTTTGCGGAGCCCTACCGACTCAAACGGCTCTCCGCCTTCCTCGACCCGTGGGCGTCGCCCAAGGACGAGGGCTATCAGCTCATTCAATCGCTGTATGCCCTTGCGAACGGGAATTTTTTCGGGACGGGGCTGTTCCGTTCCCGCCAGAAATACCGCTTTCTGCCCTTTTCCGAGAGCGACTTCATCCTCTCGGTCATCGCCGAGGAGACCGGCTTTTTCGGGGTCCTGCTGCTGTTTGCGGTTATGGGGCTCATCATCTGGCGGGGCTTTCGGATCGCGAAGGAGTGCGACGATTTCTATGAGTACATGCTCGTGACGGGGATCATCCTCGCCTTTGCCGTGCAGACGAGCCTCAACGCCCTCGTCGTGAGCGGCTGCATTCCGCCGACCGGGCTTCCCTTGCCGCTCGTGAGCGCGGGGAACACCTCGCTCGTCGTCACCATGACGGGCATGGGGATCGTCTATGGGGTGTCGAGGCACAACGCGCAGCGGAAAAATCATACAATGCGGTAAGAAAAAGTACGCAAAGCCTGAAATTTTCGGGCTTTTCGGACGTTAAGTCCTGCGTAAGGAGATGACTTATGGATAAATTTATAATAGACGGGGGGCAGCGGCTCTTGGGAACCATTCGCTTGCAGTCTGCGAAAAATTCCGTTCTGCCGCTGCTCGCCGCGTCTGTTTTAACGGAGAAACAAGTGACGATCCGCGAAGTTCCCAAGATCGCCGACGTGCTCTGTATGGCGCAGATCCTGCGCGAGCTCGGCGCGAGGGTGGAATTCAGCGGCGGCGACGTGACGATCGACAGTTCGAACGCTTCCAATCATGAAATATCCTCCGCACTCACAAAAGAGCTCCGTTCCTCGGTTTTCATGCTCGGTTCCCTTCTGACAAGATTTCGCCGCGCGCTCATCGCCTATCCGGGCGGCTGCGACATCGGGCTCCGTCCCATCGACCTGCATCTTTCGGCGCTCAAACGGTTGGGGGTAAAGATCAGGGAACGGGACGGATTTATCTTCTGCGAATGCGACCGGCTGCGCGGCGCGGAGATCGCGCTGGATTTCCCGAGCGTCGGCGCGACCGAGAACATTTTGCTCGCCGCCGTCAAGGCGGAGGGGCGGACGATCTTGCAGGGCGCCGCCAAAGAGCCTGAGATCGTCGATCTTCAGGGCTTTCTCAACGCGATGGGCGCAAAAGTGCGCGGCGCGGGGACGGACGTCATCGAGATCGAGGGGGTCAAGACCCTCGGCGGCGTGACCTACAAGCCCCTGAAAGACCGGATCGAGGCGGGGACTTTCCTCATCGCCTGCGCGATTTGCGGCGGCGAAACCGAGGTCGTGGGCGTTCCTGCCGAGAATATTCGCCTGCTTTTACATAAATTGCGTGAAAACGGTTGCAAAATCCATTCGAAAAATGGTAAAATAACAATCGAGAGTACGGGGAAGCTCAAATGCAACCGCCGGATCGAGACCATGCCCTTCCCGGGATTTCCCACCGACCTTCAGGCGCAGGCGACCGCGCTCAATTGCGGCGCTTCGGGGGGATCGCTCATTGTGGAGAATCTCTTCGAGACCCGCTTCAAGTTCGTTCCCGAACTCAAGAAGATGGGGGCGGACATCGAGGTCAAGGGCAGAACGGCGTTTGTGCGCGGCGTGCCGAGGCTGCATGGGGCGACGCTCGTCTCCTGCGATCTGCGTGGCGGCGCGGCGCTCGTGCTTGCGGCGCTCGGGGCGGAGGGGGTCAGCGAAGTTCTGGACCTTTCCCACATCGACAGGGGATATTTCGATTTCGAGAGCAAGCTCTCAAAACTCGGGGCGCACCTCAAACGGGTCCGCTGCTGAGAGCGGAGATTTTTCCGCGGATCATTTTACGAAAGGAGAAGGACGATGAAGAAGAAAGCGCTTTTGATGACGGCGGTCGCGCTCGTTTTGCTCGGGGCGGTCGCTGCCGCCGCGCTCAACGCGGTGTTTACGGTCACGGACGTCGTCGTGAACTTTGTGCCCGTCTCCGGGACGGGCGTCGAAGAAAGCTATGAAGTGCAGGAGATGCTCGACGAAAAATTCGTCGGGAAAAGCTCCACCTTCCTCGATCTTGAAGAGGTGAAGGCGTCGCTCGCCGAATATTCCGCCTTCGTCGTGAAGAAGGTCGAAAAGGTGTTCCCGCGGACGGTCTCCGTCACCCTCGAAGAGCGGCGGGAGGCGTTCGCCTTCGAACGGGAGAGCGGGCTCTATGCCGTTCTCGACGAAAACGGTGTCTATCTTTACGACAAAGAGGAGAACCTCAACCGCAGAACGGGAGAGAACATCCTGCTTGAAAACTTCGGGCTGTCCTTTACCGAGACGGGGGAGCTTGCAAAGAGCGATTGCCTCGAGGCTGCGGTTTCCTTTGCGGGCGTATTTATGGAACGGCTCGAGGACGCCCGCGCCAACGTCGTCTCCATTTCCCTTCTGCGCACCGACAACGAGATCGCGGGGGAATACCTTCTCCGCGTCCGGATGAGGGAGGGGGTCGTCATCGACGTGTTCGCGCCCGAAAACTTCGCACGGGAAAAGGCGGAAAAGGCGCTTGAAAAATATCTTTCCCTTTCCGACGCGCAGCGGCTGTATGGATTTTTCGACGTCGTGGACCGTGTGGACGGCGGCTTTTCCGTCAGCGAACACCGGGCTGCCGCGCCCAACGGCGTGTGAGCCGCTCAAAACCCAAAAATTTTTCGAAAGCGTTCCTTCGGGAGCGCTTTTATGCATTCGAAACAAGTTGTTTTTTCCGAAAAAATGACGAAATAAAAATAATGTATTGCAAATTCTTGACAAACGGGACGGAATTTTGATATAATACAAAAAGAATTATACGGAGGATAAGGCAATGGCGGGAAAGAGCGTGGCAGTATTGGACATCCGCTCCTCGGAGATCGCGGTTTTCGTCGGCGAAAGGGGCGTCAACCGCACGTTCATCTTCAAAGCCAGCAAGACGGAACGTTACGACGGCTATGCCGACGGGGCGTTTTTAAGGCCCGAGGGACTTGCGCGCGCCGTGAAGAACGCGCTCGCCGCCGTCGAGCAGATCTGCGGCGAAAAATTCAAGACCCTTTATGTGGGCGTGCCGGGGGACTTTACCGACGTCGTTCCGAGAAAACAGGAACTGTCTTTCCCCAAACGGATCAAGATCTCGCAGCGGGAGATCGACGCGCTGTTCGAAAGCGGCAAGGAAAAACGGAAGGGTTTCCGCCTGATGCGCGTCACCAGCATGATCTACATTACCTCCGACGACCGCCGCGTCGCAGACCCCGAGGGCGTCTACTCGAAGGGGCTCAAAGGCGTCTTATCCTATTTCTATTGTACGGAATATTTCGCGTCCGCGATCGAGAATATCTTCTCGGACAAGAAGATCAAGCTGCATTTTTTGCCGACGGAGTTTGCGATGGGGGCGTATCTCATCCCGCCCGAAACGCGCGACGAATGCGCCATTCTGCTCGACGCGGGCTATCTTTCCTCGACCATCTGCGTCCTTCTGGGGAACGGCGTCATCGCCCAGCGCTCCTTCTGGGTGGGACAAGGCCAGATCGCGGTGCGGCTCATGGAGAAATTCCATCTCGACTATGACGCGGCGCTCGCCCTGCTCACCCGTTCCAATCTCTATCTGAAACGGGAGGAGGCGTCCAAGGAATTCACCTTCCGCGGCAAGACCTACGAGATCCCCGCAGCGGAACTGATCGGGGAAGTGAAGGCGGGGCTCGACGAACTCTGCGAGAACGTCGAAAAGTTCATGGAGGACTGCGCCAGCCGGGAACTCGACTCCAAGCCGATCTATGTCACGGGCGAGGGGCTCGAGGGGATCCGCGGCGCGCTCGAGCATATGTCCCGGCGGCTCAACGCCGTCTGCGAGCAGCTCTCGCCGCAACTGCCCTATTATAACAAGCCGTCCATGAGTTCGCGCATTTCGCTCATCGACATGGCGTATGAGGACAACCGCTCCGGCGGTTCGATTTTGAGTAAAATTTTCGGAGGTTAAGCAATATGTATAACGACAATTCCCCCTCGTGGGAGAAGGATATCCGGTTCGACCGCGGTTCCGAGTCCGAACCCGCGGAGCCGGAATTCAGCGGGAAGGCGCGGATCAAAGTCATCGGCGTCGGCGGCGCGGGGAACAATGCCGTCAACCGTCTGATCGACGCCGGGATCTCGAGCGCCGAATACGTGGCGGTCAATACCGACGCGCAGATCCTCGCCTGCAGCAAAGCCGAGCATAAGATCCAGATCGGCGCGCAGCGCACGAAGGGGCTCGGCGCGGGGGCGGATCCCGAGATCGGCAGGATCGCCGCGGAGGAGGACAAGGAGAAACTCCTCCATGAGATCGAGAACACCGACCTGTTGTTCATCACCGCCGGCATGGGCGGCGGCACGGGCACGGGCGCGGCGCCCGTTATCGCCAAGATCGCGAAGGATCTCAAGATCCTCACGGTCGCGGTCGTCACGGAGCCCTTCAAATTCGAGGGCAAACAGCGCAAGGACAACTCCATGCGCGGGCTCGACAATCTCCGGAAATATGTGGACGCCCTCATCATCATTCCCAACGAAAAGATCAAGGACATCGTTCCGAAGGGGACGCCGATCGACGAGGCGTTCCGCGTCGCGGACGACGTGCTCAGGCAGGGGATCCGCGGCATTGCGGATCTGATCGTCACCCCCGCGCTCATCAACCTCGACTTTGCGGATGTCAGGGCGATCCTGAAAGACAGAGGGCTCGCCTATATGGGCGTCGGCGTCGCAAAGGGGGACAACCGCATTTATGAGGCGGTCCGCCTTGCGGTCAATTCGCCCCTTCTTCAAACCACCATCGAGGGCGCGACGGGCGTCATTCTGAATATCGTCGGCGGCAAGGACCTTTCCTTCGACGAGGCGGACAGCGCGGCGACGCTCATCCACGGCGTGGTCGATTATACCGCGAACATCATCGTCGGCGCCTGCATCGACGAGAATATCCACGACGAAGTGGAGGTGACCGTCATCGCGACGGGCTTCCCGTCCGCTTCCATGCGCGAAAACATGAAAAACGGCGGCAATGCGCAGGGCGGACGCCCCGTTCGCCTTCCCGCATACAATCCTTCCCAGCCGCGGGAGCCGGGCGCTCCCCAGGGCGGGTTTGCAAATCCGCAGCCGCAGGGCGTCAATCCCTATGTGCAGCCGCAGAATCCCTATTCCGCGCAGCCGCAGGGGAACCCGTACGCCGCACAGCAGCGCACGGCGCCTGTGCCGCCTGCCGGGAATCCGCCTTACGGACAACAGCCCATGAGGCCTTCTTCGCCCCTTCCGCAGGGGGGCTATGCGCAGCAGCCCGTCCGTCAGCCTTCTTACGGGGCGCAGCCGCAGAATCCTTACGGAGGAACGCCGCAGAATCCCTATTCCGCGCAGCCGCAGGGGGGAAATCCCTATGCGCAGCCTGCGCGCAACGTGACGACGGTCCCGCCGATGGGCAGCCAGAATCCCTATGCGCAGCCCGCGCAGAGACCTTCCGCGCCCGCGCCGCAGGGCTATCCCCAGCAAAACGGTTATCCTCAGCCGCAGCCTTCCCAGCCCGGCTACCCTCAGCAAAACGGCTATTCGCAGCCGCAGGGCTATCCGCAGCAACCCGTTCCCCCGCAGGGCGGCTATCCGCAGCCGCAACCGCAGGCGGGCGGATATCCGGCCGGACAGCCGCAGGCCGGGAACGAGAGCGTGAAACGCCCCGCGCCGAGCGAGGAGCCGGACGACGATCTCGACGATGATTTCGACGCTCACGGCGCAAAGAACATTCCCGAGTTCGTCAGGAAGATCATCAGAAAGAACAATTCGTAAAAGTTTTCGAAGGGACGGCGCAGGGCGCCGTCCTTTTTCGAAAGCAGCGGGGAAGAGAAGGCTGAAATTTCGGTGGAAAAATTCGGAAAACGGACCGCAAATAAATTGACATCCCGTTCCCGCTTTGATATAATAGACAGGTAAATAAGTGCTGCGGCGAAGGAGGGTTGAGAATATGTCCACGATCAGAGTCGGAGAGAATGAAAATTTGGAGAGCGCGCTTCGCCGCTTCAAGAGAAAATGCTCGCGCGACGGCATCATCGGCGATCTCCGTAAAAAGGAATTTTACGAGAAGCCTTCCGTCAAAAAGAGAAAGAAGAGCGAAGCCGCGAGAAAGAGAAGCAGAAACTAAAGAAATTCCGTAACGAAAGTTACGGATATTTTTTTGCAAAAAAAGTCGAAACGGGTCGAAACGCCGCGGAAAAACGGGTCCCGGAAAGCGAGGAAGTATGGAACGCACGCTCAAAGATCTTGCAAAGGAAGCGAAGATGCGCATGAAGAAAGGGTTTTGGAAGGAATGCGAGGAAAAACTCGGTCAGGAACGCAGCCACGCGAAAGAGCAGGGGATCAACGAAAGCAAAATGGAGCGGTACTTCCGCGAGAAAGTCGTCACCGAGATCCGCGGCGAAACGCCCGACGAATTTTACCTCAAAGTGCGCGATCTGCTCCTCTCGGAGGGGGAGGTCTCCGACGCGATCGGGCGGCTCACCGACAAAGAGTATTATATGTCGCTCTCCTATTCGGAAAAACAGCGGTATATGCTCGAACTGTCGGACAAGTATCTCAAGGCGCTCGAACGGTTCAAAAAGGAATATGAATTCGAGATCAAGGGCAGAAAATAGGACGAAAGGCGAGAGCGGAACTTGCAAATCGCCGCCGATTGTGCTATAATCAAGATCTATGGAAGTTTTCACGCTGAACGAAGAACAAAAGCTGCCCGTTTTCGATACGGAGGGGGCGGTGCTCGTGCTGGCGGGCGCGGGGAGCGGAAAGACGCGCGTCCTCACCGCCCGGATCGCCCATCTTGTGGAGGACCTTTTCGTCCCGCCCTCGAATATCCTTGCCATCACCTTTACCAACAAAGCCGCAAACGAGATGAAGGAGCGGCTTTTTGCGATGACCGAGATCGGCGGGATGTGGGTGAGCACCATCCATTCGATGTGTGTGCGGATCCTCAGGACCTTCCCCGAACGGCGGGGGATCGACAAGAATTTCTCCATCTATTCCGAACAGGAGCGGGACGCCGTCATCAAGCAGATCCTCAAATCGCTCGGATTGGAGGAAAAAGAGCAGTTCAAGAGCGTGAAATTCCATATTTCGAACGCGAAAATGCTCGGACTTTCCCCCGAAGAATATGAGAAGAGCTTCCGCGTCGGGGGAAGAAGCCCCGAGATCGCCATCAAGGTGTATGGGCTCTATGAGACCCGGCTGAAACAGAACAACGCGCTCGATTTCGACGATCTTCTCACCGAGACCCGCGCGCTGCTCTCGGAGGACGCCGAGGCGCGGGAATTTTTCGCGGGGAAGTTCCGCTATATCCATGTGGATGAGTTCCAGGACACCAACGCCGTGCAGTTCGAGATCATCAAACTGCTCTCTTCGGAGCATGGGAACCTCTTCGTGGTCGGCGACGACGACCAGTCCATCTACGGCTGGCGGGGGGCGGAGATCTCCAACATCCTCGACTTCGGAAAGACCTTTCCCAAGGCAAAAGTCTATAAATTGCAGCAGAACTACCGCTCGACGAAGGCGATCCTCGACCTTGCCAACGCAAGTATCGGGCACAATTCCCGCCGCCGGGAAAAGAAGCTCTGGACGGAGCGCGGCGAGGGGGAGAAGCCCGTCTATTACGAGGCGGAGGAGGAGTCCGGCGAGGCGCTCTATTGCGCGCGGATGATCCACGATCTGCGAGAGGGGGGCTATCGGTTTTCCGATTTCGCCGTTCTCATGCGGATCAACGCGCTCACCCGCTCTTACGAACAGGAATTTACCAAGTACGGCATTCCCTATAAAGTGTTCGGCGGCTTCCGCTTCTATGAACGCAAGGAGATCAAGGATCTTCTTGCCTATTTGCGCATTGCGGCCAATCCTTCCGACGGCGAAGCGATTTTGAGGATCGTCAACGTCCCGCGCCGCGGGATCGGGGAAAAGACCGTCGGGGTCCTTCGGGAATATGCGGAAAAAGAGGAGCTCACCCTGTTCGACGCCCTGTTCGAGGCGGACGCAATGCCGCTGAACGAGGGGATCAAGGCCAAACTGCGCGCCTTCGGCGAATTTTTGAAAGATCTCGTCATCCGCGCGCAGGCCGCCGAGATCGATCTTTTCACCCGCGATCTGATCCGCGACGCGAATCTCTATGAATTTTTCGACGACGGGAGCGACGAGGGCTCGGCAAGGCGGGCCAACCTCGACGAATTCGTCAATTCCGTCGAGGAGTTCGTCCGCCTGAACGAGGGGGCGACACTCTCCGACTATTTGCAGCAGGTCACCCTCTATTCCGACGCCGACGAGATGACCGACGAAGATTATGTGACGATCGCCACCATCCATGTGGTGAAGGGACTGGAATTTCCCTGTGTGTTCGTCTGCGGGATGGAGGAGAACATCCTTCCCTCTTCCCGCGCCGTGGAAAACGGGGACCTCGAAGAGGAGCGGCGGCTTCTGTATGTTGCGATCACGCGCGCCCGGGAGCGGCTCTTTCTGACGCGCAGCCGCAGCCGATATCTCTATGGGCTCCGCCAGCCGACGGTGCGGTCGGAATTCATCGACGAGATCGGGGAGGAGCTCGGGATCGACAAAACGCGCGGCCAAGGCGCCTTTTTCCGCGGGGAGAGAGGCCCTTCGCGAAGTTTCCCGCGGGCGGGCGGTGCTTTCGGCGGGAGAGAAGTTTCCTCTTCTTTCGGTTACCGCACGGGGAGCTCCGGCGCAAAGAGCGTCGGGCGCGCTTCCGAGTATTCCCCTTCGGACGGCAGTTTTCATTCCGCGGAGGAGGGCTATACCTTCGGCGGGGGAAAGCGGGCGGCGGGCGCCGCGTCCCGTCCGTCCCTGCCGCAGAGCGCCGCAAAACAGACGGCAGCGCCCTGCAAAGATCTTTCCGCGCTCAAAATCGGCGTCAAAGTCAAACATCCGCGCTTCGGGACGGGAGTTGTCACGGGCATGCGCGGCGCGGCGAAAAATCTCATCGTCACCGTGAAGTTTGATCTGGCCGGCAATAAAGATCTTGCGGCGGCGCTTGCGCCGATCGAAATTTTGGGAGAAGAAACATGGACAGAATGAAGGAGCTTTGCACCATCCTGAACCGCTGGGCGTACGAGTACTATGTGCTCGATGCCCCGAGCGTTCCCGACCGCGAGTATGACCGCCTCTATGACGAGCTGAGAGAACTCGAGCGGGAGAGCGGCGTCGTTCTGCCCGAATCCCCGACGAAGCGGGTCGGGGGAGAGCCCGTGAAGGGCTTCGAACGGCATCAGCACATCGCGCGGCTTTTTTCGCTCGACAAGGCGGTCGCAAGCGACGAGCTGGACGCCTTTTTTGCCCGCGCCGAAAAGCACGGCGCGCCGAGTTACACCGTCGAATACAAGTACGACGGGCTGACGATCTGCCTCACCTATGAGAAGGGAAATTTCGTGCGCGCGACGACGCGCGGCGACGGGGTCGAGGGCGAGGACGTCACGGCGCAGGCGCTTACGGTCAAGAGTTTTCCACTGAAAATTTCCTATCCCGGCGTTCTCGAAGTGCGCGGAGAGGCGGTGATCCGTCTTTCGGCGCTCGAAACCTACAATCGGGAACATCCCGAGGAGCCGCTCAAAAACGCGCGCAACGCCGCGGCGGGGGCGATCCGCAACCTCGACCCCAAGATCACCGCGCTGCGAAAGCCCGAGATCCTCTTTTACGACGTCAATTACATGAGCGAGGACCCCGTCCCGACCCAGACGGCTGCAATGGAATTTCTGAAACGGGAGGGGTTCAAGACTTTTCCCTATTTCAAAATCTGCAAGACGCAGGACGAGGTGCGCGCGGCGATCGACGAGATCGAAATCGGCAGAAAGCGGATCGACTACCTCACCGACGGGGCGGTCATCAAGATCAACGAAGAGGACATCCGCGCCGAGATGGGCTATACCGACAAGTTCCCGCGCTGGGCGATCGCCTTCAAGTTCGAGGCGGAGGAGGCGCAGACCGCCGTCCGCGAAGTTTTCTGGCAGGTCGGGCGTACGGGAAAGCTGACGCCGCTCGCTTCGGTCGAGCCCGTCGAGCTTGCCGGCGCGACGGTCCGGAAAGCCACTCTCAATAACTTCGGAGATCTGACGAGAAAGGGGGTGAAAGTCGGCTCGAAAGTGCTCATTCGCCGCTCCAATGAGGTCATTCCCGAAATTTTGGGGGCGATCGGCGGCGGCGAAGGGGAGATCCCCGTCAAAAAACCGGACGTCTGTCCCGCCTGCGGGAGCCCGGTCCGGGAGATCGGCGCCAACCTCTTCTGCCCCAACGAGAACTGCCCGCCGCGCGTCATCCAGAAATTGACCCACTACTGCTCCAAGAACGCCGCCGACATCGAGGGGCTGTCCGAATCCACCCTGACGCTGCTCTATGAAAAGCGCAACGTGCGGAAATTTTCCGATCTCTATCTCCTTTCGGCGGAGAGCTTCGAAGGGCTGGAAGGATTTAAGGAAAAGAAGATTTCCAATCTTTTGGGCGCGATCGAAAAGAGCAAAAATATGACGCTGGAACGATTTTTGTATGCGATCGGGATCGGCGGGATCGGCAGGGTCGCCGCGCGCGATCTGGCGGAGTTCGGAAGCGTTGGCAAGATCGCCTCGTTGGATTTTTCCGAGCTCGTCGCGGTCGAAGATATCGGGGAGATCACCGCAAACGCCATTCTCGGCTATTTTGCGGACCCCGAGAACCGGGAGGAGCTCGAACGGCTTTCCCAGCTCGGCATTGACCCCAAAAAGGCGGAGAGAAAGCGGGGGAGCTTCACGGGGGAGACCGTCGTTTTGACGGGCAGCCTCGCAATGCCACGCGCGGAAGCACAGGAGCTCATCGAGGAGGCGGGCGGCACCGTCGGGAGCAGCGTGACGGGAAAGACCACCCTCGTCGTCGCGGGGGAGAAGGCGGGGAGCAAACTCGACAAGGCGCATGCGCTCGGGATCCCCGTTTTGAGCGAAGAGGAGTTTCTCAAACGGCTCGGCAAATAAAAAACTTTTGAAAATAGCTTGAAAAAGCGCGGAGACTGTGATATAATCAATATGGCGGAATGTGCCGCGGACATCCAAAGGAAAAGAGAGTGCGATTATGTACAGCATGACAGGGTTCGGGAAAGGAGAATACCGGAAGAACGGCACGGAGATCGTCGTCGAGCTGAAATCGGTCAACAACCGCTATCTGGACGTTTCCGTCAAGGCGCCCCATATCTTTTCTTCCTATGAAGAGCCGATCCGGGCGAAATTGCGCGAAAAGATCGCGCGCGGGCATATCGACGTGTTCGTGGGATATCTCGACAAGAGCGAGAGGCCCAAGAAGCTCTATCTCGATCTCGCTGCGGCGGAGGCGTATGTGCAGGCGGCGAAAACGCTCAAAGAGCGCTTCCCCGAAGCGAGCGACGATCTTTCGCTCACCTTTCTTTTGCGCGCGCCCGACGTCATAAAGCCCGAAGAGGACCGCTCGGAGGACGATGAGATCGCCTCGGGGCTCTTCGAAGCGCTCGACATGGCGATCGAAAACCTGAAAGACATGCGCCGGAAGGAAGGGGAACGGCTCAAAGCCGATCTGCTCTCGCGCATGGAGACGATCAAGACGCTGCGGGAGGAGATCGCCCGGCGCGCCCCCCTCGTTTCGGAGGATTATCGAAAGAAACTGACGGAACGGATCCTGGAATATCTCGACGGAAAGGCGGACGAGACCCGGATTTTGACGGAGGCGGCGGTCTTTGCGGATAAATGCAACATCGACGAAGAGCTCACCCGGCTCTCGTCGCACATCGCGGAGTTTTGCAAGATCTGCGCGGAACAGACCGCGGGCAGGAAGCTCGACTTTCTCATCCAGGAGTTCAACCGCGAGTGCAACACCATTTGCAGCAAATCCAACGACTCGTCGATCACGCGGTCCGCGCTCGACATGAAGAACGAGATCGAAAAAGTACGCGAACAGATCCAGAACATCGAATAAAGACATGAAGAACATTCTATTCGTCATTTCCGGGCCCTCCGGGGTCGGGAAGGGAACGATGGTACATCGGCTTTTGAAAGCGGGAAAGCTGTCTCTTTCCATCTCCTGCACGACGCGCCCGCCCCGTCCCGGGGAGGAAAACGGCAAATCCTACTTCTTTCTCACGCGGGAACGGTTCGAGGAGAAGATCAAGGAGCGGGGCTTTCTCGAATATGACGAGCATTTCGGGAATTTTTACGGAACGCCGCGCAATTTCGTCGAGGAGAAGCTCAAAAAGAACTCCGTGCTCCTCGAGATCGACGTCATCGGCGCCCTCAACGTCAAAAAAAGCTATCCGGAGGCGGTGCTGATCCTGCTTGCCCCGCCCGACGGGGAGACCCTCCGGGCAAGGCTGAAAGGAAGGGATACCGAAACGGACGAACAGCTTTCGGAGCGCCTGCAAAGGGCGGAGTTCGAGCTTTCGAAGGCGGCGGAATTCGACTATGTCGTCGTAAACGGCGACGCGGATGAGACGGAGCAAACGCTCAGAGAGATCATTTCCAAAGAAGAAAATGCAAACGGATAAGGAGAATCGATATGATCAATGAACCTTCGGTCGACGAATTGGTCAGGAAACTCGGCACGGACGAGGAGCCGATCAGCAGATACGAGCTCTGCGTCGTGGCGGCAAAGCGCACGAGACAGATCATCGAACAGATGCAGTCTGCGGGGAGCACCGAGCTTCCCGGCAAACAGAAAGAGATCGTGCTTGCCTGCAAGGAGATCATGAACGGCAAGGTCAAGTGCGTCAGAGACTGACCGGTCCCGGAAAGCGCCCCGAAGAGGGGCGATTTTTCCATACATAAGATGTATGATTGCCGAAGTTATCGTGGACATCGCAAGCGGCGACGTCGACAAAATCTTCGATTATCTCTGCGACGAGACCATCTGCGCGGGAATGCGCGTCGCCGTCCCCTTCGGAAGAAGCACGGCGGCGGGTTTTGTCATAAAGATCAAGGAAACCAGCGACGTGCCGACGGACAAGCTCAAAAGGGTGCTGCGCGCCGAGGACGATTTTCCCGCGCTCAACCGGGAGTGCCTTCTGCTCGCCGAAAAACTCAGCGCCCGTTACAGCTGTCCCATGGCGCTTTCGCTCCGGCTCTTTTTGCCCGCCGAGATGAGACGGGGGACGGTGCGGGAGAGTTTCCGCACGTTTGCGCGCCTTGCAAAAGAGGAGGCGGTCTTGCCCGCCCGCGCCGAAAGGCAAAGGGAGCTTCTCGCGTTTTTGAAGGAGAACGGGGAGGCGGACGCGGCGTTTTTGCGCGAACGGTTCGGCTTTTCGGCGCTCAAAGCGCTCGAAGAGAAGGGGATCGTCCGGCTTGAAAAGCGGCGCGCCCTGCGCGATCCCTATCGGGAGATCGGGGGCGGGGAAAAAGAGGCGCCCGTCCTCACATCGGCGCAGGCGCAGGCGATCGAGGCCATCGAACGGACGGAAAAAACGGTCGCCCTGCTCCACGGCGTGACGGGAAGCGGCAAGACGGAGGTCTATCTGCAGCTGATCGCAAAGCGGCTCAAAGAGGGAAAGACGGCGATCTTTCTCGTTCCCGAGATCTCTCTGACGCCGCAGACGCTTTCCCGGCTGCGGGAACGGTTCAAAGGGGAGGCGGCGATCCTGCACAGCGGGCTTTCGGCGGGGGAGCGGTACGACGAATGGATGAGATTGAAAACCGGGCAGGCGCGGATCGCGATCGGCGCGCGCTCGGCGGTCTTTGCGCCGCTCGAAAATCTGGGCGTGATCGTTCTCGACGAGGAGCATGACGGAAGCTATTCCTCCGAGCGCGCGCCACGGTACAACACTTTCGATATCGCCTATTTGAGGGCGCAATATCATCATTGCAAGCTCGTGCTCGGGAGCGCGACGCCGTCCGTCGAGACCTATCGCCGCGCCGAAAAGGGGGAGTTCGAGCTCGTAAAACTCCCCGAGCGGATCAACCACCGTCCCATGCCCGAAGTTTCCATCGTGGATATGCGGAGAGAAGTGAAGCGGGGAAATCCGTCCTCCTTTTCCGCGCTCTTGCGGGAGCGGCTTTCCTCCTGCCTGGCGGAGGGGAACCAGGCGATCCTCTTTCTCAACCGGAGAGGGTATTCGCAGACCGTTCTCTGCCGCGACTGCGGCTATGTGGCAAAATGCGGGCACTGCGACGTCTCGCTGACCTATCACAGCGACGAAAATTGCCTCAAATGCCATTTTTGCGGTACAAAATACCGAATGCCGACCGTCTGCCCCTCCTGCGGCGGCGCCCAGATCCGCTATCTCGGCACGGGGACGCAGCGGGTCGTCGAGGAGCTGAAAGAGCTTTTCCCCGCGGCGCGGGTTCTTCGCATGGATGTGGATACCACGAGCGGGAAAGAGGGGCATTATAAAATTCTGAAACAGTTTTCGGCGCGCGAGGCGGACATCCTCGTCGGCACGCAGATGGTCGCAAAAGGCCATGATTTTCCCTTCGTCACCCTCGTCGGCATTCTCGACGCGGACATGAGCCTGCATTTTCCCGACTACCGCAGCGGCGAGCGCACTTTCCAGCTTATCACGCAGGTCGCGGGAAGGAGCGGCAGGGCGGAGGCGCGCGGCGGGGTCGTGTTGCAGACCTTCGATCCCGAGAATTACATCCTGCGCTTTGCGGCAGATTACGATTACGAGGGCTTTTACCGCTATGAGATCGGAATGCGGCAGGGCACGGCGTTTCCGCCGTTTGCGAAGATCGTGCGCGTCATGGTCACGGGCGGGGACGAGCGGGAGACCGTCGAAGTTCTGAAAACGATCTATGCCCGCATTGAGAAAATTTATCAAAAGAACAGCGAGAAATTCTTGTTTTTCAACCGAATGCGCGCTCCCGTCAAGCGGGTCCGCGACAAACATCGCTATCAGATCCTGATGAGGCTGTTCGACGGTTCGCCGCTCAAAGAGATCTATGAGATCTGTTCGGGCGCGGGCAGCCGGGACGTTCTCGTCGAAGTCGAAGAAAATCCAAGCAATCTGAGTTGAGGTAATAGAGATGATCCGTAATATTGTGCAGGTCGGCGATCCCGTGCTGCGGGAAAAATGCAAGCCGGTCGAGCGGTTCGACGGGGCGCTTTGCGCGCTGCTCGACGACATGAAGGAGACGTTGAAGGACGCGAAGGGCGCGGGCCTTGCCGCCCCGCAGATCGGCATTCCCATTCGCGCCGTCGCCGTGGACGTCGACGAGGGATATTTCGAGTTTATCAATCCCGTGTTTGTCTGGCAGAAGGGCGAACAAGTCGGGGCGGAAGGGTGTCTTTCCATCGTCGGCAAGGCGGGCACGGTGCGCCGCCCGAATAAGGTGAAGATCGTCTATCAGGATCGAAAGGGCGACCGATATTCCATCGTCGCGCGGGACTTTTTCGCGCGCGCGGTCTGCCATGAGCTGGATCACCTCGAGGGGATCCTCTATACGGACAAGGCGGAACACATCCGCGACTCGGAGGACTGAATTGAAGATCATCTTTGCGGGCACGCCCGAATTTGCCGTGCCCTCTCTTCGTAAGATCGCGTCTCGGTTCGGCGTCGCCGCCGTTTTGACGCAGCCCGACAAAAGACAGGGCAGAAAGGGGATTTTGACCCCACCGCCCGTCAAGCGGGAGGCGGAAACGCTCGGCCTGCCCGTCTTGCAGCCCGGATCTCTCCGGGACGATTTTTCCGCGCTCCTGTCCCATCGAGCCGATCTGATGGTCACTTGCGCCTATGGACAGATCTTGCCGCAGGAAGTGCTGGATCTGTTTCCGCTCGGGGTCTGGAACGTCCACGCCTCGCTCCTTCCCGCCTACCGGGGCGCCGCGCCCATCGCGCGCGCGATCATGGACGGGGACAAGAGGACGGGCATTACGGTCATGAGGACCGAACTCGGGCTGGACACGGGGGACATTCTGCTCCAACGGGAGATGGAGATCCTCGAAACGGACACCGCGGGAAGCCTCGGAGAAAAGCTCGCCCTTCTCGGCGCCGACTGCATTTCAGAGGCGCTCGGGCTCATCGAAGGGGGAAATTTTGAGCTCAAAAAACAGGGCGAAGGGTTTGTCTGCAAGAAAGTTGCGCGGACGGAAGTGGATTTTTCGAAGAGCGCGGACGAGGTGAGCCGGCTGATCCGCGCACTCTCGCCGGCGCCGCTCGCCTTTGCAAGAACGGGGGAGCTTCTTCTGAACTTTTATGCCGCGGAGGCGGTTTCCTGCGGAAAGGAGGCGCCCTTCGGCACGGTGATTTGCGCTTCGCCTTCGGAGGGACTGTTGATCCAATGCGGCGAGGGGGCGGTCCGGATCGCCGAATTGCAGGCGGCGGGCGGAAAACGGATGTCCGCGCGCGATTTTTTGAACGGAAGAAAGATTCAAAAGGGGCAGCGCTTTGAAAACCAATCCCTTTTATGACCCTTACCGCGTGCTCTTCAAAGTTTATTCGGAGGGCGCGCATTTGAAGATCGCCCTTGCGGAGACCGATCTCGAACCGCTCCGCCGTGCGCACACCGTCAAGACGGTCTACGGCGTCTTGGAAAACGACGGCTATCTTTCGCACTGTATCGGGACGTTTGCGCCCAAAAATCCCAAACTTGCCGTGCGGATCCTTCTGAAGATCGCCCTGTACGAGCTCATATTTCTCAAAAAACCCCGCTATATGGTGACCGATCTTTCCGTCGATCTCTGCAAACGGATGGGGAAAGGGGGCGTCGCGGGCTTTCTAAACGCTTTTTTGCGCGCCTTCGACGAGGAAAAGGTCGTCCTTCCAAAGGGCGACGAGGGGCTCTCGATCCGATATAATTTCCCCGTCTTTGCGGTGAAAAAACTCAAAAAACAGTACGGCGCGGAGCGGGCGGAAATGATCATGTCCGCAAAGAGCGCGGGTGTTTCGGTGCGGTTCGTGCGCGGGGAAGAGAGATATCTCGATCGTCCCCATGTGCCGACGCCGTTCGAAAAACTTTATCTGTTCAAAAATTTTGCCCGCGATGAGAGGTTCTTTGCGGGCGATTACACCTTTCAATCGGTCGGGAGCGTCGCGATCTGCGCCTGCGTGGAGACATGCGATCGGCTCCTCGACGCCTGTGCCGCGCCCGGCGGAAAGAGCGTGCTCCTTGCAAGCCGTTGCGGCAGGGTGACTGCCTGCGAACTGCATGTCCACCGCGCGGCGCTCATCGAGAGCTACAAGGAGCGAATGCACGCCGAAAATATCGACGTGTTTCCCTGCGATTCCACCGTTTTCCGGCGCGAATGGGAGGAAGCGTTTGACGGCGTGCTGTGCGACGCGCCCTGTTCTGGCTTCGGAACGGTCGCGGAAAATCCCGATCTTCCCCTCTTCAAGACGGAGGACGCCCTTGCAGGGCTTGTCGAAACGCAGCAAAAGCTCCTTGAAAACTGCGCGCGCTATCTGAAGGCGGGCGGCGCGCTGACCTATTCGACCTGCTCGGTGTTTGAAGAGGAAAACGACGGCGCGGTGGAGACCTTTCTGAAAACGCATGAAAATTTCGCGGCGGAAGAGCTTTCTTCCCCGCTTTCGCATGAAAAAACGCGGTTTGGGCTGCAATTTTTGCCCGATACGGCTTTCGGCGCGGGCTACTATGTCGCGCGGCTGAGGAGAAAGACATGAAAAAAATTCTGAGCGATCTTTCGCATGAAGAGCTCTCCTCGCTCATGGAGGTTTGGGGGGAGAGGAGCTTCCGTGCCGACCAGATCTTCACGGGGCTCATGCAGGGGAAGCGCATTTCAGAGCTCCCTCTTCCCGCGGCGCTCAGGGAAAGACTGCTGCAAGAATACGAGGACGCGCCCGTCACGATCGCCGAGACCTTTTGCTCGCAAGAGGACGGCACCAAAAAATTTCTGTTCCGGCTTTCGGACGGAAATCTGATCGAGGGCGTCCTCATGAAGTACAAATACGGCAACACGCAGTGCGTCTCCACGCAGGTCGGCTGCCGCATGGGGTGCAAGTTCTGCGCCTCGACGTTGAACGGGCTCGTCAGAAATCTTTCGGCGGGGGAGATTCTGGGGCAGATCCTCTGCGTGAACCGCGCCGAGGGCGGCACCCTCAAAGAGCGGGCGGTCACCAACGTCGTGCTCATGGGCAGCGGCGAGCCGCTCGACAATCTCGATAACGTCCTCGGCTTTCTCCGCCGGGTCTCGGAGGAGGGCGGGATCGCCATCAGCCCCCGCAACATCAGTCTTTCGACCTGCGGGCTGGTCCCGGGGATGAGAAGGCTCACCGAGGAGGGGATCCCCCTCAATCTGACCGTCTCCCTGCATGCGACGGACGACAGGGAGCGGGCGCGTATCATGCCCGTCGCGAACCGCTATCGGATTGAGGAAATTTTGGAGGAGTGCGCCCGCTATTTCAAGCGGACGGGAAGAAGATACATCTTCGAATACTGCTTGATCTCGGGAGAGAACAGCGATCCCGCCCATGCCGAAAGGCTGATCGCCCTTTTGAAAGGGAGGCCCTGCCATGTCAATCTGATCCGGCTCAACGCCGTCGAAGAGCGCACCCTTCAGACGGCGCGCGAGCGGGAAGCGCAGCGGTTTTTGGAGATCTTGCGGCGCGGCGGCATTTCCGCGACTCTGCGCAGGAGCATGGGCTCGGACATCGGCGGGGCCTGCGGACAGCTGCGGGCAAGCTATGAAAAGGGCGAATTCCATTAAAATATTGAAAACAAAAGGAGATCTTTATGAAAATCAAAGTTGCGCCGAGCATTCTGGCGGGCGATTTTGCAAAGATGGGGGAGACGGTCGAAAAGCTGGAACGCTGCGGGGCGGATCTCATCCATTGCGACGTCATGGACGGCAATTTCGTGCCGCCGATCACGTTCGGCGCGCAGATGGTCAAGGCGATTCGTCCGCATACCACACTCCGTCTCGACTGCCATCTCATGGTCCTGCACCCGGAGGAGCAGATCGAGGACTTTGCCGCGGCAGGCGCGGACTTGATCTCCGTCCATGCGGAGGCCTGCGACGCGCTCCCGCTTCTGGAGCGGATCCGATCGCTGGGCGTGAAGGCCTGCGTGGCCGTCAATCCCGAGACGCCCGTCGAAAAGCTCTTTCCTTGCGCGGAGGCCGCCGACATGCTCCTCATCATGAGCGTCCGTCCCGGCTGGGGCGGACAGAAATTCCTTTCCGGATCGCTCAAAAAGATCGAAACCCTCCGCAATTTCTGCGTAAAGAACGGTTTTGCCGACAAACCGATCGAAGTGGACGGCGGGATCGGCGAAGAGAACGTTCGCGAGGTGATCGGGGCGGGCGCGGACGTCATCGTCGCGGGCAGCGCCGTGTTCCGCTCCCCCGATATGGCGGCGACGATCGCAAAACTCAGGGGAGCGCGGTAAAAAAAGATGAAAAAGGTCGTCATTTTGCTCAACGGCGAGCCGCACAGGGGGGAGATCGACGCCTGCGGCAGCTACGTGATCTGCTGCGACGGCGCCTATCAATGGGCAAAGGACCGGGTGAAGATCCACGAAAATCTCGGCGATTTCGACTCCTTGGGGTATTTGCCCGACCCGCCTCCCCGGAAGATCTATCCCGCCGAAAAAGATCTGACCGACGGCGAAATCGCCGTGGACCGCGCGCTGGAGTTGAAAGCCGATTGGGTGGTGATCTACGGCGGCGGAGGCGGGCGCGAAGATCATTTTCTCGGCAATCTGCACCTGCTTTATAAAATTTGCCGGGGAAGTGCCGGCATCCGCGCGGCGATGATCACAAACGGCGCAAAGATCTACGCCTGTAAAGAGGGGGATCACAGCTTCCTCTGCAAAAAAGGGCAGACGGTCTCGGTGATCCCTTTCGGCGGGGACGCGCATATCCTTAATAGTGACGGACTCCAATATCCCCTGAAAGACTTAAAACTTCAATATGGCTCGACGAGAGGAATTTCCAATTTGACGAGCGGCGAAGATTTTTCTCTTTTCGTCAAACAGGGGTGTGCGCTCGTCATCATCAATGAAAGAGAGGTGTGAGATGATCGTCTGCGTCAAGCTCCCGAAAGTGGTCGGGTGTATCGTGCGACTGTTCTACAAGAGATGAGATATTTCGATCTTCACTGCGACGCCCTTTCCGTCCGGGGCGCCGCTTGCGTGACAAAGGAAAGTCTGACGCGCGGCGGCTGCGCCCTGCAATGTTTTGCCGCCTTCGTTCCGGAGGGGGAGGACCGGTTTGCCCGCGCCCTCTCGCTTTTGGACGGGTTCGATGTTCTCTGCAAGGAGAACGGCTATCTCCCCGTACGGACCGCCGCTGATCTCGACGGCTTGGACGGGCGGATCGGGGCGCTTCTCACCGTGGAGGGGGGCGGCGCGATCGAAGGGGACCTTCGAAAGCTCGATGTCCTTTATCGCCGCGGAGTGCGGCTTATGACCCTCACCTGGAACGATCCCAACGAGATCGGCTTTCCCAATTTTTCCCGAAGAGCGGGGACGGAGGACGGGCGGCGACTCCGCGAAAGGGAAAGGGGGCTCACGCCGTTCGGAAGAGAGGTCCTCGAACGGATGACGGAGCTCGGCATGGCCGCGGACGTGTCGCATGGAAGCGACCGGCTCGTGTGGGACGTCTTTGAGATCTGCAGGGCGCGGGGGAAGCCCTTCCTCGCGAGCCATTCGAATGCGGCGGCGGTGTATCCCCATGCGAGAAACCTCGAGGACGACGAGATCCGCCTCATCGCGGAGAGCGGCGGTGTTGTCGGACTGTGCTTCTGCATGGATTTTTTGTCCTCCGACAGGACAAAAGAGGGACAGCGGGCGGCACTGTTTGCCCATGCGGAGCAGATCCTGAAGGTGGGCGGCGAGGACACGCTGTGCCTCGGCAGCGACTTTGACGGGATCGAGCCGAACATCTGCCTGCAAGATCCTTCCGCAATGCCGCTCTTTTTGGAGGAGCTTTCCCGAAGATTTTCGGCGAAAACGGCGGAAAAGATCGCCTATTCGAACGCCCGCCGCTTTTTCAAAGAGATTTTGAATGAAAAATGAGGAAAGAGAGATAAGCCGCCGCCCGAGGCAGAGCCTCGGGCGGCGGCTTTTTCGATTTTGGATTTTGAAAAACGATCAAAGGGAGCGGATATTTTCGACGGGTTTTTTGCGCGAGGCAAAGAAAACGGGCAAAAACGTCGCGAAAAAGGCGACAAACAGAGCGACGCCGAACATGAGCAAGAGGGAGAGCGGCCCCAACACGAAGAGGGTGACGTCGAGCCCCGCCCTCGCGCGGAGGACAAAGTTGAGGACCGCCACGAGCGCGAAGGAGCCCGCGACGGCAAGCGCCGCGCAGATCCCGACGATGATCCCCGCCTCCGTGAAAAAGATCTTGAAAACGTCCGTCCCGCGGGCGCCGACGGCGCGCAGGATCCCGATCTCCCGCTTCTTGCCCGAAATGCTCACCGAGATGAAATTGAAGAGGAGCAGCGCCGCAAAGAGCACGAGAGCAAGCCCCGAAAAGAGAAAGACCTGTCTCAAAAGCCCGATGATCTCGTTGACGAGCAGGACGTTCGAATAGAGAACGTTCTGCAAAGTGTAGGTGACGTCGGTCTCTTCGCTGCGCTTGCCCTGCATGTCGAGAAGGGCGTGCAGCGCTTCCGTGTCCGAGCCGATCGGCAAAAAGGCGGTGTCGAAGGTCTCCGTGCCGCTCGGCACGTACTTTGTCCGCGTGACGGGCGCGGAATGGGGGGACATTTTGCGGTAAAAGGAGTCCGAACAAAAGACCCCGTTCGCGGAGACGCCCGTCGTCGTCCCGTAGATCCCGATCGCGCGGCAGTCATAGACCGAACCGCTCCGGTCGCTGTATTTCCAGAGGGGGAGCGGATAGGTGCGGACGAAGGAGAGAACGATCTGCTTCGACATCTGCCATTCCTCTTCGGTCGCCTCCCGGTAAATGGAGATCCCGTCCGCCGTCTCCGCGACTTTGACCGTCCTGCCCGCAAAAGTGTAGAGGGCGGATTCGAAGATCGCATAGGAGATGATGTCCGCTTGCGCGCTCAAATGTTCGGAATAGTAGGATTCCAGAAGATAATAGGGGACGATGAGCTCGTCGCCTTCCGGCGTCGTCTTTTCTTCGTCAAAAAAGAGGATCGGGAAGGATGACGAGTAGGATTCCTTGAACCGTTTGAGCTCGGTGAAGGAGTAGCCGTTGGCATTGGTATCGAAAAAGATCCGGAAGGGCTCGTCCGTATAGTCGAAAAAGTAACTCTCCTCGGGAAGGGGCTCCTCATGGCGGAGAAGGGAGCCGTAAGTTTCGAGAAAGGATTCGGACACGAGCGCGAGCGTCGGGACTCCCTCCCGCAGCGCCATCTGGTGCATGGTCGCCAGCACCCAGTTGTCGCTCGAACCGTCTTTAAGCAGGTCGTATTTTTCGGAGAGCCCGCCCCGGAACACGCCGGTCAGTTCAAAGACTTGTCCGCCGAAGAGGACCCGTTCCCCGATGAGATCTTCCGCGCCGTTGATCTTTTTGGCGCCGCGCTTCTCCCCGTTC
Source organism: uncultured Clostridia bacterium (assembly GCA_947630115.1). Taxonomy (GTDB): domain Bacteria; phylum Bacillota; class Clostridia; order Christensenellales; family Borkfalkiaceae; genus Gallimonas. Next base: position 62,152 of record CANRGG010000004.1, read on the forward strand.
GCGTCGAGCTGCGTAAAGGAGGCGTTTTTCATACATTCGAGAAAGTATTCGCTGACGGCGAGCTGGTCCTCTCGCTCGGGGTACTGCCCCGCGACGAGATCTTTCCGCAGAGGATTGTCCGCCGGAACGCAGGCGATCCGGTTGATACGGGGGAAATAAAAATCCTGATATTCCGAGGCGATCTCCGCATTGGCGGGGAACATCTCGCTCACCGAATAGGCGCCGAAGGCTTCGCTGCCGCCGAGCGCAAAGATCTCCTCCGGGGAGAAATTCGCCCGGGTCTCATAGTCGTAATTGCCGAGCGGCGCGCCCGTCACGCGGGTGTTGTAGGATTTCGTAAAGGTGAGATGGCTGTATTCGCTCTTTGCAAAGGAATTTTCGAGCACGCGGTTTTCGTCATAGAGCATCATGGTGGAGAACAGCCCGAACATGATGAAGGAGACGACCGAGAGCAAGATCGTCAGAAACAGACGGACGGGTTTGAGCCGGAGCCCCGAAAAGCCGATCTTGAAGATCTTGGAAAAGGGCAGACGGGAACGGATGAAGCGGACCGGCTTTCCGCCCTCGCTCTCCGCCGCGGGCTCCGTGGGGACGAACGCCTCCCGGACGCCCTCTTGATCGATCCGGTTCGCCCGCTTGAAATCGCCGATCGCTTCGGGATCCTTCGAAAGCAGAAGCTCGCCCTTCCCGTCCCGCAAAAACGCCTTGACCGTCTCGAGAGCTTCCCCATCCGACTCCCCGCCGCGGAGAAGAAGGGTGCCTTCGCCGAGTTTGAGGACCGCGGGCGAGAGAACTTCGGGCTGCTCCCGCCGTTTGGTCACGTCGGAGACGACCTTGCCGTCCTGAAGCTCGATGATCCTGTCCCCATACGTCTCGGCAAATTCGCGGTCGTGGGAGACGACGAGAACGAGACGGGTCTTGGAGAGTTTTTTCAGGGTCTTTAACACCTGCCTGCCCGTCGCCGAGTCGAGGGCGCCCGTCGGCTCGTCCGCCATGATGATCTGCGGGTCTTTGACGAGGGCGCGGGCGATCGCGACGCGCTGTTTCTGTCCGCCCGAAAGGGTGTTCGGCTTGCGTTTCCCGAACTCGGAAAGCTCGACCTCTTCGAGGATCTGCTGCACCTTTTCCCTGCCGCCCGTGTCTCCTTGGAGCTCGAGCGCAAGGGAGACGTTCTCCTCGACGTTGAATTCGCTCAGGACATTGTATTCCTGAAAGACGAAGCCGACGAAGGTGTTGCGGTAGCTGTCGAAATCGGCGGGGGAGAAGTTGGAGCTCGATCTTCCCATGACGACAAATTCGCCGCTCGTCGCCTCGTCGAGCCCGCCCATGAGATTGAGAAGGGTGCTCTTTCCGCTCCCGCTCCGCCCCGTGAGGAACACAAGCCCCGTATCCGAGAAGGAGAGGTTCACGTCGTCGAGGGCGCGCACGTCCCCGCCGTCCTTCGAATGATAGATTTTTGTCAGATGTTTGAGCTCGAGCATATCTTTCCTCAGTATTATTCTAACCATAATGAGTGAGATTGTCAAGGAAAGGTTTGAAAAATAAGTGACAAATAAAAGAAAATTGGTCCGGCGTGAGATTGACAAATGCAAAAGAGAATGGTATGATTGAGAAAAGACGAAAATAGGAAAGAGACCCGCCGCGTTCCGCGGCGGGAAAGAGGTGAAAATGGCAGATTTTATCGTATCCGACGAGGAATCGCTCACGAAACTGCTCGCCCGCGTCAGAGCGGCGCAGGAGAAGTTCGCGACCTTTTCGCAGGAACAGGTGGACGAGATCTTCTACCGTGCGGCGCTCGCCGCGAACCGGGCGCGGATCCCGCTCGCAAAACTTGCGGCGGAGGAGACGGGCATGGGGGTCGTGGAGGACAAGGTCATCAAAAACCACTATGCGTCCGAATATATCTACAACGCCTATAAGGATGTGAAAACCTGCGGCGTCATCGAGCGCGACGAGACGTACGGCTATACGCGCACGGCGGAGCCGATCGGCGTGCTCGCCGCGGTGATCCCGATCCCCGCGCCAAAAAATGCACGATCGAGGCGGCGAAGATCGTCCTCGAGGCGGCGGTGAAGGCGGGCGCGCCCGAGGACATCATCGGCTGGATCGATCTTCCCACCGTTCCGCTTTCGGGCATGGTCATGCGCGAGGCGGACATGATCTTGGCAACGGGCGGTCCCGGCATGGTGAAAGCCGCCTATTCTTCGGGAAAACCGGCGCTCGGCGTGGGCGCGGGGAACGTTCCCGCCGTCGTGGATACTTCCGCCGATCTCAGACTCGCCGTCTCGTCCATTCTCCATTCCAAGATCTTCGACAACGGCATGATCTGCGCTTCCGAGCAGTCGGTCATCGTCCTTGATGGGATCTATGAGGCGTTCAAGCGGGAAATGCGCGACCGCGGCGCCTATTTTCTCTCCCCCGAGGAGACCGAAATGGTCCGGAAGGTGATGATGGTGAACGGCTCGATCAACGCGAAGATCGTGGGGCAGTCCGCCGGGAAGATCGCCGAAATGGCGGGCTTTTCGCCGCCCGCCGGGATCAAAGTTCTGGTGGGCGAGGTGGAATCGACGGAGCTTTCGGAGCCCTTCGCGCATGAAAAACTTTCTCCCGTGCTCGCCATGTACCGCGCCGCCGACCTCGAGGACGCGATGAATAAGGCGGATCGGCTCGTCAGAGACGGCGGGCTCGGGCACACCTCTTCGCTCTTCGTCAACGAGGCGGAGCGCGAGAAGATCGACCGCTTCCGTGAACGGCTCCGCACCTGCCGGATCCTCGTCAACACGCCCTCTTCGCAGGGGGGGATCGGCGATCTTTACAACTTCCGCTTTCCGCCTTCGCTCACGCTCGGCTGCGGCAGCTGGGGCGGCAACTCGGTCTCGGAAAACGTCGGCGTCAAACATTTGCTCAACATCAAAACGGTCGCGGAGAGGAGAGAAAACATGCTTTGGTTCAGAGCCCCCGAAAAAATCTACTTCAAGCGCGGAAGTATCGCTCCCGCGCTCAAAGAACTCGGAAAGTCGTGCTATCGGCGGAAGAGGGCCTTCCTTGTCACCGACGAATTTCTCTTTGAGAGCGGCTTTACCAAGAAGATCGAGGAGATCCTCTCGGCGGAGGGGATCGAATTTACCACATTTTTCCGGGTGGAGTCCGATCCGACCCTCGCGACCGCGCGGGAGGGCGCCAAGCGGATGGAGGAGTTCCGTCCCGACGTCATCATCGCCCTCGGCGGCGGCTCGCCGATGGACGCGGCGAAGATCATGTGGGTGCTCTACGAACATCCCGAGACAAATTTCGAGGACATGGCCATGCGCTTTATGGACATCCGAAAGCGCGTTTACGGCTTCCCCAAAATGGGAGAAAAGGCGCTCTTTGTCGCGATCCCGACGACCGCGGGAACGGGCTCGGAAGTCACGCCGTTTGCGGTCATCACCGACGAGCGCACCGGCACGAAATACCCGCTCGCAGATTATGAACTTCTGCCCGACATGGCGATCGTGGACGCCGACCTCATGATGAACATTCCCAAGGGACTGACGGCGGCCTCGGGGATCGACGCGGTGAGCCACGCGCTCGAAGCGATCGCCTCGCTCATGGCGACGGACGTCACGAACGCGATCGCCAAGGAAGCCTTGAAACTTCTCTTCGAATATCTGCCGCGCGCCTACGAAAAGGGAGCGGCGGATCCCGAAGCGCGCGAGAAAGTTGCAAACGCGGCGACGATGGCGGGCATGGCGTTTGCCAACGCCTTCCTCGGCGTGTGCCACTCCATGGCGCATAAGCTCGGCTCCTATTTCCATCTGGCGCACGGGATCGCGAACGCCCTTCTGCTCGAAGAGGTCATCCGCTTCAACAGCAGCGAACAGCCCGCGAAGATGGGCTCCTTCCCCCAATACGCCTATCCGCAGGCAAGGGCGCGCTATGCGGACGCCGCGCGGGTCTTGAATCTCAAAGGAAAGACCGACGAGGAGCTCGTCGGATCTCTCCTGAAAAAACTCGGCGAGCTCAAAACAGCGCTTGGGATCCCCGGGACCATCAAGGAAGCGCTCGGCGAAAAGTATACGGAAGAGGAGTTCTTGTCCCGGCTCGACCAGATGAGCGAGGACGCTTTCGACGATCAATGCACCGGCGCGAACCCGCGGTATCCCCTGATCGAGGAGATCAAGACGATGTACCTCAACGCCTATTACGGCCGCAGAAAGAACAAATAAAGAGGGGAAAATGCTCGCGAAATCGCGGATTTTGCCGTTTTGCATAGTACTATGTCAGACATAATATAGGAGAATCATTGTAAAATATTGAAAAAACCTCGCCAAATGGCGAGGTTTTCGGTTTTGGGAGAACGAATCAGACGGGGACGACGGCGATCCGGATCTTGGCGGTCACACCCTCCATGAAGCGAACTTCGGCGTCGTATTCGCCAACGTTTTTGAGGGGCTCCTTGGTGGAGACGCGCTTTTTATCGACCGTGAAGCCGAGCTCCTGAAGGGCGGCTGCGATCTTTTCGTTCGTGACGGAGCCGAACACTTTGCCGTTTTCGCCGGCGCGGATAGGGACCGTGACTTTGGTCCCGTTGAGTTTTGCGCAAAGCTCTTTCTGCGCTTTTACGTATTCCGCCCGATGGAATTCGTCGGCTCTTTTCTTTTGCTCGATCTCGTTGATCCCGCTTGCGGTCGCGATCTCGGCGAGCCCTTTTTTGAGCAGGAAATTTTTGGCGTAGCCGTCCGAAACTTCGAGGATCTCGCCCTTTTTGCCGCTGCCTTTCACGTCCGCTTTGAGTATGACTTTCATATGAAATCTCCTTTTTTCTATTGTAACAAACTTGCGCGGAGTTTGTCAAACGACTTTTGATAGGTTTTCGAAAATTGCGCAGAATAGAGGATGAAGGAGGGCGGATATGGACAACAATACGAACTGCATGAACTGCGGTGTTTCCTGCGGCGTGACGAAATGCCGTTTCAACCAGGACGGCATGCACTGCGAGCTCGACAAGATCCACGTCGGGAACGTCTGCGAGGGCGGACATTGCACCTGCTGTGACAGTTTCCAGGATAGAGGTTAAAGGTATAAACCGAGAGGGAACGCACATACTGCTGTCTGTGGCGGGGAACCGCTTTCAGATAGAGTTTTTGTGGGAATCTCCCATAAAAACGCGTAGGGGACGCCGTTCGGCGTCCCCTTGAAATATTTTTACGGTAGGATTTTGGGCCGGAGCGAGGGAAAAGGCCCGCGGCGGGATGGTGATAAGCAAAATTTCGGGACCATGTAGCGGTTTTGTGTTCTTGCGGCGGGATTTTCAGACAAGCGGCATCGCGGATCCCCCGTGGCGTTTTGTGTTTTGCGGCGTTTTTTCAATTCCCGCGGCGGTTTTTTCGAAAGATCAGGCGGGAAAGTGCTAAATTTCTTTTTTTTCTCATAGATTGATTGTTGTGAAAGACAAGCCGAAAAGAAATTTCAAAAAACATCTCGCGGCGGGCGTGTGCTTTTTGCTCTCCGCGGCGGTGATCTTGCTTGCGGCGTTTTTCCCCGCCGAAAAGAAGGAGGTCGAGGCGGAAAAGCGGATCGTTCGCGTCTGGAACGTGGATACCTTCGAGGGGGGAAGGGGTTCGCGGACGGCGTTTTTGAAGAGCGCGGCACGGCGCGTCGAAAAAAAGCGGAGCGGCGTGTATTATCTCATCGGCTCCTATACCGCGGAAGGGGCGGAGGCGGCGTTTGCGGAAGGGAAGGCGCCCGACGTCCTCTCCTTCGGGGTGGGGCTCTCCGCTTATCTGGAGCGTTCGCAGCCCCTGCCGTATTCCTTTCCGGGCGGTGAAGTGGGCGGAAAGACCCTCGCCTATCCCTGGTGCAAGGGGGGCTATGCCCTGTTTTCAAAGAGCGACGATTTTCAAGAAGAGGGGAAAACGGCGATCTCCTGCGGGGGCTCCAACCTTGCGGAGGCCGCAGCGTTCCTTTCGGGCGTTCGGGGCGAGGCGATGTCCTCCGATCTCGCCTACACGAAATTTTTGAGCGGCGAATACCGCTATCTTCTGGGCACCCAGCGCGATCTTTGCCGTTTCAAGACCCGCGGCGAGAACGTCTTTTATCGACCGCTGCCCGCATTTTGCGATCTGTACCAATATTTTTCGGTGCTCTCGACCGAAAAAAGGGACGATTGCCTGGCGCTTCTGGACGAATTGCTCGCCTCGGGGGAAAAGCTTGGGGAGATCGGGATGTATCCGGCGGAAGAGGACGGGGATTTTGCCGAAAAGCCCGCAAGCACCGTCGGCGTTTTTTCCTCCCGAGAGGCGCTCGGGGAGATCTTGCAGGCGGCGCGGCAGGGCGATGAAAAAAATCTGAGGAAATTTCTGAAAACCGTTTGAATTATAGGGCAAACTATGGTAGAATATAAGGAGCTTCGGATTGGACCGTTTTTCTGTACTTTCAGAGCGCTTTCCAAGGCTGCCGCTTGAAAAGGATTTTTCCTTCCGGCGGCACACGACGATCGGCTGCGGCGGCGTCGCAGAGGTCTGCGCCATGCCCGGGAGCGCGGAGAGCGCGGCGGCGCTCTTGAAATTTTTGCAAAGGGAGAAGATCCCCTATCTCATGATGGGGGCGGGGGCGAACGTTCTGCCCCAAGAAGGGCGGTTCGACGGGGTTTTGGTGCGTTTTACAGGGCTTTGCGGGCTGTTTCTTGCGGAAAACGGCAGAATTTTTGCGGGCGCGGGCGTCACGGGCGGCGCGCTCTGCCGATTTGCGCGGGAGCGCTCCCTCGGCGGGTTCGAACCGTTCACCGGCATTCCCATGTCGGTCGGCGGGGGGATCGTCATGAACGCCGGGGTTGCCGAAGGGCATTTCTCGGATGTCGTCGAGCGGGTGTATGCGATCGACAGCGGAAAATTGCGCGGCTTTTCCCTTTCCGAATGCGAATTTTCGGAAAAGAGGAGCCTCTTTCAGGCGGGGCTCCCGGTGATCGCGGCGGTCTTGCGGGGAACGCGGACGCCGCGCGAGATTCTCGAAGAAAGGAGCGGGTTTTTCCGCGAAAAGCGGAAGGATCTTCCCAAAGGGCGGAGCATGGGCTGCTGTTTCGTCAATCCGCCGGGACTGTCCGCGGGGAAACTCATCGACGAATGCGGCCTGAAGGGCGTCTCTTGCGGCGGGGCGTACGTTTCCCCCCGGCATGCGAATTTTATCATCAACGAGGGTGGGAGCGCGGAGGATATCGGCAAACTTCTCTCCCTCGTGAAGGAAACGGTGCAAAAAAAGACGGGGATCGCGCTTCGAGAGGAGATCCGCCGCCTCGGTTGGGATACATAGGAACATTCATGGAGCTTACGGCAGATTATCATACCCATACGAAATATTCCGACGCGCACTGTACGGCGACGGACAACGCCCTCCGCGCGAAGGAATTGGGACTGAAAGAGATTGCGATCACCGATCACGGTTTCACCCACGTCATTTTCGGGCTCAAACGGAAGGAGCGGGAGCGCTATATTCGCGAGATCCAGCGGGCGAGAGAGGAGACGGGGGTGAAGGTCCTTGTCGGCATTGAAGGGAACATCCTGGGCAGAGAGGGCGGCAGCGATCTCACCGAGGAGGACTTCCCTTATTTCGACGTCTACCTCGCGGGGTTCCATGCGTTCAGCCATCATGAGACCTTCCGCGACTTTTCCAACGGCTGGCGGGGATATCTCGGCTACAATCTCCATTGGAAGCCTTCGGAGCGGGTGAAGCGGGAGCAGACTCTCGCCTATATCCGCGCCGTCGAGCGCAATCCGATCGACATCCTCACCCACGTCAATTTTCAGTGCTACTGCGACGTGACCGAAGTTGCGAAATGCTGCCGGGACTACGGGACCTATTTCGAACTGAGCGGTAAAAAGACCCATTTTTCGGACGAGGAACTCGAAAAAGTCGTGCAAACGGGGGTGCGGTTTGTGCTCGATTCGGACGCCCATTCCCCGAAGCGGATCGGGGACGTGAAGATCGCTGAAGAACAGATCGCGCGGGTGGGTGTGCCCCTCGACAGGATCGACAACATCGACGGAAGGCTACCGTCCTTCCGCCTTGCGGCCTATAAAAAACAGCATGGATAAGAGAATATGATGAATTTTACGAGGGAGATCAAACGGGAACTCGTCAAAATTGTCCCCCCGGCGCGGGAGGACATGTTTTCGCTCTTCTGTGGCGCGCTCGACGCGGGCGGCGGGATCCCGGCGTCCGGGAACGGGGAGGGCGCGGGCTTTTCCTTCACGCTCGAAAGCGAGGAGATCGCGGCATATCTTGTCGCCCTTTCCGAGCGGCTCTTCGGCGTGGAGATGTCTTTGCGCGAAGTCGTCCGCGGCGGACGGCAGGGCAGGGACAAGCTGACCTTCGCCTATACGGGGACGGGCGGAGAGGAACTTGCGGAAAAGATCTCCGCCTTCGGCGGGAAGGATCGGAGCGGGACGGACCCCGAAAGCTATCTCAAAGGGGCGTTTCTGGGGGGCGGGAGCTGCACCCTCCCCAAAGAGGGCAAAAAGACCGGATACCATCTTGAGATCGTCTTTGCGGACAAAGAGCGGGCGGAGGGCTGTCTTTCCCTGCTCGACAGGGTCCAGCTCCTCGGAAATATCGTACAGAGAAACGGCAGATCGGTCGTCTACACCAAGAGCCGGGAGGCGATTTCCGATTTTCTGGCCGTTCTCGGCGCAAAGGGGGCGGTCCGGATCCTCGGCTCCGTCGCCGCGGCGCGCGAGGAGAACAATCTCGAGAACCGCAAGGAGAACTGCTATGCGGGAAATGCCGACAAGGCCGCGATCGCAAGCGCGAAACATATTTTGCAGCTCGAAAAACTGAAAAAAGAGGGAAAACTCGACGATCTTGCCCCCGCACTCTTGGAAACGGCACGCGCAAGGATCGAAAATCCCGAACTTTCGCTCTCCGAACTTGCGGAGAAGCTCCTCATCTCCAAGAGCTGTCTTTATCATCGTTTGAAAAAACTTCTCGCGATGGGCGCGCGGGAGGATCGGTAAAGAAAACCTTCCGTTTTCAGAAAAATCAAAAGAAAAAGGCGCAAATTCCATGACCGATTTTGTACATCTCCATCTCCATACCGAATACAGCCTGCTCGACGGCGCCGTCAAGGTGGATGAGCTCGTCGAACACTGCAAACAGAACGGGATCAACGCCGTCGCGGTGACCGATCACGGCAACATGTACGCCTCGCTCTATTTTGCCGAGGAATGCAAAAAGCGCGGGATCAAGTACATCATCGGCTGCGAGTTCTATCTCGTGGACGATTACCGCGTCAAAGAGGGGCAGCACGCCGACCATCTCATCCTGCTCGCCAAGAACAAGGCGGGCTATGTCAACCTCGTGCAGATGGACTCCCTCGCCTTCGTCGACGGCTACTACTATCGCCCGCGGATCGACTATGAGACCTTGAAGGCGCATTCCGAGGGGGTCATCTGCCTCTCCGCCTGCCTGGCGGGGCGGCTGCCGCGGCTCGTCATGGCGGGAAGATACGACGAGGCGAAGGCGTTCGCCCTCTCCATGAAGGAGATCTACGGCGAAGATTTTTATATCGAGATCCAGGACCACGGGATCCCCGAGGAAAAGCAGATCCTGCCGCAGCTTGTCAAGATCTCCGAGGAGACGGGGATCGGGCTCGTCGCGACGAACGACGTCCATTATCTCCACAAAGAGGATTGGGAAATGCAGGATGTGCTCATGTGCATCCAGATGAAAAAGACGCTCGACGATCCCGCCCGCATGAAGATGCAGACCCATGAATTTTACATGAAGTCGGGCGACGAGATGGCGGCGCTCTTTCCGCAGCTGCCGCAGGCGATCGAAAACACCCGAAAAATTGCCGATAAAGTCTCCGAAACGGATACGCCGTTCAACCTCAAAGACAACGGCTCGCCCGTCTATGACAAGTCGCTCATCCCGCTCTACACGGCGGACGACGGCACCCCGAGCCCCGAATATCTCACCCGTCTCACCTGGGACGGACTTCCCAAGCGCTATCCCGTTTTGACGGAGGAGATCAAAAAGCGCGCCGAATACGAGCTTTCGATCATCATCAAGATGGGCTTTGCCGATTATTTCCTCATCGTCTGGGACTATATCAACTGGTCCCGCCTGCACGACATTCCCGTAGGGCCGGGGCGCGGCTCGGGGGTGGGGAGTATCGTCGCCTATGCGATCGGGATCACGAACGTCGACCCGCTCCGCTATGATCTTCTCTTCGAGCGGTTTTTGAATCCCGACCGCGTTTCCATGCCCGACTTCGACGTCGATTTCTGCACGGCAAGAAGGGCGGAGACCATCGAATATGTACGCAAGCGGTATCATCCCGAGAACGTCGCGCAGATCGTCACCTTCGGCACGCTCGCCTCGCGCGCCGTCATCAAGGATGTGGGCCGGGTCATGCGGGTCCCTTACTCGGAGACCGACCGCGTCACCAAGCTCATGGACGGCAAATCCACCATCCGGGAGCTTTTGGGGCTCGACCTCGAAAAGTGCCGGAGAAAGGTCGAGGAGAGCGAAGGGGACCCCGACAAACACGACGAGGCGGTCAAAAAACTCGCCGAGCAGGAGGGGAAACGGAACTCGGAATTCATCGAGATCTACGAGTCGGACGAGACGCTGAAAAAGGTCATCGACATGGGGCTCAAACTCGAGGGAATGCCGCGGAACACCTCCATGCACGCAGCGGGAGTTGTCATCTGCCGCAAGAAGATCGCCGACAACGTGCCGCTCTCGCGCAACGGCGAGGATATCACGACGCAGTTCGACATGAAAGAGGTCGAGTCGATCGGCATGCTGAAAATGGACTTTTTGGCGCTGACGACGCTCACCGATATCAAAAAGACGCTCGACTACATCAAAGAGGACACGGGCGACGAGATCGTGTTTGACCAGAGCTGCGACGATCCCGGGGCATACGCACTCATTGCGGAGGGGGACACCGACGCCGTGTTCCAACTCGAACAAGGGGGCATGAAGCGGTTCATGAAACAGCTCCAGCCCAATTGCCTCGAAGATCTCATCGCGGGGATCTCGCTCTACCGGCCCGGGCCCATGGACTTTATCCCCGATTATCTCAAAAATCGGAGCGATCCCGCCCATATCCAATATCTGACGCCGGAGCTCAAGCCCATTCTCGAAAAGACGTACGGGGTCATCATCTACCAAGAGCAGGTCATGCAGATCTTCCAGAATCTTGCGGGCTATTCGCTGGGGCAGGCGGATCTTGTGCGGCGCGCCATGGCAAAGAAGCACCGCTCGGAGCTCATGGCGCAAAAGGACAAGTTCATCTACGGCGATCTCGACAAAGAGGTCGGAAAGGATAAGGACGGAAATCCCGTCATGGGCAATATCTCGGGCTGCAAATCGCACGGGATCGACCCCGCCGTCGCCGAAAAGCTGTTCTCGCAGATGGAGAGTTTCGCCTCCTATGCCTTCAACAAATCCCATGCGGCGGCGTATGCGGTCGTCACCTACCAGACGGCGTTTCTCAAAAAATACTATCCCAAGGAATTCCTTGCGGGCGTTCTGAACAACCGGATCAACAAGATCGACGAGATCGCAAAGTACGTCGTCTATATGAAGGAGAAGAACATCGCCGTCTACCCGCCCGACGTCAACCGATCCAAGGCGTATTTTTCGGTGCAGGGCGAGGGGGTGCGCTTCGGGCTCTGCGCGCTGCGCGGCGTCGGGGTGGACGCCATGGAAAACGTCATCCAGGAGCGCACGGAAAAGGGACTTTTCAAGGATTTCGGCGACTTTTTAATGCGCTGCGTCAAATTCGTCAACAAGCGCATGGTGGAAGCGCTGATCGAGGGGGGCGCCTTCGACGGCTTCGGCAAGAAGCGCTCGCAGTATGCCGCGGTCTATGAGGACGCGATGAAGCGCATCTCCGGGATGGACAAACAGAAATCGGGGGCGCAGATGTCCCTCTTCGGCGGGATCATCGAGGAATCCGCGCCCGAGATCGTCTTTCCCGATCTCCCCGAATGGAGTTCGGACGAGCTTTTGTCCCTCGAAAAGAACGCCCTCGGCGTGTATGTCAGCGGACATCCCTTCGAGCCGTATGCGAAATATTTCCGGGATTGCACCTTCCACTGCGGCATGCTCGCCGACTTCGAGGAGGACGAGGAGACGGGGGACAGGACCTATCATCAGATCGTGAGCGGCCAGCAGGTCTCGATGGGCGGGCTCGTCTCGGGCGTGAAAAAGATCAATACCAAGGCGGGCGCGCTCATGGCGTTTGTGACGGTGGAAGATCTCTACGGCAATATCGACTGCCTCGCCTTCCCGCGCGTCTATGAGCGGATCCGGGGAAACCTTGCCAAGGACGGCGTCGTGCGCATTTCGGGCAAGATCGACATTTCCCCCGGCAAGGCGCCCGTCATCGTGCTCGACTCCCTCGAAAACTTCGAGCCGCCCGAGGAAAAACGGGAAGCGGCGCCCGTCGAGCGGGAAAAGAAGGAGCAGGTGCTCTGGCTGGACGCGCGCGGGCTTTCCGAAGAGGATTTTGCCGAACTTCTCGACATGATGGAGGGCTATTCGGGGGAGATCCGGACCAAGATCCTGCATGGCGGGAAGCGGTATGAGTATGCGGTCGAGCTGTCGCACGCGTTCCGGGCGGAACTTCTCACCTTTTTGCGGGAAGATTGTATCAAACTTGTCTGAATTTCCGTTTGAAAACGAGTTTCGGGCAAAATAACGGACATAATATAAGGAGAGAGGAAATCTATGAAAAGGATCGGACTTTTGACAAGCGGCGGGGACGCGCCCGGCATGAATGCGGCGATCCGTTCGGTCGTCCGCACCGCGCTCTATTACGGCATGGAGGTGTTCGGGATCCAGCGCGGCTATCAGGGGCTCATCGAGAACGACATGATCGAGATGAACATGCGGAGCGTCTCGGAGATCTTGAACCGGGGCGGGACCATGCTTCGGACCGCCCGCTGTGAGGAAATGCTGTGCAGCGAAGGGCAGGGGAAGGCAGTCTCTGCGCTCGAAAAGCGGGGGATCGACGGGCTTGTCGTCATCGGCGGAGACGGCACCTTCCGCGGCGCGAAGTGCCTCACCGAATGCTACGGGATCCCCACCATCGGGATCCCCGGGACCATCGACAACGACCTCGAATACACCGACTATACCCTTGGCTTCGACACGGCGGTGAACACCTGTATCAACATCGTCAACATGCTGCGCGACACGATGAACTCGCATGAGCGCATTTCGGTCGTCGAAGTCATGGGCAACCGCTGCGGCGACATCGCCCTCTATACCGGCATTACCTCGGGCGCGGAGATCATCATCGTCCCCGAGATCAAATTCGACATGGAGGACGTCGTCATGCGGATCAACCGTTCGAGAAAGAGCGGGAAGCATTCCAACATCATCGTCGTTTCGGAGGGGGCTTGCAGCGCAGAGGAGTTTGCTCGCGAGCTAAAAGCGATGACTGATTATTCGGTGCGGACGACGACGATCGGGCATATCCAGCGGGGCGGCTCGCCGACGATGGCGGACCGAATGCTCGCGGCGCAGTTCGGCAACAAGGCGGTGCGCCTTTTGAAGGAAAACATCGGCAACCGTGTCGTCGGGATCCGGAGGAACAAGATCATCGACCTTGACATCATTGAAGCCGTCGAAATGAAGAAGAAATTCAATTATGAGCTGTATGAGACGCTGCAGATGATCTCCATGTGACAAAAAGCGCCCAAGTTCACTTCGGGAGAGCCGCAAAGTAGGCTCTCTTTTCATGAAAATTACAGAAATTCCCAAAAAATCTTTTGATTGTGATTGAAATCCGGGCGGAAATATATTATAATAAAAACGGCGGCGCCGGGCGGAGAACGACCTTCGCGCCGCAAAACAAGGGAGAATGAACATGATTCTGACGGTATGTATGAGTCCCTGCGTGGACGTGACGATCGAGCTGGATTCTCTCGGCGTGGGGCAGCTCAACTTCGTGCGGAACAAGTCGCTCGCCTTCACAGGCAAGGCGATCAACGTGGCGATCGGCGCAAGGCGGCTGGGGGCGAAGTGCCATGCGGCGGGATTCATGTACAGCGAGAACGGCGTCATGTTCGAACAGGCGCTGTGCGCCGAACAAGTCCCGTACTCGTTTGTCTGGAACCGCGGGCGGGTGCGGGAAAATTACAAGATCATCGACAAAAAATCCATGCTCACCGAGATCAACGACGTGGGCGGGCAGGTCGAAGAGGGGAAGAAAGAGGAACTCGTCGCGCTGGTAAAAGAACTCTCCGCAAAGGCGGAAGTGACCGTCATTTCGGGAGGGCTGCCGCGCAACGCCGACGAAACCTATTATCGCGAGATCCTCGACGCGGTGGATCGCCGCTCGTTGAAGATCGCGGACGCGGACGGGAAGCGGCTTCTGGCGGCGCTCGACGCGGGCGTCGATCTTGTCAAGCCCAACCGCGACGAATTGCAGCAGCTGCTCGGACGGGAGCTGCATGACCGCGCGGATATGCTCTCGGGCTGTTACGATCTTTTGGACCGCGGCGCAAAATACGTCATGCTCTCCCTCGGCAAAGAGGGGGCGGTCCTCACCGACGGGCACAAAAACTATTATTGTAAGAGTATCAACGTCGCCGTCAATTCGACGGTCGGCGCGGGCGACGGCATGGTCGCGGCGGCGGCAGTGAGCCTGTCCGAAGGGGCGGGGCTTGCCGAGGTCCTTCGTGCGGGCGTCGCGGCGGGGACTGCAACGGTCACGACCTTCGGGTCCATCTCCTTTTTGAAGGAGAAATACGACGAGATCTACCAACATCTGACGGTAACGGAGATTTGAAGATATGTTATTGAGCATGGAAACTTTGAAAGCGGACGAGGAAGTGGAGGCGATCATGCGGATGTCGGAGCGCTCCATCGAAGCGCTCGGCTATACCGAACATTCCCGCCGCCATTCCACCATTGTCAGCCGCTGGTCGGGCGATATCTTGCGCGGGCTCGGAAAGAGCGAGGAGATCGTCCGTCTAGGCGAGATCGCGGGGTATCTCCACGACATCGGGAACTGTATCAACCGGCAGGATCATGCGATGAGCGGCGCCAACCTCGCCTACAACATCGTGAGAAGGCTGGGGCTGAGCTGTTCCCAGGCCGCCGAGATCATGGCGGCGATCGGCAACCACGACGAACAGTTCGGGCTGCCCGTTTCGGACATCTCTTCGGCGCTCATCATCGCCGACAAGGCGGACGTGCATAAGAGCCGCGTCAAAAAGAACATCGAAAACGTGCTCCGCGCCAACATCCACGACCGGGTGAACCTCGCCGCCGAGCGCTCCTATCTCGAGACGGACAAGGAGAAGGGGACGATCACCCTGTTCATCGAGATCGACACCTCCCTCTGCTCGGTCATGGACTATTTCGAGATCTATTTCTCGCGCATGCGCCTTTCGAGGAAGGCGGCGGAATTTTTGGGCTGCAAATTTTCCCTCGTCATCAACGGAAACAGCCTCGTCTGAAGCGAAAAGCGGAAGTTCTACTTTGTTTCGACAGCCTTTCCTTGCCAAAACCTTCGCGCTGTGATATAATTCCCTCATGTTTTCGGAAGAGCGGAGGAAAAGATGAACGATTACGGCTTCGGCAATCGGATCTATGAACTGAGGACGGCAAAAGGGCTCTCGCAGAGGGAGCTCGGGAAGCTCGTCGGCGTCTCCAACAAGGCGGTGAGTAAGTGGGAGACGGGCGCCGCGAAACCGCGGGCGGAAAAACTTGCAAAACTTTCGGAAGTATTCGGCGTGCCGCTCGGCGCGCTCTTTTCGTCCGATCCGGACGGCGCAGGCGGCGAATCCCCGGCGGGCGCGCGGGACGGGGAGATCTCCTTTGCGATCGGCCTTTTGTCCCGCGAAATGAAACGGACCAAGCATTTTCTCCTTGCGAGCGTCGTCTGTTATTTTGCGGCGCCGCTTTTCATGCTTCTCTTTGTCGCGGTCGGACCGTTTTCGGGAAACGAGATCAACGGCGTCGCCGCCGCGCTCCTTTTGGGGCTCTTTTTTCTGCATGTTTTGGCGGAAGCCGCCGTCATCGTCTTTTTCATCCTCTTCATCAAGCGGAAACGCATTCTTTACGCAAGTTTTCCGCAGCGCAAAGAGGAGATCGCAAGGCTCACGAACACCCTTCCCCCCGCCAAAAAGACGGGAAGGCTCGGGCTCATCGTGTTTGGCGGGGTCATGCTCATGATCCTCGCCGCCCTTTCCGTCCTTTTCGCCCTGCACCTCGTCGAGGGGAGTTTCGTCGGATGGGCGGTCTCCTTGGGCGCGCTTGCGTTCGGGATCTTTCACTTCGTCTTTATCAAAATCAAGATGAAAAAGATCCAAAATGCGCTCGATCGGGGAAAGTTCGACCGCGCGATTTCAGGGGCGAAATTTTTGCTCGAAGTTTGGCTCCCCGACGGCAGGAGCCCGCTTTCGGAAGGGCTGCGCCTTCGCATCGCCCTTGCCTCGTTCGCCCTGCATGACGATGAAAATTTCCTCGAATATCTGGACGAGATCGCGGCGGACTCCTTTTTGCCCGCAAAAAGCTATTGTCGCTGCCTGTATTTCCTCGCAAACGGCGACAAAGAGGGCTTCTTCCGGGAATACCGCGAGGGATTTCTGCCCCTTCAAGAGCGAAGGGAGAAGAAGATCCGAGACACCGTCGCATTTTACGGCGAGCCGCTCGCCCTCTTTTTTGAACTTGCAAAAAACGGTGACGAAAACGCAAGGGAAAAATTGTTCAAAACCGTCCGAAATCCCCGGACCAAAGAGATCGCAGGCCGCCTTTGAGCTTTGCGCTTTTGAGAAACTTTTTGCGCCCCCGTTTCACGCTTTATATTTTGAGTATTTTCACAGACCACAATATCTTGTGTTCAAAATAAAAATTTTTCCCAAAATCTTGTGTCAAAGGCTTGACAAACCCCAAAAAATGGTGTATGATGATAGCGTCCTCCCCAAGGAGGGCGTTTTTCACGGAAGAGAGCAAAAGGAGCGGGATATGAAGATCATCAAGAGAAACGGAACGGAAGCGGCATTTGACATTCAAAAGATCGTCAATGCGGTCAAAAAGGCGAACAATGAAGTGAGCGAGGACAACCGTCTTTCGGAGGCGCAGATCAAGCTGATCGCGGAGAAAGTCGCGGCGCTCTCCAAAGATCTGAACCGCGCCGTCAACGTCGAAGAGGTGCAGGACTTTGTGGAGAACCAGATCATGGACCAGAAGGCGTTTGCGGTGGCGAGAAAGTACATCACCTACCGTTACACCCGCGCGCTGATCCGAAAGTCCAACACGACGGACGCGCAGATCCTTACCCTCATCGAGTGCAACAACGAGGAAGTCAAACAGGAAAATTCCAACAAGAATCCGACGGTCAACTCCGTCCAGCGGGACTATATGGCGGGAGAAGTGAGCAAGGATCTGACCCGCCGCATTCTGCTGCCGCGCGACATCGTGGAGGCGCACGAGCAGGGGCTCATCCATTTCCATGACGCCGACTATTTCGCGCAGCACATGCACAACTGCGACCTTGTCAACCTCGAGGACATGCTTCAGAACGGGACGGTCATTTCGGGCACGTTCATCGAAAAGCCGCACTCTTTCTCGACGGCCTGCAACATCGCGACGCAGATCATCGCGCAGGTCGCCTCCAACCAATACGGCGGGCAGAGCATTTCGCTCACCCATCT